>DBFMRS010000164.1:0-15041 GCA_048387515.1 Collinsella sp.
GACGCCCTTTTTGACATGATGGATCGCGAGCGCACTGATGAGCTTATGGAGCGCGGCGTGATCGAGATTGCCCCGCTTGCCTACATGCGCGGCCGCACGCTGAGTGATGCCTTCGTGGTGCTCGACGAGGCGCAAAATACCACGCCCGAGCAGATGAAGATGTTCCTGACACGCCTTGGGTTCAACTCCAAGTTCGTGATTACCGGCGACCTGAGCCAGCGCGACCTGGTGGGTCGTCGTGGCGGTCTTGCCGACGTTGAGCAGATTTTGGGCCGTGTCGACGATGTGGCGTTTGCACACCTCGAGCGTGCCGACGTGGTGCGCCATGCCCTGGTGGGTCGCATCGTCGAGGCATATGAAGCTTATGATGACGTGCGCGAGCAGCGCCCGCGCGACCGAAAGGAGTCCCGTTGAGTGTATTGATCAGCAACGATGCCGAGCTCGATACGCTGCTCGACGCGCAGGAGGTGAAGCACATCTGCGAGGTTGTGCTTGCCGCCGAGGGCGTTGAACGTGAAGTCGAGATTTCCCTTTCGTATGTCGACGAGGACGAGATGCACGAGCTCAACCACGAGTGGCGCGGTATCGACCGCACCACCGATGTGCTCTCGTTTGAGTGCGATTCGGCCTTTGACGATGACATTCCCGCCGATGAGACGCTCGAGCTCGGCGATATTATCTTGGCCCCGCAGGTTATTGCCCGTCAGGCCCCCGGTTTTGGCAATAGCCCCGCTGACGAGTGCCGTCTGATGCTCGTTCACGGCATGTTGCACCTGCTGGGCTATGACCACATCGAGGACGACGAGGCCGAGGTTATGGAGGCCCGCGAGGACGCCATCCTGCGCGATCTGGCGCTCGAGCGCGGCGAGGACCCCAAGCTGGTCCACGTCGGCCCCATCACCAACCACGCCCACGACTAGGAGCCGTCTATGATTCCGGGATCGAACAAGGACCATCCGTCCTTCTTAAAGTCGTTTTCCTACGCCATGGAGGGCTTCGTCACCGCCGTCAAGACCGAGCGCAACATTAAGGTCATGCTCGTTGCGGGCGCGTGCACCGTCATTGCCGGCTGCGTCGTGGGGCTCGACATTGCCGAGTGGGCCACGATTATCATCTGTTGTGGCCTGGTGATTCACGGCGAGCTGTGCAACACCGCCATGGAGGCCATCGTCGACCTGGCGACCCAGGAGCTCCATCCGCTGGCCAAGCGTGCGAAGGACATCGCCGCCGCTTCCGTATACGTACTTTCCATCACCGCCGCGATTGTGGGCGTGCTGGTATTTGCCCACGCGCTCGGCTTTATTTAGAAAGGGATTCCCATGTCCGACAATATGCAGCCTACCGATGAGATTTTGGACGACGAGGTTCTGGACGCGGTGGATACCGAGGAGCTCGAGGATGTCGAGGAGTTCGACCCGTTTGAGGGCATGAGCGACGAGGAGCTCGACGCCCTGTGCGACGAGGGCGACAGCCTCGCGGGCTTTGGTGACGTGGAGCCCGGTTTCCGCAGCGGTTTTGTGGCCCTGGTCGGTCGTCCCAACGCCGGCAAGTCCACGCTGCTTAATGCCTGCTATGGCAAAAAGGTCGCCATCACCTCGCCGGTGGCCCAGACGACCCGCCGCCGCATGCGCGCCGTCGTCAACCGTCCCGGCTACCAGCTGGTCTTTGTCGATACCCCGGGTATTCATAAGCCCAAGGACGGTCTGGGATCCGAGCTCAACAAGAGCGCGCTGTTCGAGCTGAACGATGTCGATGTCGTCGCTTTTTTGATTGATGCCACCAAACCGATCGGCAGGGGAGACGCCTGGGTTGCCGAGCGCGTCAGATGCGCCCGTTGCAAGAAGGTCCTGGTGCTCACTAAGGCCGATGAGGCCGACCCCGCACAGGTCATGGAACAGCTTAAGGCTGCCCACGAGCTCATGGAATATGACGACGAGATCGTGACGTCGTCGGTCAAGAACTTCAACGTCGATGCCTTTATCGAGACCGTTGCGCACTTTTTGCCCGAGGGTCCGCGTTGGTTCCCCGAGGACATGGGTACCGACGCTTCCGATGAGACGCTCGTTGCCGAGTTTGTGCGCGAGAAGGTCTTGCGCCGCACCCGTGATGAGATTCCGCACTCCGTTGGCGTGATCTGCGATGCGCTTGAGCAGACCAAGAAGGTGCTGCGCGTGCACGCCACCATTTACGTCGAGCGCGAGGGCCAAAAGGGCATCATCATCGGTAAGGGCGGCGAGATGATCAAGCATATCGGTATCGACGCCCGTCGCGATCTTGAGCGCATTTTTGGTACGCAGGTCTTTTTGGAGCTGGACGTGAAGGTCAAGGCTGGCTGGCGCGACGACGAGGCCCAGATTCGTCGTTTTGGCTACAACGCCGAGGACTAAGGACGCGCGGCGCGCATGGCAGGCTCCCGGACATATCGCACCAAGGTGCTCGTCCTCGACAAGACGAAGCTTAAAGAGACGGACCTGATCCTGACGATGCTTGACGAGCGGGGGCAGCAGGTTCGTGCCGTGGCAAAGGGCGCCCGCAAACCCGGCGGACGCCTGGCTGCGCGCTGCGAGCTGTTCTGTACGGTAGATATGCTGCTCGCACATGGACGGTCACTCGACGTGGTTTCCCAGGCCGAGCTTATGGAGGCGCCGCTCGGCGTTGCGCCCGATTACGAGACGACCTGCGCCGCAAGCGCGATCGCCGAGGTCGCGCGCGTGTGCTCGTTCGAGGACGCCGAGGACCCGTTTACCTTTGCTATAACGCAGCGAGCGCTTGCCCTGGTGGGCAGCGGGCTCGACACGGCGCATATGGATCTACTTGTTGCGGCATATGTCTTTAAGCTGCTGTCGCACGTTGGCTATCGACCCGATTTTTCGGCCTGCGTGCTGTGCGGAGACCCCATGCTGTCGTATTTTTCGCCCCAGGCGGGCGGCCTCATGTGCGGGTCGTGCGCGTCGAGCGTTCCAGGTGCCGAACTGGTGTCGACCGGTGAGGCCGCATGGCTGCGCGCCCTCATGTCCATGACCTTCGATGCGCTTTTGGCCGAGCGAATCGACCCGCATACCGCAGCCTTTTTGCTGGGGCTTTCGCATGTTTGGGCTGCGACGCACACCGATCAGCGCCTCCGTGCGATGGAATTCATGTTGGGTCGGTGATGATGCGCAGGCGCGGGCTGCTTGTGGTAACATACCGACCTGTTGGTACCTCGACCTTGGTTGCTCGCTCCACCGGCGGCTTCCCAGTCCGAGGCGAATCGAGTCGCCCGATGGCGACGCAAAACGAAAGGTGAAACAATGACTGTTTCCAAAGAGCGCAAGGCGGAGCTGACTGCCCAGTTCGGTAACACCCCGGTCGACACCGGCAACCCCAAGGTTCAGGTCGCCATCCTGTCCGAGCGCATCAAGGAGCTGACCGAGCACATGAAGTCCCACCAGAAGGACTTCCACACCCGTCGTGGTCTGCTCATGCTCGTCGGTCGTCGTCGTCGTCTTCTCTCCTACATCAAGAAGAACGACATCGTCGAGTACCGTGAGCTCATCAAGGCTCTGGGCATCCGCGACAACATCCAGTAGGATTTGTACATGCTAAGAGCGTCCTGCGCAGCGGGGCGCTCTTTTTGTGTAAGGGCGTGAACAATCACGCTCTGAAGCGTGGCGGGGGCAGGGGGCCCGCGTCACATGAGAAGCCCGCAGGCAAGGGGCCTGTGGGGTAAAGGAGAACAATGACACTCGTATCCAAGACCTTTGAGCTGTACGGCAAGACCTACACCTTTGAGTCGGGCGAGCTTGCCAAGCAGGCCACCGGCGCCTGCCTGGTCAAGCAGGGCGACACCACCATGCTCGACACCGTGGTCGTCTCCAAGGAGCGCAAGAACTACGACTTCTTCCCGCTGACCGTCGACTTCAACGAGAAGATGTACGCCGCCGGCCGCATCCCGGGTGGCTACCTCAAGCGTGAGGGCCGTCCCAGCGAGAAGGCCACGCTCACCGCGCGCATGATCGACCGTCCGATTCGCCCGAGCTTCCCGGATGGCTTCCGCAACGAGGTGCACATCGTCGCTACCTCGCTTGTCGCCGACCAGGTCAACCCCTTTGACGTCATCAACGTCATGGGTGCTTCCCTGGCCATGACGCTCGGCGGCGTGCCCTTCGAGGGCCCGCTTGCCTGTGTGCGCATCGGCCGTAACGTGGAGACCGGCGAGTTTATCGTCAACCCCACCTACGAGGAGCGCGAGAACTCCGATCTGGACCTGGAGCTGGGTGGATCCGCCGACTTCATCTCGATGGTTGAGGCCGGCGCAGAGGAGATCTCCGAGGACGACATGCTCGCCGCCATGAAGTTTGGCCAGGAGGCCCTTGCCGCTTTCTGCCAGGCTCAGGACGAGTTCGTCGCCGAGTGGGAGCAGGTTAACGGCCCCATCGTCAAGAAGGAGTACCCGCTCGATCAGCCCGTCGAGGAGGTCCAGGAGCGCATCTTCGCCCACTACGACGAGATGGCAGCCGCCTTGCGCGACGCCGACAAGCTCTCCCGTATCGGTAAGGTCGAGGCTCTGAAGGAGTCCATCCGCGCCGAGTTCACCGAGGAGGAGCAGGCCGCTTGGGAGCGCGAGATCCCCGTGGCGCTCAAGAAGCTCGAGAAGAAGGCCATGCGCACCATGGTCGTCGAGACCGGCGAGCGCGTCGACGGCCGTGCCGCCGATGAGATCCGCCCCATCATGGTGAAGGACAACTACCTGCCGCTCGTTCACGGCTCCGGCCTGTTCCAGCGTGGCCAGACCCAGGTGCTCTCGGTTCTTTCGCTCGGCATGCTCAACGAGGGCCAGCGTCTGGATACCATCGAGCCTACCGAGGGCAAGCGCTACATGCATCACTACAACTTCCCGCCGTTCTGCACCGGCGAGACTGGCCGCATGGGCAGCCCCAAGCGCCGCGAGATCGGCCACGGCAACCTTGCTGAGCGCGCTCTGCTTCCGGTGCTCCCCGACGAGAACGAGTTCCCCTACGCCATCCGCGTCGTCTCCGAGGTCATGGAGTCCAACGGCTCCTCTTCGATGGCTTCGACCTGCGGCTCCACGCTCGCCCTTATGGACGGCGGCGTGCCCATTAAGCGCCCGGTCTCCGGTATCGCCATGGGCCTGATCCAGGAGGAGGGCAAGACCGTGGTCCTGTCCGACATCCAGGGTCTCGAGGACTTCCTGGGCGATATGGACTTTAAGGTCACCGGCACCACCGAGGGCATCACCGCCCTGCAGATGGACAATAAGGCCACCGGCCTTACCTTCGACATCCTGGCTCGCGCTCTGCAGCAGGCCAAGGAGGGTCGTGCCTTCATTCTGCAGAAGATGCTCGATGTGATCCCCGAGCCGCGCCACACCACGCGCAGCACCGCCCCGCGTATCGTCTCCATCCAGGTTCCGACTGACAAGATCCGCGACGTCATCGGTTCCGGCGGTAAGGTCATCCGTGGTATCCAGGATGAGACCGGCGCTTCGGTCGACATCCAGGAGGACGGCACCGTCTTTGTCGGCGGCACCGGCGAGTCCGTCGACCAGGCTGTCGAGCGCATCAAGCTCATCATCAAGGTTCCCGAGCCGGGCGAGGAGTACACCGGTCGCGTGGTCTCCATCCAGCCCTTCGGCGCCTTCGTCAACCTGCTGCCCGGTAAGGACGGCCTGCTGCACATCTCCCGCGTCGCCAAGGGCCGCGTGGAGAAGGTCGAGGACGTCCTCAACGTGGGCGACGAGGTCAAGGTCGTCGTCATCGAGGTCGACGATCGCGGCAAGATCTCGCTCGATCGTCTGGATAAGCCCGAGGCTCCGGCTCGCGCCGAGGGTGCCTCCGAGGGCGACGGCGAGCACTTCCAGCGTCGTGAGCGTCCGCGTCGCGAGCGCAGCGACCGTCCGCGCCGTCCCGGCGACAACGGAGGCCGCAAGCCCCGCCGTCACCACGACGCCGAGTAACAGCTATACATAAACAGCTCAACAAGGGCGACTCCGGACAGGGGTCGCCCTTTTGCTTGCGCCCGGGAGGGCCGCATATGAAGTTTCCTGCTCTACAGTCCTGCGCAAGACGGAAAGCACATTAAGTGCTTTCCTTTGCGTGCGGAACTCGCGATAAACTTCATATGCGGCCCTCCCGGGCGCAAGCAAAAGGGCTGGTTGGTGCCGCTTGCTATTTAGTTAGATAGTCTATTCAGTGGTCAGATTTCAGATCAGTAGATAGACACAGCAGTATTTCCCCTGATAAAACCTACCAAAATAAACCTATCTCATATTGGCAGGTCAGGGCTCAGCGGCCCCGGCACGGGCTAAGTTTATCGCGAGTTCCGCACGAACAGGAGGCCACTTAATGTGGCCTCCGTCGTGAGCAGGACTGTAGAGCAGGAAACTTAGCCCGTGCCGGGGCCGCTGAGCCCTGACCGGCGGGATACACAGGTTCAGATGGGGCTTTGATGCATGGGTGGTCTGTTGTTGTGCAAATGGGTATCATACTGTGGTTATTGCATCGACTCTGCGATGCATTGTTGTACGTTCCCGGCGGTCGGTTTGCCAGAAGCGCCCCGTCGGTTGTTCCAGACCCGTTTCGAAGAAAGGAAACAACACTAACCTATGGCAGCTAAAAAATCATCTCCCTTGAAGATCATCCCGCTCGGCGGCCTTGACGGCATCGGCAAGAACATGACGGTCTTCGAGTGCGGCGACGACATGGTGCTCGTCGACGCTGGCCTCATGTTCCCCGACGACTCCCAGCCCGGTATCGACCTGGTGCTTCCTGACTACACCTACGTTCTTGAAAACGAGGAGAAGCTCCGCGGTATCGTCGTCACCCACGGCCACGAGGACCACACCGGTTCGCTTCCGTATCTGCTGCAGGACCTCAACAACAAGGTGCCCATCTTCTCGAGCAAGCTGACGCTTGGCTTTATCGAGGGCAAGCTCTCTGAGTTCCGCATCCGCGCGCCCAAGTTCCGCGAGGTCAAGGGCGGAAGCCATGTCAATCTCGGTGGCATCTCGCTCGACTTCTTCTCGATGACGCACTCCATCCCCGGCGCTCTGGGCGTGTTCATTCGCACTAACCAGGGCACCGTTATGCACACCGGCGACTTTAAGCTCGACCAGACGCCCATCGACGGCGTTACGCCCGACTATGCCGCTATCAGCCGCTTTGCCAAGCAGGGTATCGACCTGCTGCTTTCCGACTCCACCAATGCCACGGTTCCCGGCTTTACCAAGTCCGAGGCCGAGGTTGGTCCCAATCTGCTGCACGCCATCAAGAACGCCCCGGGTCGCGTGTTCGTCGCGTCGTTCTCGAGCCACATTCATCGCCTGCAGCAGATCTGCGATGCCGCCCGTAAGTGCGGCCGTAAGGTCGTTGTGACCGGTCGCTCCATGCTCACCAACACCCGCGTCGCGCGCGAGCTGGGCTACCTCAACATCGACGATGCCGATATCATCGATGCCTTCGATATCGATAACCTGCCCGACGACAAGATCGTCGTCATGTGCACCGGTTCGCAGGGCGAGCCGCTGTCGGCCCTGTCCCGCATGGCCAATGGCGAGCACAAGACGCTCTCCATCCACGAGGGCGATACCGTCATCCTCTCAGCAACTCCCGTTCCCGGCAACGAGAAGGCCGTCCAGCAGGTCGTCAACAGCCTGGCCAAGCTCGGCTGCGACGTGTGGGATAAGAACCGCGCTCTCGTCCACGTTTCCGGTCACGGTAGCCAGGAGGAGCTCAAGCTCCTGATGGCCATGGCCAAGCCCACGTACTTTATGCCGGTTCACGGCGAGGCCGTGCATCTGCGCGCCCATGCCCAGCTGGCCCGCAAGATGGGCATCAAGGACGATCATATCTTTATCCTCGATAACGGCGACACGCTCGAGATGCGCGGCGGTATCGTCAAACGCGGTACGCCCGTCGAGTCCGGCGTCGTCTACGTCGACGGCCTGCGTATCGGCGATACCGACCCCATCGTCCTGCGCGATCGCCAGAAGCTCGCCAACGACGGTATGGTCACGGCCGTCGCCATCGTCTCGCTCAAGCACAAGAAGATCGAGGCCATCGAGTTCTCGGGCCGCGGCGTCTCGTTTGCCATCGACGACCAGTTCTCCGAGGATGCCTCCGCGTCCATTATGAAGACGATCGAGAAGGGCAAGTTCAGCTTTACGAGCAGCGGTTCCGATGCCATTCGCAAGGCCGTGCGCGACTCGCTCTCCAACTTTATCTGGAGCCGTACGCGCACTCGTCCGATGATCATCCCGGTCGTCATGGAGGTTTAGTTTGGCGCGCGGATCTGCACAAAACGCCAAAGGCAATAAGGCCAACAACCAACCGGCATCTGCTAAGGGTGCCGGTTCCCATCTGCGTGCCAATAAGGGTCACGAGTCCGAGTTCGATGATTTCGAGCCCTTGGTCGAGCCCTCGGCCAACCGCGATATCGCCGGCGTGGTCATTGCCGTCTTGGCGATTGCGTCCTTTATTGCCGTGATTTCTCCGGCGACTGCGCCCGTTACGGCTGCGGTTGCCGGTTTCTACCACTTGGGCTTTGGTCTGGGCGCCTACGTGCTGCCGATCGTCATTTTGCTGTTTGCCGCCACGCTCTTTTTAGGCGAGGACTCGCCGCTCAACGCGCGCTCTGTTGCGGGCGGCGCCGTGGTCTTTATCGCCGTCGTCTCCATTCTTTCGTTGATGGTGCCAGGTACGAGCGACTCGTGCGACCTTATGTTCACGCCGCAAAATCTGTCCGCCTCGGGTGGCTACATTGGTGCGTTTATTGCGAGTGCGCTGCAGAATGCCCTGGGTAAGCCTATCGCGATGGTGGTCCTGTTGGGCCTTGTCGTCGTGGGCCTGGTCATCATCGGCTTTTCGGTGGGCGGCGTTTTGCGCTCTGCCCGCGACCGTGCGGCAGATTTTGCCGAGCGCCGTCGTGCCGACGTCAACGCGAGTCCGTGGGGTGACGATGAGGCCCTGTCGGTGCCCGGCGTTGCCCGTCCTCACCTGAGCATTCTTCGTCAAAAGGGCTCCGATGCTGCCGTGACCACGGTCATGGGCAACGATGTGGACCCGGTTTTGGACGATGACGACGAGGACGAGGATCCGTTTGTCGACGTGTCCGATGCCGTGGAAGCTGAGCGCGCTAAGACGACGCTGTTGCCGCGCCGCCATGCCAAGAAGGGCAAGGCTGCGCCCAAACTCAATACGAGTGAGCCCGACCCGTCTTGGTCCGAGAGCGAGATTGAGCTCACCGAGGGCGATGACGAGGACGACGAGGCTCCGATTGAGACCGCAAAGACAACTTTGCTGCCGCGTCGCCATGCAAAGCGCGACCAGGTAACCGGTCAGCTTTCGATGGAAGACGACCCCGATAAGATCGACGAGTCCGAGCCGCCGTTTGCCGTGAATCCTGTCTCGGCAGCACCTCAGATCCCCGACTTCTTGAAGCATCCCAAGGTTGCCGATGCGCCTGCCTTGAGTGCTGTCGAATCGGCTGCGGCTAGCGATGGGGGAGCGGACGGCGGCGCCGCAGATAACGAGGGCGAAGAAGAGGACGGCCTCAAACTTCCGCCACTTGAGATTCTGTATGCCAACCCGCAGTCGGCTTCCTCCGCGTCTTCTGACAAGGAGCTGGAACAGACTGCCGAGTCGCTTCAGTCCACCTTGCTGGAGTTTGGTCGTAGTGCCCGCGTGGTCGGCTGGATCGCCGGCCCCACGGTGACGACCTTTAAGCTGCAACCTGGCGAGGGCGAGCGCGTGAGCAAGATTTCGAGCCTCGAGGACGATATCGCGCTATCGCTTGCTGCCCAGTCCGTGCGTATCTTTGCCCCGATCCCCGGCACCTCGCTTGTGGGTATCGAGATCCCCAATCGCAAGCGCCAGAACGTCAACCTGGGCGACGTGCTTCCCTATGTGAAGGGCGGTCCGCTCGAGCTCGCCATCGGTCGAGATGCCGAGGGTACGCCGGTCGTCGCCGACCTTGCCAAGATGCCCCACCTGCTGATCGCCGGTACCACGGGTTCCGGTAAGTCAGTCATGATCAACTCCATCATCACGACCTTGCTCATGCGCGCCCTTCCCGAGGACGTTCGCCTGATCATGGTCGACCCCAAGCGCGTCGAGCTTGCGGGCTATAACGGTCTGCCGCATCTTTACGTGCCTGTAGTGACCGAGCCCAAGCAGGCCGCGAGCGCTCTGCAATGGGCCGTGTCCGAGATGGAGCGTCGCCTGAAGGTCTTCGAGCGTCTCAACGTGCGTAAGATCTCGACTTACAACGAAAAGCAGGCCGCCGGCGAGTTTGAGCATTACGATAACCCGCCGCAAAAGATGCCCTACCTGGTCATCATCATCGACGAGCTCTCGGACCTGATGATGGTCGCCGGTAAGGATGTCGAGGCCTCGATCGTGCGTATTGCTCAGCTGGGCCGTGCCGCCGGTATCCACCTTATCGTGGCCACGCAGCGCCCGAGCTCCAACGTGGTGACGGGCCTTATCAAGGCTAACATCACCAACCGCATCGCCTTTAACGTCGCCACGGGTATCGACTCGCGCGTCATCATTGATCAGATGGGCGCCGAAAAGCTCACTGGTTTGGGCGACATGC
This sequence comes from Collinsella sp., assembly GCA_048387515.1. Lineage (GTDB taxonomy): Bacteria > Actinomycetota > Coriobacteriia > Coriobacteriales > Coriobacteriaceae > Collinsella. The sequence goes on from DBFMRS010000164.1 coordinate 10,594, forward strand.
TGTTCTCAAAGGTCGACTGGGGCAAGCCTCGCCGTATCCAGGGCTGCTTTGTCTCGGATGACGAAATCAACGAGATTGTCGAGTTCGTCAAGTCGCAGAGCGAGCCCGACTACCACGAGGAGATTCTGTCTGCCGTGGCGCCCGCTTCCATGTCCATGGCGGGTGGCGGCGGCATTGTCCGCACCGGAGTCGCCGAGCCGCAAGACGATGATCCTCTCATTTGGGAAGCCGCCCATATTGTGGTGGAATCGCAGCTTGGCTCCACATCTGGCCTGCAACGTCGTCTGAAGGTTGGCTATGCGCGCGCCGGGCGTATTATGGACATGCTGGAAGAAAAGGGTGTCGTCGGTCCGCCCGACGGTTCCAAGCCGCGCGAGGTCCTGCTGGACGAGGAGGGGCTTGCCGCGCTGGAATCTGTCGACGCCGAGATGGCACGTGAAGATCGTGAGTTTGGAGGATTCTGATGGCTGCACGCTTTGGTGACATGCTGCTCGAGCAGCGTCGCCGAATGGGCCTTTCCATTCAGCAAGTCGCCAACACCATCAAAATCAGGCCGCAGATCATCGAGTTTTTCGAGACCGGTAACTTTGCTTCGATGCCGCCGCGCGGCTATGCGCAGGGCATGATTTCGAGCTATGCTCGCTTTTTGGGCCTCAATCCGCGCGAGGTCGTCAATGCCTACTTTGACGACCTGATGGCATACGAACGCGAGACGTCCCAGCAGGGCGGTCGTTTTCAGGACGCCGCCGGCTACGTCAATTCGCGTTCCTCGGTGGACAACGGGCGCTTCCTGATGGTTCAGGGCGGTCGTTCGACCCGCTATGGACAGCGTCCTCAGCAGGCCGGTTATATTACCGAGACGGGTTCAGGCGAGGAGATTCGCTCACAGCGTGACCGGTTCCGCAGTACGCCGATGCCCGAGGACCGTGCGCTTCCCGCTGCCCGCGGCGTGGCGCGTGACCCTCGTGCCGGCTACGGCGACGGCGGCTATTCCGATCGCGGTTACCGTGGTGCCTCTACGGGACGCTCTCGCGGTGGCTATGCGGATGCCGATACCACGCAGGTGACGCCGCGTCTTCGCTCTCAATCACAACCGTATGGCCAGCGCTCCTCGGCTTCGCGTTCGGGCCAGCGTGGCTATCAAGGCCGCGGTGAACTTGCGCCCCACTCGGGTCAGCGCAGCCTTCAGGGCCAGGGCGGCTATCGCGGCCGTTCCGATAGCAATCGCGGTCGTATGCCTCAGGGAAGCGGCCGCAGCAGTTCCGGTCGTGGACGCGGCGGATCACGTACTCCTCAAAACAACGGGCTCGATCCGCGTATCGTCTACGCCGGCATCGGCGCCGTTGCGCTGCTGTTGATTGTGCTCATCGTGGTGCTTCTGCGCGGTTGCGCATCTTCGGCGCCCGAGAACACGCCCGAGACGCCCACTGCTACCAAGATGACGACCAAGAAGTCTTCTAAGAAGACCGAAACGGTCGACGAGGACGATGACACCGATGAGCCGACGGATGAGTCGACTGATTCGGACGCTACCAAGACGACGGCCAAGAAGGAAGAGAACGAGGTCACGAAGGTCAAAGTCTCCGTTGCCAAGGGAAAGACCGCGTGGATTGAGGTCAAGGTCGACGGCAAGTCGGTCTATGGCGCTCAGGCGACTGGCCCCTTTGAGCAGGAGTACACGCCCGAGTCCTCGATCGAGATCACCACGTCCAAGCCTTCCGATGTTACCGTTACCAAGAACGGTGAAAAGGTCCGTTACGATACCAAGACCTCGGGCGTGGCTCGTGTGACGATCACCGTTCCTAAGAAGGAGACGACTGATTCCGAGAATGGTGAAAGTTCTGATGGCACCGACACCACCGATGGTACCGACACCACCGACGGCACCGATGCCCAGTCCGCGGATGGCGCCGATACCGCAACTGACGGTCAGACGCCCACCGATTCTACCGACTATTCGTACGATAGCTACTAAGCCGCTCGTACGCGAAAGGAAACAGCATGGCTAAAGATTCCAGCTTCGACGTCGTGTCCGAGGTCAACATGCAAGAGGTCGACAACGCCTTCCAGCAGACCACGCGCGAGATTTCCCAGCGCTATGACCTTAAGGATTCCGGCGCCACGATCGAGCTTTCGAAGGGCGACAAGCTCTTTACGATCAACGCCCCGGCCGACTTTGTCTCCAAACAGATTGTCGACGTGCTGAGCTCCAAGCTCATCAAGCGCGGCATCGACCTCAAGGCTGTCTCGTGGGATGCTCCGCAGGCGGCATCGGGCGGCACCGTGCGCGTGCTCGGCCATATCGTCGAGGGTATCGACCAGGCGACCGCCAAGAAGATCAACAAGGACATCAAGGACCAAAAGCTCAAGGTCAAGGTGACCATCGAGGCCGACAAGCTGCGTGTTTCCTCTGCTTCGAAGGACGCGTTGCAGACCGTGATCCAGTTCCTGCGCGACCAGGACTACGGCCAGCCGCTGCAGTTCACCAACTACCGCTAATATCAATCGAAAGGACCGCTCTCCAACATGGATACACCGTTGGGCTCCGTGCTCTACATCACCCTCGGGTGCGCTAAGAACGAGGTTGACACCGACCGCATGCGTTCTCTTTTGACCGCCGCAGGCTACGAGGAGGCATTCGACCCGCAGGATGCCGACATCGCCATCGTCAATACTTGCTCGTTCCTCGCCTCCGCAACGTCCGAGAGCATCGAGACCACGCTCGAGCTCGCCAACGAGGTTCAGGACGGCGTTCGTTCTTGCCCCATCGTCATGTGCGGGTGCGTGCCGTCGCGCTATGGCGACGACCTGCCTGACGAGCTGCCAGAGGTCGCGGCCTTTGTGAAGGCCGACGAGGAGGACAGCATCGTGGCGGTCATCGATGGCGTGTTGGGTGTCGAGCGTGAGACCGCAGCCTATATCCCGCAGGTCAAGCGTACCGTCGAGGGTGCTGTCGCCTACGTCAAGATTTCCGATGGCTGCAACCGCTTCTGCAGCTTCTGCATGATTCCCTACATCCGCGGCCGCTATCATTCGCGCAATGCCGAGAGCATCATCTCCGAGGTGCGCGACCTGGTTGCCGGCGGTGTGCGCGAGATCGTGCTGATCGGCCAGGACACGGGCATCTGGGGTACCGACTTTGCCGACGAGGACGTCGCCGATGGCTCGCCGCGCAATCTGGCGCAGCTGCTGCGTGCCGTCGCCGAGGCCGTGCGCCCGCACAACGTCTGGGTCCGCGTGCTCTATCTGCAGCCCGAGGGCATGACTGACGAACTCATCGAGACGATTCGCGATACGCCCGAGGTGCTGCCCTATATCGATATCCCCGTGCAGCACTGCGACGCGCGCATTCTCAAGGCCATGCGTCGCTCCGGTTCGCGCCAGGAGCTCGAGGATCTGTTCCGCGACCTTCGCGAGCGCATCCCCGGCATCGTGATTCGTTCCACGGCCATGGTCGGCTTCCCGACCGAGACCGACGACGAGTTCCGCGACCTTATCGACTTTATGGACACCGTCGGCTTTGACTACACGAGTGTCTTTGCCTACTCGCGTGAGGAAGGCAGCCTGGCCGCCAAGATGGAGGGTCAGGTCGATGAGGAGGTTAAGCTCGAGCGCGCCCAGGAGGCCATGGACCTGGCTGAGTCGCTCGGTTTTGCCGCCACCGCCGCACATGTGGGCGAGCGCGCCCAGGTGATCGTCGACGGTATCGAAGAGACCGAGGATGGCGCCGAGCTGATCGGCCATGCCTGGTTCCAGGCGCCCGATTCTGATGGCGCGGTTCACTTGGACGCCAGCGAGGCGTCCGTGGGCGATATTCTGACGGTCGAGTTTACCGATAGCTTCTGCTATGAGCTTATCGGTCATGTTGTGGAGTAGGAGAGCGTCGTGGCTAACGAGAGCAATAAGGAACTGACGAGTGTTTGGACGCCCGCCAACATCGTGACGTGCGTTCGCATCGTCTTTATCCCGGTGTTCATGATCGTGTCGGCGCTTTCTCACACGAGTGTTGCCGGTACGGATTGGAGCACCTTCGACGGCCCGCTCGCCGCCGCTGCCTTCATTCTGTACGTGATCCTGTCGTGCACCGATAAGGTCGACGGTTATCTGGCGCGTTCGCGCAACGAGATCACCGACTTCGGTAAATTCTTGGACCCCATCGCCGATAAGCTGCTCGTGTTCTCGGCCCTGCTGCTGTTCTTGGATTTTGGCGCGGTGACCGTGTGGTCCGTGTTCATTATCCTGTTCCGTGAGCTTCTGGTGAGCGCCCTTCGCATGGTTGCGAGTGCGGCCGGTGTGGTCGTTGCGGCCGATAAGCTCGGCAAGTACAAGACGGCAACCACGATGGTCTCCATCTGCGGTTACCTGTGCGTTTTTGCGATGGCCGGCTTGCACCTTGGCCCGGTGGCCCTGACGCTCGGCATCTACTCGGTGTCGCGCTTCCTGTATGC
>DBFMRS010000165.1:0-2728 GCA_048387515.1 Collinsella sp.
GCATAGCTCTTGGCGAGCGACTGCTCCAGGCGGTCGATCAGGTAGAGCTGGTCGATGTGCTTCTCCTGGCAAAGCTCCATCAGGGCGGACATCATGTCGGATGCTGCCATCTTACTTTCCTTCCTTCGCGGGCTTGAAGTCGTAGGTGGGCTTCAACTTGCACTTTTTAACATCAGAGAAATCGAGGGTAACGGACTCGCCGCCCTCGAGCTCAAGGGTCACGTTCGTCTCGGTGGCGGCGGCAATCTTGCCGGCGTACTTGCGACGGCCCTCGGTGGCGGTGGAGGTGAGCTCACAGTTCTCGCCCACAAAGCGGGCAAAGTCGCACGGGCGGCGTAGCGGGCGCGCCATACCCGGGCTCGACACCTCGAGCGTATAGCTCGAAGAGATGGGGTCGAGCTCCTCAATCACATCGCCGACCCATTTGGTGTTGGCCGTGACGTCGTTGAGCGACAGGCTCTGACCCTCGGCACCCTCGATACGCACGCGTACACAGGGGGCCTTGGTGGCACCCACAAGCTCGACGTCGACGATGTCGACATCGTGCTGGGGAGCGACGGCCTCGAGCGCGTCGATGATCGCCTGCTCGGTCTTGGTCTTGACCATTGCGGCACCTCCATCCATACAAAAAAGAAGCGGGGCCGAAACCCCACTTCTTTCAATTACAACTTCATTTGCAAACAAACTATACCAATAGCTGCGGAAACGTGCAAGCACAGTACGAACCTGCAGGTCAGCGTGCGCACAGCTTCTCCACAAGAATAGGACAATTGGACTAAAGATTCCATGAGGCAACGGGCAACGTCTACTTTAGGGACCTGGTTCACATTCCGTAAAAGACAGGACTAGGCACTGTGGCAAACAGATATATAAGACGAGGGACGACCCATCCGGACCGTCCCTCGTCTTTTATGCGTCAGCTAAGCGCGCAGCGCTTACTTGACCACCAAGTTGACCAGCTTGCCGGGCACGCAGATGGCCTTGACGACCGTCTTGCCCTCGAGCCACTTGGCGACGGCGGCCTCGGCGGCAGCCTGCATCTCCTCGTTGGAGGCATCGCGGGCCACGTCAATGCGGCCGCGGACCTTGCCGAGCACCTGAACGACGATCTGCACCGTGTCCTCGATGGACTCGGCCAGGTCGAACTCGGGCCAGGCGGCGGTGTAGGCGTTGCCCTCGCAGCCGAGCGCCTCGTGCCACAGCTCGTCGGCCCAGAACGGGCAGATGGGCGCCAGGACGCTCACGATGTCCTTGGCCACGCCGTAGCACAGGGCCTTGTCGCGGTCAGCACCCTCGGTGGCGTTGAGGTAGGCGCTCGCCGCGTTGACGAGCTCCATGACGGCCGAGATCGCGGTGTTGAACTGGCCGCGATCGAAGTCCTCGGTGCACTTGGCGATGGTGCGGTGACGCTCGCGGTAGAGCTTCATCGCGGTCTCGTCGAGCACGGACTTGTCGAAGGCCACGTTGGCGTCGCCGGACTGGACGAGCTGCCACACGATACGCCAGGCGCGCTTGATAAAGCGGTTGGCGCCCTCGACGGCCTTGGGATCCCAGTCGAAGTCCTTCTCGGGCGGGGCGATAAACAGAATCGCCAGACGCATGGTGTCGGCGCCGTAGGGCTCGATAACCGAGCTCGGGGGCACAACGTTGCCCTTGGACTTGGACATGGTGTCGCCGTTCTCGTCCTTGACCATGCCCTGGCACAGCAGGTTAGTAAAGGGCTCGTCAACGCTCAGCAGGCCCAAGTCGCGCAGCGCTTTAGTAAAGAAGCGGCTGTAGAGCAGGTGCAGAATGGCGTGCTCGATGCCGCCGATGTAGTTATCGACGGGCATCCAACGGTCAGCCGCCTCGCGGGAGAAGGGCAGCTCGGTGTTGTGCGGGTCGGTATAGCGCAGGTAATACCAGCTGGAGCAGGTGAAGGTGTCCATGGTATCGGTCTCGCGTTTAGCCGGGCGACCGCAGACCGGGCAGGTAGTCTCGTAGAACTCCTTGCACTCGGCGAGGGTCTCGCCGGCGCCCAGGTCCAGGTTCTCGGGCAGCGTCACCGGCAGCTGATCCTCGGGCACGGGCACAATGCCGCAGCGCTCGCAGTGGATGGCCGGGATGGGGTTGCCCCAATAGCGCTGGCGGCTGATGAGCCAGTCGCGCAGGCGGAACTCGACCTTGCGACGACCGCAGCCCATGGCCTCGAGGTCGGCCACGATGGCAGCCTCGCCCTCGGAGTGCTTACCGCCGCGCATGCCGGTGTACTTGCCGGACTGGACGAGCGTGCCCTCGGCAGCGTGGGCGCAATCCCAGTCGACGGTCTCGGCATGGAAGGTATCGATGGTCTCGCCGCTGGCCTCGACGGCAGCGCGGTCCTCATCGTCCAGAATGATCGGCACGATCGGCAGGTCGTACTTGCGGGCAAACTCAAAGTCGCGCTGGTCGCCGCAGGGAACGGCCATGACGGCGCCGGTGCCGTAGTCGGCAACGACATAATCGGCAACCCACACGGGAACCTTCTCGCCGTTGACGGGGTTCACCACGTAGCGGCCCGTAAAGGCACCGTGCTTCTCGAGGGTGCCCTGGGCACGCTCGACGGCAGAGATATGCTTGGAGTCCTCGACGATCTTAGTGACGGCCTCCTCGTACTCCGTGCCCTCGACGAGCTCGTGCAGACGAGCGTACTCGGGAGCCAGGACAAAGAAGGAGACGCCAAACAGGGTATCAGCACGCGTGGTGAAGA
>DBFMRS010000166.1:0-3694 GCA_048387515.1 Collinsella sp.
TTCCGAAACAGCCCTCAAGCGGAAACTGCGTCCCAGAATTCCGTCTCAGAACGGGATGCGCTTTCCGCTAGCCGCTTGTTTGGAAAGTGCGTCCCATTCTGAGCGTCTATTCCGGGATGCAGTTTCCGCTGAGCGCTTCAACCGGAAGGTCTGTCCCGTTCTGGGTCTCGATTCTGGGACACGGTTTCCGCGGGTGCTGCCGTTGGGAAAGTGAGTCCCAGCTTGGCAGACAGGCGGGCATAAGCTCAGCGGCCTCTACAGCTCAACGTCGTTGAGCCATGTCGGCAGCGCGGTCTGGCGGATGCCTGCCGTCTGCAGCTTTTTCGCGAGCACTCCTGCCGAACGGACTTCGTTCATGGTGAAGCGGATGAGCGGATGGCCGTAGAGCGATAGGTGTGCCTCGCGCTGGCGTTCGGCAACGAGCGTCTCGGCCGTAGTGCGTCCCGCAAGTATGGTCTGGTCGGTATATTTGACAAGCCCGTCGAGTTCGCCCAGCGTGTGCTCCCTGGCTTGACGCTCCCAGGCAAAATCCGTCCGCATGCTCTCGGTCGAATCGAAGGGATCCGTCAGCTCGTATTGGAGCCGATCGGGCGCAAACCCCGTCTCGATCATGACGGCTCGGGCGACTGATTCCCCGCCGCTTTCGGCGCGCGCGTCGGCATATTGCAGCGTGGTGAGCGCAGTGCGCGCCGCGCGCCCATTGCGAGCGCCCGCTCGTTTTTCGACTGCTTCCATCAGCTGCTCTCGCGTAAGGCCGAGCTTTGAGATCGCCGAATCGGCAATGGGCATGCCATCGGCAAAACCGGTCTGCAGCAGGCAATCCGTTACCGTTTGGACGGGTGGCGTTATCGATAAACCGGCCTGATTCACCGTGCCCGCCGGCTCAATTTGGTGACGCTGAATTCTTGCGCCCGGGCGAGCCGATGGCTTTGTCTCGCTGCAAACATGCGCGACGTTCAGGTGCCGCCATGAGACCTCGAGACCCAGCAGGCAAGCGGCTGAGTACGAGCAAAAGGTCCACTCGGGATGCTGTATCGCAAGGGTGCGGACAACCTCGATGTGACGTTGTGCCCGGTTGAGCTCCTTCCAGCGCGTTTTGCGTGCGAACAGTCCCGGCATGGGCGAGGCGATCGTGCTGCCGATGCGTCGCAGCAGCGCTTTCCGAATCGCCGTGCTTGGGGGAATTAGGCAGCGTCCTTCCTGTTCGGCTTGAGTTAGTAGTTGCTCGATGAGTTGGTCGTTGCAATGCGTCATGGGCCACCGCCTCCTTTTTGGGGTGGCAAAAACGTATCAGCCGGAACTTGCCGCTCAGCTGACCAAAAGCTGACCAAAATCTAACCATGCAGGTAGATGCCCTGCTTTTGGCGACATATTTCTTGTTTGAATCGGTGGGCGGTAATCGGCGACCTTGAACGGTAGCGAGTTATGAAGACTGGGTAAGTTTCGGGACGTGTACTTTTTTGAAAAGAGCATTCTATCTGCTGTTTTGTGTTTCTGGATCGCATGCTTGAAGGCATGTGATACGGGCTGCGGATCGTCGCCGTGTATCTGCGGAAACTGTGTCCCGGAATTGCCGCTCGGAATGGGATTCGTTTTCCGGTAGAAGCTCCAGCGGAAAGTGCATCCCAGAATTCAGGCTCAGAACGGGACACGCTTTCCGGATGGCATGTTTGGCGGAAACTACGGCCCAGTTTTTGGCTCCAGAACGGGATACATTTTCCGGAACGGTCCACGTGCGGCGGTGTATCGCCCCTTTTCGTGCGCCGCTTGTCGAATTACGTTATAGCTAGCTATATTATAGGAAGGTATAATATAGCTAGCTATAACGTAAAGGAAGGATGGCCCTATGTTTATCGGAAGAACGGCGGAAATGTCCGAGCTCAATCGACTGTATGGCACGGGCTCCTTTGAGATGCCTGTGATTTACGGCCGCCGTCGCGTGGGCAAAACGCGTCTTATCACAGAGTTTATCCAAGGCAAGAAGGCTATTTACTTTCAAGCTCGTCGTACCAATGCAGAGGCAAACCTGCATGGCTTTAGCCAGGCGATACTTGCGGGCTCCGTTGGTGTTGCTGGCGTGTCGTTTCGTAGTTTTGACGAGGCGTTCGATGCATTGGCTACCATGGCTCGCACGGAACGTTTGATTGTCGTGATCGACGAGTATCCTTATCTCGCCCAATCGAATCCCGAGATCAGCTCGTTGCTGCAAGGCAAGATCGATCACTTGTACAAAGAGACCAAGCTCATGCTTATCCTGTGCGGGTCGTCGCTTTCGTTTATGGAAGAGCAGGTGTTGGGCTACGAGAGTCCGCTATACGGTAGGCGTACGGCCCAGTTTAAGATCATGCCGCTCGATTTTATGACGACCCTCGGCCTGTGGCAGATCATGGGTCGCGAAGACGCTGCAGTTTGCTATGGCATGACGGGCGGCATTCCTGCATATATCGAGAAAGTCGATCCTACCGTATCGCTCAAGGACAACATCAAACGTCTTTTTCTTACTCCTACGGGCTATCTCTTTGAGGAGCCGAGTAACCTGCTGTTGCAAGAGTGCCGCAATCCCGAGCAATATGATGCGATCGTGCAGGCAATTGCCCAGGGGCGCTCGAAGATCTCGGAGATTGCGAGCTCTACGGGAATCCCTGCGAGCAACGTAAAGAGCTATGTGGATAAGCTGGCGTCGCTTGGGATTGTCGAGCGCGAGCTGCCCCTAAACGAGACGAGCAATAAGCGAGCCGTGTATCTGCTGAGCGATCAGATGTTTAGGTTCTGGTACAAGTTTGTTCCGCAGAACATCGGGCTGATTCAAAACGATATGGCCGAGATGGCGTATGAGCGCATTGAGCCGCACGTATCGGATTACATGGGTACGGTCTTTGAGCTTATATGCAGACAATACGTGTACGAACTCGCGCGGGCGGGCCAGCTTGATGTGGTTCCGGCAAGCGTTGGGCGCTGGTGGGGGACGGATAATCGCACGCATACGCAGGAAGAAATCGACTTGATTGTTGACGATGGCGAGGGCACTGCGCTGTTTGCGGAATGCAAATGGCGCAATGAACCGGTGGGCGAAGACGTGCTGCAAAAGCTCGTGCATCGAAGCGAGCTCTTTAGGCGGCAGCACAAAAGCTATGCGATCTTCTCGAAGCGAGGCTTTACGCAGGGATGTCGGGATGCCGCGGAGAGTAGGGGAGACGTCAAGCTGATCTCGTTTGCCGAGATGTGAGGGCGGGGATAATGAAGCGCGTCCTGATTTGATGCCGGGAATGGGATGTGCTTTCCTTTTGCGACCTTTGGCGGAAAGTGCGTTCCAGATTTCGGCTTCAGAATGGGATGCCGTTTCCGGATCGGCCCTCAGGCGGAAACTACGACCCGGAATTCGGCTCCAAAACGGGATACGCTATCCCGATGGCATCTCAGGGTGGGACGCATTTTCCGGTAGAGGCCTGGGACGGAAGGCGTGTCCCAGAATCCGGCTAATCCGATGGCCAGGTGGTTGAGCGAGCGAGCTCCGGGTTGATTTCCGATCTCAGCCGAACACATTGAGCAAATGGGCCATTCCCGCAGTTAGCTGAACGCCCCCGCGGCCCCTCCTGGGGTCCGGGGGCGCCGTTTTCCCAGTTGATGGAACGGTGGAGATGTGTTTCGATAGGTCCGGTGGCCATGCTCCGCCCGCCGCCCGGCACCTCTTCCC
>DBFMRS010000167.1:0-7817 GCA_048387515.1 Collinsella sp.
CGGGCGCCTACCATCTCTTGGTTTTAGGCTGCGGGTAACCCGCCCGCAGCAAGCGATCGTTCGATTTGGAGGAAATCTTATGCGTACGATCACCGAGTCCGAGTCCACCCCTAAGGCCGATGGCTTCTTTATGCCTGCTGAGTTCGCCCCACAGGATCGCGTGTGGATGGGCTGGCCCCATCGCACCGATACCTGGGCCCATGGTGCCAAGGCGGCTCAGAAGCAGTATGCCGCCATCGCTCGCGCCATCGCCGAGTTCACCCCGGTCACCATGTGCGCCAACCAGGCCGACTACGCCAACTGCAAGGCCGCCTTTGAGGAAGACGAGAACGTCACCGTTATCGAGATGACCACCGACGACGCTTGGTTCCGCGACACCGCTGCCACTTTTGTTATCAATGGCAAGGGCGATAAGCGCGCCAACCACTGGCACTTCAACGCCTACGGCGGCCTCGTCGACGGCCTCTATTTCCCGTGGGACAAGGACGAGCAGATTGCCCTTAAGATGGCTGAGCTTTCCGGCTGCCGTCGCTATCGTCCCGATGACATGATCCTCGAGGGCGGTTCCATTACCGTCGACGGCGAAGGCACCGTGGTCGTGACCGACCAGTGCCTGCTTTCCCCGGGCCGCACCTGCTCTGCGGTTCTGGAGGAGGAAGAGGATCCCGAGTCCATCTGGCCCAAGTTCCACAAGAAGTTTGAGCCCTGGAGTGAGGAACTTCGCGCCTATATGGACGAGCACCTCAAGGATTACCTGGGTGTCGAGAAGGTCATCTGGGTTAAGGAGGGCATCGACCCCGAGGAGACCAACGGCCACATCGATGATGTCGCTACGTTCATCGCTCCGGGCGTCATGGCTTGCATCTGGACCGACGATCCCGAGTATCCGTTCTACGAGCAGTGCCACGCTGTCTACGAGACCCTCTCCAACGCCGTTGACGCCAAGGGCCGCAAGATGAAGGTCTACAAGCTCTGTATGCCTGTGAACCCGCTGTTCATGGACCAGGCTTCCTGCGACACCATCGACGCCGACGAGAACGCCGAGCCGCGCGTTGCCGACGAGCCGCTGATCGCCTCCTACATGAACTACCTGGTCACCAACCACGGCGTTATCGTCCCGCAGTACGGCGACGAGAACGATCAGCTTGCCGTTGACACGCTCCAGAAGATCTACGACGAGGTCTGGGGCGAGGGCGTCTACAAGTGCGTCGGCGTTCAGTCCGAGCAGGTCGTCTTCGGTGGTGGAAATATCCACTGCATTACGCAGCAGGAGCCCTCGGCGTAACTGTCTGTCTTCCCGAGGCACGGCACCTTGCCCTTCAATCGTCGGGCATGACCCTTAAGGTCTATGCCCTCCTCTTTCGCGGGAATCTGCCGCACCTCAGAAACCCAGCCGGTCAAGCGGACCGACGTAGCTAGTTACCGCATTAGTCATTGGTGCCAACCCTGGCAACAATGCAGGTCGAAAAAACGTCAGCGAAAACCCGCCAGAGCGAGCAAGGTGCCTTGAAACGAGGCGGCATTGATCTTTTGATCATGCCGTCGAAGTTGAAAGGCAGATTGCCGCCCTGGCGGGTTTGCAGCGTCGAGCCGTTACGCGGTTTGGTAAAACCGCGTAACTAAATACGTTCCGCGATCTCGTGGATGAGGTAGTCGGTCTTTTCCCAGCCCAGGCACGGGTCGGTGATCGACTTGCCAAAGACACCGCCGTCGACCGGCTGGTTGCCGTCCTCCAGGTAGGACTCGATCATAAAGCCCTTGACCAGCTTGGAGATGGACTCGTTGCGGCGGCAGCTGTCGAGCACCTCCTTGCAAATGCGATACTGCTCCAGCGGACGCTTGCCCGAGTTGTCGTGGTTGCAGTCGATGACCGCTGCCGGATTGGCATAGCCGGCATGCTCGGTATAGCGTTCGGCCAGGCGTTCCAGGTGTTCGTAGTGGTAGTTGGGGTAGGTGCGCCCATCGAGACCGATGTAGCCACGCATAACGGCGTGTGCGAGCGGGTTGCCGTCGCACTCGACCTCCCAGTTGCGGAAGATGAAGCTCTGGTGCGCCTGCGCGGCGTAAATGGAGTTGAGCATAACGGTGGTAGAGCCGGCAGTGGGATTCTTCATGCCGACGGGTACCGAAATGCCGCTCGACACCAGGCGATGCTCCTGGTTCTCGACCGAGCGTGCGCCCACGGCAACATAGCTCAGCAGGTCAACGAGGTACTGGTAGTTGGACGGATAGAGCATCTCGTCGGCGGTGAAGAAGCCCGTTTCCTCAATAACACGCAGGTGCATATGGCGGATGGCCTTGACGCCCTCGAGCAGGTCGTCGGGAGCCTCGGGGTTGGGGTTGTGCAGAAGGCCCTTGTAGCCGGTGCCCTTGGTGCGCGGCTTATTGGTGTAGACGCGCGGAATGATGATGAGCTTGTCCTTGACCTCCTCGGCGGTCTTGGCCAGTCGGTTCATGTACTCAAGCACCGAATCCTCGCGGTCGGCAGAGCACGGGCCGATGATGAGCACCTTGCGTGCGTCCTCGCCGGTAAAGACTTTGGCGACCTCGGCGTCAAATGCCTGCTTTTTGGCGGTAAGCTCGGCAGAAAGTGGCATTTCCTCGCGGATCTCCATGGGGATCGGCAGCCTGCGTTTGAATTCCATGGCCATAGGGGCCTCCTCAATCTATGGAAAGAGCAATAAGCGTATTGTCGAATGCTCGGCATTATCCGCTGTCGCACGCTAAAGTGCAAGCCCTTGTCACCCCGAAACCTACCAAAAAGGGACAGGTTTATTTTGGCAGGTTTTATCTGGGTAAACGTCGGCGGATGCCGGGAGGGAGCGGCGCCGCGCGGGACCCTAAGGTTGTTGTCGGCTCCCCAGGAAATACCCTGTGGGCAAAAAATGCCAAATATGAGTACTGTTGCTATCTTAGTATCATATTGCCTTCGCAAAATAATAGACATAACAGCAAAATATGTTCATTAACGTAAACACATATAAGTTCGCTATAGGGCTGTTTGATCAATTTAGGGACGCGTGTAAGCTGTGAAAACGGCATTTGGAGCTGTTTTGGCTGTTACTAAAAAGGTAACAGTACTCATATTTGCCATTTTTTGCCCACGGGGCCTCGAAGGGGCTGTCAATCAGGTCCCAGGGGAGGCGGTTTGAAGGTCGCAGAACAAAAAACGGGGGCACAGGTTGTCCTGCGCCCCCGTTTTCTTGGCATTGCGGTTGTTTGCCGCCGGTTTTTACGCCGCTTCGTCGAACTGCGAGTTGTACAGGTCGGCGTAGAAGCCGCCCTGGGCGAGCAGCTCGTCGTGCGTGCCCTTCTCGACGATGTCGCCGTCGCGAATCACCAAGATCACGTCGGCGTTGCGGATCGTGGACAGGCGGTGCGCGATGACAAAGCTGGTGCGGCCCTGCATCAGCGCATCCATGGCGCGCTGGATGAGCTCCTCGGTGCGGGTGTCGACGTTGGATGTCGCCTCGTCCAAAATCAGCGCCGGACGGTCGGCCAAAATGGCGCGGGCGATGGTCACGAGCTGGCGCTGGCCCTGCGAGAGGTTGGTGCCCTCCTCATTGATCATAAAGTCGTAGCCGCCGGCGAGCGTATGAATAAAGTGGTCGCAACGTGCGGCGCGCGCGGCGGCCTCGACCTCGGCGTCGCTCGCGTCGGGGCGTCCGTAGCGGATGTTCTCGCGGATGGTACCGTTAAACAGCCAGGTATCCTGCAGCACCATGGCAAACTCGCCGCGCAGCGCCGCGCGGTCCCAGTCGCGCACGTCGACGCCCTCGACGCGCAGCGAACCGCCGTCCACGTCGTAAAAGCGCTGCAGCAGCTTAATGAGCGTGGTCTTGCCGGCGCCGGTGGGGCCGACGATGGCGATGGTCTGGCCGGGCTGCGCCTCGCAGCTAAAGTCGTGGATGATGATCTTGTCGGGCGTGTAGCCAAACTTGACATGGTCAAACACCACGTGGCCGGGGCGCTTCTCGGGAATCTGCGCGTCGGCCTTCTGCTCCTCCTCGGGCGCGGCCAGGAACTCAAAGACGCGCTCGGTGGCGGCAGCCATCGACTGCATCGTGTTGCTCACGTTGCCCAGCTGCTGCACGGGTTGCGTAAAGTTGCGCACGTACTGGATAAAGCTCTGGATGTCGCCGGGCGTGGCATTGCCGGTCAGCGCGAGCTGCGCGCCCACCACGACGACGCCCACGTAGCCCATGTTGCCCACCAAGCTCATAAGCGGCATCATCAGGCCCGACAGGAACTGCGAGCGCCAGCCACTAATAAAGAGGCGGTCGTTTTGACGGTCGAACTCTTCGATCGAGGCCTCGGCGCGGTCGAACACCTGAATGACGTTCTGGCCGGCAAAGTCCTCCTCGATAATGCCGTTGACGGCGCCCAGAACCTGCTGTTGCTCGCGGAAGTACGGCTGCGAGAAGTGAATCATTACGGTCAAGATAATCGCGGCGGCCGGCAGCGTGAGCACGGTGACGCCGGTAAGCGGCAGGCTGATCGAAAGCATCATGACGAGCACGCCGATAATCTGCGTCACCGACGTGATGAGCTGCGTCACGCTCTGGTTGAGCGACTGGCCCAGCGTATCGACGTCGTTGGTGATGCGGCTGAGCACGTCGCCCTTGCTGTGGCCGTTGAAGTAGCTCATCGGCACGACGGCAATCTTGGCGGCGATCTCCTTGCGCATGCGATAGCAAATCTTTTGCGTGACGCCGGTCATGAGCCAGCCCTGGATGAGGCTGCAGACAGAGCTCGCCAGATACAGGCAGAGCAAAAAGCCGAGCGTCTTGGCGATCCAGTCAAAGTCAACGTCGCCGGTGCCGTTGACCTTGGCGACCAGGCCTTCGAACAGCTTGGTCGTAACCTGGCCGAGCACCTTGGGTCCCACAATGTTAAAGATGACCGAGCACACGGCAAAGGCGACGGCGGCAAACACGGCAATCTTGTGCTGGCCGATATAGCCGAGCAGCTGCTTCATGGTGCCCTTAAAGTCCTTGGCCTTTTCGCCGCGACGCATGCCGCCCATGCGGCCCATGGGTCCACGCTGACGGGTGGGCTTGGGAATTTGAGTCTTGGTCTCGTCGGCCATTAGCGCTCGCCTCCTTCCATGACGGCTGCAATTTCTTCTTGGGTAAGCCCCAGCTCCTCGGCGGAAAGCTGCGACTGTGCGATCTCCAGGTACGCCGGGCAGCCGCGCAGCAGCTCCTCGTGCGTGCCGGTGCCCACTACGTGGCCGTCATCGAGCACGATGATCTGGTCGGCGTGCATGATGGTCGCGATACGCTGCGCCACGACCACGAGCGCGGCGTCGGTGACGTTTTTGGCGAGCTCCTCGCGCAGGCGCGCGTCGGTCTTGTAGTCGAGGGCGCTAAACGAGTCATCGAACACCACGACCTCGGGCTTTTTGGCCAACGCGCGGGCGATGGCCAGACGCTGGCGCTGACCGCCCGAAACATTGGAGCCGCCCTGGCTGATGGGGGAGTCGTAACCGCCCTCGCGCTCGGCGATAAAGTCCTCGGCTTGGGCAATGCGCGCGGCCTCGTGCATGTCCTCGTCGCTTACCATGTCGCCGGCAAACTTAAGGTTGCTCTCGACGGTGCCCGAGAACAGGCGTCCCTGCTGTGGGATATAACCAATGCGGTGGCGCAGCTCGGAAAGGGTCATGTCGCGCACGTCGATGCCGTCGAGTGAAATGCTGCCGCCCGTGACGTCGTACAGGCGCGGAATCAGCTGCACGAGCGTGGACTTGCCCGAGCCCGTGGAGCCAATGATGCCGAGCATCTGGCCGGCGTGCGTGGTGAAGTTCACACCGCTGATGACATCGGCGCGGGCATCGGGATACTGGAAGCTCACGTCGCGGAAGGTGAGCTCACCGCGCGGCGAGCTGGCCGCGGGCAGTTTGGGCGAGGCAGGGTCGTTGATGCTCGTGGGGCAGGTGATGACCTCATCTACGCGCTCGGCTGCGACCTCGGCACGGGGCAGGATGACCGAAACCATGGTGAGGATCATAAACGCCATGACGATCTGCATGGTGTAGGAGATAAACGCCATCATGTTGCCGACCTGCATCACGCCGTCGGACACGCCCTGCGCGCCAAACCAGACGATAAGCACGGTGATGCAGTTCATGACGAGCATCATGAGCGGCATCATAAAGCTCATGGCTCGGTTGGTGTAGAGCTGCGTGGTCATCAGGTCGAGCGACGCCTTGTCAAAACGTTCGAGCTCATGTTCCTCGCGGTTGAACGAGCGGATGGGCATAAGGCCGTCGAGCAGCTCGCGGGCGGTAAGGTTCACGCGGTCAACAAAGCTTTGCATCTTTTTGAACTTGGGCATGGTGAGGCCCATAAGCACGCCGACGACGGCCGAGACCGCGATGATGGCAACGGCGATGGTCCACTCCAGGCCGGTATGGTTGGCCAGGACGCGCATGACGGCGACGATGCCCATGACGGGGGCCATCAGACACATGCGGATAAACAGAGTTGCGGCCATCTGGATCTGCTGAATGTCGTTGGTGCAGCGGGTGATGAGCGAGGCCTGGCTAAACTTGCCCACCTCGGCCGGCGAGAAGTGCATAACCTTGTTGAAGGTCTCGCGGCGCAGGTCGCGGGCGATGGAGCAGGCGGTGCGCGAAGCCACGGCACCGGTCAGGATGGTGGCGACGAGCGACACGAGGCACAGTCCAAACATCGTGGTCGCCATGCGGCTCAGGTAGGCGTTCTGCACGTCGGCGGGGTCGATGCCCTGCGCCTTGTACTCGTCCTGTACATAGCTCACGGCGCGCTGGGTGACGATGGAGCCCGACATGGAGCCCATTTTGTCCGCCATTTGGTTGGCGCCCTCGACGAGCTTGCTTTGGTCTACCAGACCGCCCTCGACACCCAGGCGCAGGCTCTTCATGGTGATCTTGCCGCCGTCGGCGTCGATCTGCTTTTGCATATTCTGCGCCGCTGCGGCCTTCTGCTGCATCTCGGCGAGCTGCTCGGGCGTCATCGCTGCCATTTGCTCGGGCGTGGGCATGGCCTGAGCGGCGTCGCTGTCTTTCTCGCTGGACGTGCCGGTCATGTCTCCCATGGAGTCGGCGTCGATGCCCTGGTTGAGCGAAAGGACGACGGTCTCGGGCAGGCTCATAATGTCGGTAATTTTGCCTCCATCGGCACGCTCTTCCTCGGTGCCCTTGTACGTTCGAATGCCGTTTTTGTCAGCCTTGCTAAACACGGCCTCCGCAGCCTTGGCGTCCTTGGCGCTCATGAAGAGTTCGAGGTCGTCGAGCGATTCGGCGCGAATGGTGTCGGGCACGGGCGAGGCGATGCCGCCTTGCTGCACGCCCACGTCGACGATGTCGCTCATATAGGTAGGCAGCGCCAGATCGGCGTTGCAGCTGATTACGATAAGTACGATAGCTGTGAACAGTGCCAGGACGTGCTTTTTAAAGAGCTTGAGAATCCTCACTCGGCATCTCTCCTTTCTTGATTGCGGTCGATAATTTCGTTGGCACGTCTTAGAAGGCGCACCATCTCTTGGGTATCTGTTTCGCCGAGCTGCTCGAGGAAGGCCGCGGTGCGCTCCTCGAATTCCCGTCGTTTGATTTCGAGATCCTGGAATCCCTTGTCGGTCACCGTGACGTGTACGCGACGACGGTCGGTCTTTGAGTGCTCGCGCTCGACCCAGCCCTTGGCTTCGAGAGCGCGTAGGATATTGGCGATGCGGGCGCTCGAGACCCAGGCGCGATCGGCGAGTTCGCTCGGCGTGAGCGAACCGCCAGCGAGCATGAGGGCACGCATGACGGCCATCTCGCCGCCGAGGGCTTTGTC
>DBFMRS010000168.1:0-13627 GCA_048387515.1 Collinsella sp.
TGTTCAAGTTCTCGCCTTTCAAGACGCTTACGCCCGACCAATACGAAACGATCGAGACGATTTATAAACGTCTCGAACAGGAGCATGAAGACGCAAAACACGGCGGCTCAAAAAGAGAACGTATAACCGTCGTGAATGGCGCGCCGGGAACAGGTAAAACAATCCTCGCCATCAGTCTCATGTTCAAAATCAAAAATGAGCCCAACCTTTCCGGCCTGCGAGTCGGTTTTGTCACCCCCATGGATTCCCTGAAGAAGACCCTCAGGAAACTCACGCACTTCCTTCCAGGGTTAAAGCCTGGCGATATCTTGAGCCCCAGTGACGTGACCAAAAATGATCGTTATGACATCCTACTTGTCGACGAAGCACATCGACTGGGTAATTATCTAAGCATGGGCTCCGGCATCAAGGCCTTCTATAACACCTGCGATCGCCTCGGCCTTCCACATACGAGCAACCAAGTTGACTGGATATTCAAATGCTGCGACAAGGCATATCTGTTCTATGACCCCAAACAGCAAGTCCGCGCATCGGGACTCAACCGAGATGGCCTTGAGCAGCGACTCAACCAACTCGAAGAAGCTGGAATCGAGACCGAAGAATTCAACTTGAGCACCCAAATGCGTGTGCGTGGCGGCGATGAGTACCTCGATTTTGTCTACGACCTGCTTGACAACAAAGCGTACATGCATGCCGGCATGAAGTTTGATGAGCTCTTTGCCTCTCAGCCTTACGACTCGCAAGCCGGCGATCCTGACAGTGATATCCCCAGGTACCAGTTTGGCATAGTCGACCGCTTTGAAGATTTCTGCTCCCTACAGCAGACCAAAGAAAAAGAAGTTGGGCTGTCCCGTATGACAGCCGGTTTTGCTTGGAAATGGGAAAGCAAGAGCAATAAAGATGTGTTCGATATCGTCATCGAGGGCATTCCCAAACGTTGGAACTCAACCCAGAAGGATTGGGTTAACTCCGCCAACGCCGTCAACGAAGTCGGATGCATTCATACGGTACAAGGCTACGATCTCAACTACGGATTCGTAATTCTGGGTCCCGACATTTACTACGATTCGGACAAAGATTCAGTCTACGTTAACAAGGCGAACTTCAAAGATGCCGTCGCGAAGAAAAAAGCAAGCGACGATGATCTGCAAAAGATTATCGTCAACGCCTACTACGTCCTCATGACGCGCGGCATGCTAGGAACGTATCTCTATGTGTGCGACCCCGCACTCAAAGAGTACCTGTCACGGTATATCCCGGTGGTATAGACCTAGCGACCGCCCTCCCCCATGTAACCATCCTGTAAATCATAGCGGCGCAGTCGAGTTTTACCGTGATGCGGTCGCGCCTGGCGCTCCACTGTGCTAAAGTATCCCGAACGTTCAGACGACTACGAAGGGAACTAGAAGATGGCACGTGTGCACAACTTCTCAGCTGGCCCGGCCGCACTGCCTACAAGCGTGCTCGCCGAGATCGCCGACGAGATGATGGACTACCGCGGTTGCGGCATGTCCGTGCTCGAGATGAGCCATCGATCTAGCATGTACCAGCAGATCATCGACGACGCCGAGGCAACCCTGCGCCGCCTGCCGAGCATCCCCGACAACTACCGTGTCCTGTTTTTGCAGGGCGGCGCCACGCTGCAGTTTGCGGGCATCCCCATGAACCTCATGCGCCGCGGCCGCGCCGGCTACATCGTGACCGGCAACTTTGCCAACAAGGCGTACAAAGAGGCCGCCAAGTACGGCGAGGCCGTGCTGCTCGCGAGCTCCGAGGACACCAACTTCGACCGCATCCCCGACATGGCCGACATCAACGCGCGCATTGCCGCCGAGGCCGCGGGCGACGGGCTCGACTACGTCTACATCTGCCAGAACAACACCATCTTTGGCACCATGTTCCACGAGCTGCCCGATTGCGGCGACGTGCCGCTGGTCGCCGATGTCTCGAGCTGCTTTTTGTCGCAGCCGCTCGACGTTGAGCGCTACGGGCTCATTTACGCCGGCGCGCAGAAGAACGCCGGCGCCGCGGGCGTCACCGTGGTTATCGTGCGCGACGACCTGATCGCCGACGGTCCGGCCTTTGCGCAGACTCCGCAGTACCTGGACCTTAAGACCCAGGCCGCCAAGGGCTCCATGCTCAACACGCCCAACACCTTTGGCATCTACGTGTGCGGCAAGGTGTTCCGTTGGGTTGAGCAGACCGGTGGACTTGCCGCCATGGCCGAGCGCAACTGGGCCAAGGCCAACCTGCTCTACGACCTGCTCGAGCACAGCAAACTATTCCACGGCACTGCGCAGACAGACAGTCGCTCCATCGCCAACGTCACGTTCCGTACCGGCGATGCCGACCTCGACGCTGCCTTTGTTGCGGGCGCGGCAGAGCACCAGATCCAAAACGTCAAGGGCCATCGCCTCGTCGGCGGCATGCGCGCCAGCGTGTACAACGCCGTAACCATGGAAGACGTGCAGGCACTGGCCTCGTACATGAAGGACTTCGAAGCGCAGCGTAGTTTGAGCCCGCGATCTAACTAGCCCGCAGCACGCGGGCCGACCAGCCACTTCAAACCACTTGTTTTAAACAAACCCGCTAAGGAGTTTTTCATGCGCAAGATTAAGACCATCGACGACATTACCAAGGATGGCAAAGTCGAGTTTGGCGAAGGCTACGAGTTTGTGAGCACCGCCGAGGAGGCCGACGCGATCCTGATGCGCTCGACCGACCTGCACGGCTACGAGCTGCCCGAGGGCATCCGCGCCATCGCCCGCTGCGGCGCCGGCGTCAACAACATCCCCGTCGAGGAGTACGCCAAGAAGGGCGTCGTCGTCTTCAACTCCCCCGGCGCCAACAGCAACGCCGTCAAGGAGCTCGTCCTAGGCATGCTGGTGCTCTCGAGCCGCGGCGTGGTGCAATCGATGAACTGGGTGCGCGACAACGCCGACGACCCCGAGATTCAGGTCGATGCCGAAAAGGCCAAGAAGGCCTTTGTGGGCCGCGAGCTCAAGGGCAAGCGCATCGGCGTCATCGGCCTGGGCAACGTGGGCTCCAAGGTCGCCAACGCCTGCGTCGACCTGGGCATGGACGTTTACGGCTACGACCCGTTCATTTCCGTCGAGCACGCGTGGGTGCTGAGCCGCGAGGTGCAGCGTGTGGGCACGCTCGAGGATCTCTGCCGCGGCTGCGACTACCTCACCGTACACGTGCCCAGCAAGGCCGACACCATCGGCATGATCAGCACCGAGCAGATTAACCTGCTGGCACCCGACGCCGTGCTCATCAACTACGCACGCGAGACCATCATTGACGAGGACGCCGTCGACGCTGCCCTGCGCGAGGGCAAGCTGAGCTGGTTTAGCTGCGACTTTGCCACGCCCAAGACCGTCAAGATGCCCAACACGTTTATCACCACGCACTCGGGCGCCGGCACTGGCGAGGCCGAGGCCAACTGCGCCGATATGGCCATCAGCGAGCTCAAGGATTACCTGGAGAACGGCAACATCGCACATAGCGTCAACTACCCCGCCTGCAGCATGGGCAAGGCGCGCGCCGCAAGCCGCATCGCCTGCCTGCACGCCAACGTGCCCAACATGATCGGCCAGATCACGGCCATTCTCGCCAAGGACAACGCCAACGTGCAGCGTATGACCAACGAGTCCGCCGGCGAGAACGCCTACACCATGTTCGACACCGACGAGCACCTGGACAGCAGCACGATCGAGGCGCTCAAGCAGATTCCGTCGATGTATCGCGTACGCGTGATCAAATAGCGCCGGCGCCAAGCCTGCCAGGCAGGCCATGAAGCCCATTCGGCCCCCGTTTTCGCGAAACGGGGGCCGATTTCTTTGCTCCGGCTGGTTTTGATAATGCTACCCAGAACAAGTTTTTTCGGATAATCGACAGTCATACCCAAATTACTGAGCGCACCCGCTTTGATAAACAGCTTTATCTGGAGCTTTAGTAGGTAAAAATCGATCTCTGTATACCACATCCAAGTTGACTGTCGATTTTCCGAAACAACTTGTTCTGGATAGCATTTTTAAAGTCCTTCCAAGGCGAAACTGAAGCTTTTTTCGCGCCCAAAACTCTAGTTCGCGCGACCGTTTTCCACCTGCACGACTACATTCCCGACCAATCGATAAATATCTCCTCACGAAGCCGGCGTTCGAGCTCCTGCTGCCGCGGTGTCTTGTCTTTCAGCGGCGCATCGAGATAGGACATGATGAGCTCCATCACCACGCGGAAGGCATCGGAGTCGGCCAGCTGGCCATAGGTCATCAAAACGACGGGATATCCCATCGCCTGCAAGGCCGTCGTTCGGTCGGAGTCAGAGATCTTGGATTCTATGGATCCGTGTATGGCTTTACCCTGGCATTCAACCAGACACTCTCGGCTGCCGTCCTTATTTGCCAGCAGGATATCGGCATAGCGCCTGTCGAGCCCCGAAATCAGACGAGCGCTGCGCGTCATACGAATCTCGACGTTATTGGTAAGGCGCAGCCCTTCGCCGCCGCGTAACCTCGAAAGACCAAACAGCATCGATGCCTGGACCTCGAGCGGCGATGCCGCCATCCCTGTAATGCATTTCGCGGCACGTGTGAACGATTTAGCGCCGCGGAGCCCCCGGATCTTATCGACGTACTCCGTAAGCTCAGAGAGCTCGATCAAGGGCGGTCGTTTCCACAAGTCCGTTGGATTCCCCGAGACATCCTTTACGTTTTCCCAGCCCAACTGCGCGTCACCCCACCGGCCCCCATACGCCTGCACAAGTGCCGACTTTACCTGAGGCGCAATCTTGCACACGGCAAAGGTGCCGCACATCTCATACATGCACATGATTAGACGCTCGTTTGAGACCGAGGAGGCCAGGGTCAGCAGGGTAAAGAGTGGGGACGCGGCATCGAGGCCAAACTCTGTCTGCCGCACGGAGCCAAACGGCCTCTCCCCGTTCCAAACATGCCTGACAATGCGATCGCCCTTACGTCCGCAGCTTCCCTGCGCCAAAACGTGCAACGGGATGCCCAGAAAATGCGTGACGAGCGGATGCTCGCAAAGGCGCTCCTTGCGCGGATCGTCCGCAGACTCGGGCAGGTCCGGCATTATCGCCAAGACCTGTGGAGGTATCCGGTGATACCGAAAGGCAGATATGTCGCACAGCATGTCGTCCATAGAGGCTACGTACCCACTGCGCCGTTTGTGAACCCGCTCGGACGGCAAACGCGCTGGCTCGGCCTGCGAACGGTAAATACTGCTGCGCGCACACCGCGGATCTCTTAGGAGGCTTACAATCGGTTTGGAAAGCAGACTGATTGTGAGGTTGCATATGGTTGACAAGGACTTTGCCTGGCGGCTTGCGCAGGAGCTTGTGCGAATCGACAGCTCAGACCCGGGCGCGTATGAGGATGAAATTGAGCGGCATATCAAAGCGTTGGTTGAGGAACAGTTGGCGCAGCTGAGCCATCCGGTACTCGATGCCGTGCAGATTGCAGAGCTCGAAGTACTCCCCGGGCGCCGCAACCTTATGGTCACCGTGCCGGGCCAAAGCGACGAGCCGCGACTCGTCTATATCTGCCATATGGATACCGTTACGCTGGGCGATGGCTGGGACGCGGACATTCCGCCGCTCGGAGCGATCGTGCGCAACGATAAACTCTATGGCCGCGGCGCCTGCGATATGAAGGGTGGCCTGGCCTGCGCCATTGCCGCACTGGTCCATACACTCGAGCGCGTGGCGGCAGAAGGCGAGCTGCCCCGCCGCGGCTTTTCGCTCATCTGCTCGGTCGACGAGGAGGACTTTATGCGCGGCTCAGAGGCCGCGATCGATGCCGGCTGGGTCGGCTCGCGTGAATGGGTGCTGGACACCGAACCCACCGACGGACAGATCCAGGTGGCGCACAAGGGGCGTACGTGGTTCGAAATTGAAATGACTGGCGTGACGGCGCATGCGAGCCAGCCCTGGAAGGGCGCGGATGCCGTCGCCGCCATGGCCGAGGTCGTGTGTTCGCTCCGTCGCGCGTTTATGGCGCTGCCCGCGCACGATGAACTGGGGCCTTCGACCATCACGTTTGGCCAAATCGAGGGCGGATATCGCCCCTATGTCGTGCCCGACCGCGCCAAGGTCTGGGTCGATATGCGCCTGACTCCGCCGACTGATACGGCCGTCGCGAAGCGCATGGTAGAGCAGGCCATCGCCGGCGCCGAAGCCGCGGTCCCCGGTTGCCATGGCAGCTACACCGTGACGGGCGACCGCCCCGCCATCGAGCGCGACCCGAACTCTCCCCTTCTAGCAGCGCTCAAGCGTGCCGCCGATGACGTGACGGACGCGGACACGACCGTCGGCTTCTTTACCGGCTACACCGACACCGCCGTCATTGCCGGCAAGACAGGTAACCGCAATTGCATGAGTTACGGTCCCGGGTCGCTCGCGCTCGCGCACAAGCCCAACGAATATGTGTCCCACGCCGATATCGTTCGCTGCCAGAACGTGCTCATCGCGCTCGCCGATAACGTGCTCTGGGACGCGAATGGGCAAGTTGGGGCATAATAAGCCGCGAACAAACCGACTCGTGCGTTAGGACCGCCCATGAAAGCACTTCCGTTTCCCTGCATCCGCCCGGCTCAGGACCGCGTGCTCGAGGCGCTGCCTGCAATGGGCAGCATCCTGAGCGGCAACGATGCTCTGCGCGGAGCCATTGCCGATGGTCTGATGCTCAAGGACCCGGGTGCGGCGTATTACGTGTACGAATGCTCGGGCGAGCCGGGACGTGTGACGGGTGTCGTGGCGATCTGCCCGACGAGTGTACTTGCGGGCGGCAAGGGCGATGCCAGCGCCGACGTGGCTGCCGCCGCGCGCGCGATCGCCGAGCTCAAGGTGCAGCCGCGCCCCGTGTCGCTCGCCTACGAGGCCTCGCCCGTCATGGATATCATCCTGGGCGCCGCCAAAGAGGGCGCGTCGCTCTACGCCGTTACCGACCCCGCGGGCATTACGCACCGCACGTGGGAGGTCAAGCGCGAGGATGCCGTCGGGGCCATCCGCGCTATGCTCGACCAAGCAACGGAGCCGGCACTGACCGACGACCCCGCCTACGCGGCCGCTCTGACCGGGGCGTCGCAGCTGCTGGCCGATGAGGCCCGTGCCGCCGGAACGTACACCGGCAAGGAGCCGTTCAACTTTACCGTTGCCGTGCTCTTCCCCGCCGCGCAGGTCAGCGGCGCCGCGCCGCAAGTTCCGACAGGTCTGCTCACGCACCAGGTCGCGCGGTTCTAGCAAGACCAGACCGCCCAGCACAAAAATCGGCAGCTCAACAAACAGGGGGCGGAGATGCAGCAGGTACATGCATCTCCGCCCCTTTTGCGTCGAGAAGTATGCCGGCGACCCGTGCCGCCGCGCTCGCGTTATCCGCGCTGCGGGCCTGCTGCCGCCACAAGTGGTTCAAGCCCCAGCTCGCGCGCGTAATCCTCCTGCGTAAAAATCTCAACCAGTTCAAACGTATCCGTCGCATCATCAAACGCAAAGTGCAGCACCGAGCAGTTGCCTGGCACGCGGGCGCGCTCATCGGCCGCCGCGCCCTTCACATGGTCCATGAACTCCTTGATAGCCGAGCCGTGGCTCACCGCGAGCACGCACTCGTGGTCCGGGCGACGCATAAGATCGGTCAACGTCGCCACCATGCGCTCGCGCACCTGCATCTGGCCCTCGCCGCCAAACTGGCGATAGAAGTCGCGCCACGGGCGCTCGGGCATGAGCATCACGCGCTCGGCCTCAAAGTCGCCAAAGAACCACTCACGCAGGCCGTCCAGGCGCTCGTACGCCAAGCCCGGCCACAAGTTGGCGATGGTCTGCTCGGTGCGGTGCAGCGTCGAGGTGTAGGCATGATCGGGCTCAATGCCGCGCGCACGCAAGAACATGCCGGCACGCGCCGCCTGGTCGCATCCCAGCTGCGTGAGCGGCGAGTCACTCCAACCCTGAATAATGCGCTTAAGGTTGAATATTGTCTGCCCATGACGAACCAGATACAGGTCTTTATTCATAGGGGTCCTTTCGTTCGTTACCAATCAAGGAGCGAAAACGCCCCGTCGCAATAGCCAAAATGAAGCACGGCACCGTTGTCGGGTAGCTCTCCCCTGCCAGTCACATACTCAAGAAACTCCTGGCAGGCTGAGCCGTGGGAGACTGCCAGCACGCAGTCGTGCTGCGGCCTGGCCATGATGCGCGACAGCACCGCGACCATACGCGACTGGAGCTGCACTTCAGACTCGCCACCAAAGGCCACCGGATAATCACCCCAGGGCTGCGGCGGCATATCGCGATTTGATGTGCCCTCCAGCGAGCCCAAATGCCACTCGCGTAGGTCATCGACCAGCTCTATCGAGCGGCCCTCACCAGCAATTAGCTCAGCCGTACGCCGCGCCCGGCCCAACGGGGAGGAATACACACGGTCAAAGGTCACGCCACGCGCCTCAAACGCCGCGCGCGTCGCCAGCGCCTGCTCGCGCCCGCGCGCCGTAAGCGGCGAATCGTGCCCACCCTGCAAAATGTTCTGCACATTGAGCTCAGTCTGCCCATGCCGCACCAAATACAAATCTGCCACACGTCCTCCCCTCGCACCACCGCAAAGGGGACAGGTACCTTTGTGGTGGTTTACCGCCGGATTACACCGCGGTGACGCTCAGCTACACCAGTACGTCGGCAAGCGGGCGCTTGGGTACGTGGTGCACCTGCGCCTCGTCGCGCCAGTAATTAATTGAGCCGTCGGGGTTGGAATCGATCGCATCGATCACCTGCGTCTCGGCCGGAACGCCAAACGCCATGATCAGCTTGAGGTCATACTTGTCGCTATCGAGCCCCATGGCATCGATCGCGTGGGGCGTAAAGGCCTTGAACATGCAGGCAGCCACCTCGGGCGTGGCGCTGCGGGCGGCGAGCATCATCGTCTGCGCGGCAATGCCCGTGTCGACCTCAGTAATAGGAGCGGCGGGCTTACCCGGAACGGCGCGCTCGGCAAGAATCGCGATGTAGCCGGTCGGGCGCTCACCCTCGGCAGGACCCGGCCAGTCCTTAAGCGCGCCGGCCCATGCAAGCTCGTCAAACACGCGAGCGCAGTCCTCTGCACCGCTTACCACATGAAAACGCAGACGCTGAGCATTGGCGCCGCAGGGAGCCAGGTGCGCCAGTTCCGCCAGCTCGAGCAAAAACTCGCGCGGCACGCGCATGGACTCGTCAAAGCGGCGGCACGTACGGGCACGACGGACCAGCGCATCAAACGCTTCCAGACCGAGCTTTTCGCAACCTTGCTTTGCCATCGATTCGACACTCGACGGTGCCTCAGGAACTGCTTCGTTCATAGGGACCCCCAATACAAGCCAATTGTCCTTAGGAAAATCTAACCTAAAACGTAGGCAAATACGAACAGGGCTGCAATGTTCTACACCTGTTGAATAGAAAATCGCGACGTGGGGAACAACGGAAACAATTCGGGGCCTTTGGGTTACGTTTCACCCTCCCCGACCCATACGTCAGCGCCTTTAGGCGATACTGGTCGTAACGATCAAGGCTTACGCCGCACGGAAAGGAGACATTATGGGCATCTTTAAGAATGATGACCAAAAATCGAGCCAGTTTGGATTTGACGAGAAAAGCATGGCAGGCAAGGCCGTCAAGGCCGTACGCTGGATTTACGCCATCACGGGCGTCTTGGCGCTCGTCGCCGGCATCGCACTGCTGTTTGCGCCCGCCAAGTCCCTCGTCTTCCTAACGACCGTCTTGGGCTTCTACTTTGTGATCACGGCCGCGATCAGGCTGTTTACCGCTGTTTTCGAGCCACTGCTGCCCACCGGCTGGCGCGTGACGAGCATCATCTCCAACCTACTCATTATCTTGGGCGGCGTCATAATCCTGCGCAACCAGGCCTTCTCGACCGCGACGCTCACCACGATGGTGGTTATCGTGGCCGGCTTTGGCTGGATCGTCGAAGGTGTCATGTCCATTCTGGAGTCCGAGCTTTCGTCCAACCGTGCCCTCGCCATCCTGAGCGGCGCGCTCTCCATCATCGCCGGCATGTTCGTGTTTATCTATCCGCTGTGGTCGGCCAAGATGCTCGTCATCTTTAGCGGCGCCGCACTGCTGGTGTTTGGCGTAACGCTGATTGTTCGCGCTATTCAATTTGGCAAACTGGTGCACTAGATGCCGCGAACGCTCTTTATTGATGCAGACGCCTGCCCGGTCACGCGCGAGTCGATTGACTGCGCGCGGCGGGCGGGCGTCGCCGTCGTTATCGCCGGCAACAGCACACAGAACCTGGAACGCCACATTCGCCGCGACGATCCGCGCGACGTCGAGCATGCGCGACGCGGATTTTGGGTCACGACGCTCGATGTGAGCGTGGGCGCCGACAGCGCCGACTTTGCCATTGTCGAACGCCTGCAGGCGGGCGACGTAGTCGTGACGCAGGACATTGGCTTGGCGAGCATGGTGCTCGGGCGCGATGCCGCCGCCATCGGCGTACGCGGGCGCGTCTACGATAAGGCGACCATCGACATGCAACTGTTTATTCGCCACGAGGAAAAGAAGGTGCGCCGCGCCGGCGGTCGCACTCGCGGTCCGGCGGCATTTACCAGCGAAGACCGGGCCCGCTTTAAGCGCAACCTCACCGAGCTGCTGCGCTAACCAAGGTAGATTTTCGGGACATGCCCGGAAATCTACCTTTTTGTTTTGAGCGGTGTGAGCGCTCGGAATCCATGGCTCAACAAAAAAACGGGCTTCAAAATGCCATGCGTCGCCGCATTGCGCAGGCGCCGAGCATGGCTATTTGAAGCCCATTTTTTAAGCCTACTTAGAGGCCGAAGGCGGATAGGATAAGGCCCCAGCCGGCGCCGATGACGTACATCATGACCAGGAACACGGCGTTTTCACGAGCGCTGCGGTTGGTGCGGAACAGGACAAGATAGCCCACGCCGGCGGAAATGAGCGTGCCGGCGAGCATCGGCGCCAGCTGTAGCGCGCCCTCCAGGTACAGCTGCGTAATGACCACGCTGGCCGAGCAGTTGGGGATCAGGCCGACGAGTGCCGAGCCCAAGACGGCGAGCGTCTCGTTGCCACGCAGGAACTGCTCGATCGCGGACTCTCCGAAGGTCTCGAGCACGGCAACTAGAATCAGCGTCACCAGGAAAATAAAAACCGAAACCTGCACGGTGTGCGAGATCGCGCTGCGGATAATCGACAGGACGGGCGCACCTTCGTGGGAGTGACCGTGGTCGTGCCCATGGCCGTGGTGGTGCTCATGCTCGCTTGCGTGACCGTGGTCATGGCTGTGTCCGTGGTCGCGCTCGTGTTCATCTTCATCATCATCGCAACCGCAATGGTCGCGCTCGCACAACTCGTGGATGTGGTCGGCGCTCACGCCCGCCTCGGCCACTTCATCAATGATGTCGCCCCCGGTATGGTCGTCGTGCGCGCAGTTCACATGAGCCGGATTGGCAGCGGTCCCCAGCACGGTACGGCGAATCGCCGCATGCGCGCGGGCATTACGACGAAGGCCGCGGATAGCCGCGTCCACGATAAAGCCCGTGACCAGCGCGATCAGTGCCTTCGAAGCCAAAAGCATCGCCATGGTCTGCACGGGCACCTGCTCGGCGAGCAACAGCGGCAGCATCTCATCGGAGGTCGAGAGGAACACGGCGACCAGCGTGCCCAGCGTCACGACACGGCCGGCGTACAGCGTTGCTGCCATGGCCGAAAATCCGCACTGCGGCACAATGCCCAGCAGCGAGCCAGCCACGGGACCCGCAGCGCCGGCGCGCTTGATAGCGCCGTTGACGCGGTCGCCCGCAACGTGCTCAAGTGTCTCGAGAGCAAGATACGTCACCAACAAAAAAGGCGCCAGCGAGAGCGTGTCCTTGCCGGCGTCGAGCAGAATATCAATCAGCAAATCCATGACGGATGGAACCTTTCATGTCTTTCGGCAGCATTGTAAAAGTCCTAGCGGTCAACTAGGGTATTGTAGTTGTCCTAGGCGCGATGCCAATAGTTGCCCATGGTAAACTATCATCTCGCCACATCTCAATGAACCCGAGCCGCGCGGTGCGGCCCGTCCAAGGAGCAGTTATATGAACGTTTCACAAGCACTCGAATACGAGCGCCAGCCGTTTATTCCCATGTTTATCTATGGCGATCACGGCGCCATGGAGTCCGAGCGCCAGAAGGGCGAAGAGGCCCTTAAGGTGCTCGAAACCGAGTACTTTACCGCCGAGGGCGACCCCAGCTTCGACTTTGCCACCGTGCGCGACCTGGCTGACCGCAACCGCGACCTGTGCGACCAGATTGGCGAGGCACGCCTGCGCAACGTGACGCCCGCGACGCTTTCGCGCGGCCTGTCCGATGCCGACACCTGCGCCGGCATCGGCAAGATGCAAAAGCGCACCGCCGCGTCCGTTATGCGCGAAATCCGCGGCGACCGCGACGCGCTCGGCGTGGCCTACGCCCGCAAGCCCATCCAGGGCACCGTGCTCGGTATCGACATCGAGACCACCGGCCGTGCACCCGAGCGCGGCTATATCATCAACGTGGGCTGGGAGATCATGGAGCTCACCAGCGACGCCGTCCCGCATGACGCCGAGGCACACTACTGCGGCCTGCCCGACATCTACCGCGGCGAGGATGTGCCGCTATCGAACATCCATCACATTACCTGGGACGACATCGACGGCAAAAAACCATTCCGCGAGAACAAGGAACTGCAGAAGCAGCTGCTCAAACTTATGAAGAAGTACCCGTACATGGCGCATAACGCCGCGTTCGAAGACAGTTGGTTCAAGATCCACCTGGACGGTTACGCCGAGGCACGCCGCGCCGGCAAGATCATCGTCATCGACTCGCGCCAGATCTGCCGCAGCCTGGATGCCGACGTCCGCTCGCTCCCCCGCGAGTCCGCGCCCGCCGCGCTCGAGAACTGGGCGCGCCGCCGTGGCACCCTCGCCGCCGACGCCAACGAGCAGCACCTGGGCCTCGACGACACCGACCTCATGCTCCGCACGGTTCAGGCCGAGTTCAACCTCAAGAACCTATTCGCCAAGTAGAAACGCCTGCGACAAACCCCGGCGTAGATCACGAGCGGTCTCGCAGCGGGAAACCCCGCAGTGGGGCCGCCCTACGTTCCACAGATAGATTTGCCATCACAAATTCTGAACACTCATTGCGAACGATTTCGGCCAATTCCCGACACGTAATTCGTTGTCGGATGGTGATGCATCGATATCAAATGTGCGGCAATTGAGTATTTATATGCTATAGCTAAGCTGCGAAAACTTTTATTTAGGGCATACCAACTCATAATTGCGTCAAGCTTTTGGACAGCATTTGGTTAGACCTCTAAAACGGCTTTTCCACTCAGCGCCGTCAACACGGCATTAGCTGACACGATATATATCATGAGTATCGTATTGTCACATACCACTGCAAAAGCGGTCTACCAGGCCGCGCATTCGGTGTCTGCGAAAGGCATCGAGTCCTGTAGCCCTGCCGCGATTTACGGATCATGTCCCACCGGAACGTTCCTTGACGCAGCCGCAGAATGGCTCACCAAACATGATGTTTCCCTCGACACAAATGATTCCCTCGAGGTGATGGTGTTTG
>DBFMRS010000169.1:0-3583 GCA_048387515.1 Collinsella sp.
GTTCATTCTCGCCGCGTTCTTCTCCCCCATCGTCACCATCGTTTCCAGCGCCGCCACCTGCGGCGCCCTGGTCTACGTCGGCTACCTCATGATGAGCGAGGCCTCCGAGATCGACTGGTCCGACGTGTCGCAGGGTTTCCCGGCGTTCATGATCGTCGCCGGCGTGCCCTTTACCTACTCCATCTCTGCCGGCATTGGTCTGGGCTTTATCGCCTACGTGATCGTCGCGCTCTTTAAGGGCGAGGCCGCCAAGATCAAGCCGCTCATGTGGATCGCAGCCCTCGCCTTCCTCGTCTACTTCTTCGTGGCGTAGCGGCAAAGCTGCCAAAGCAGAACACCAAAGCGCGGAGTCGCATCGAGCGGCTCCGCGCTTTTCTTTTCGGCAGAGCGTATGCGTCGGCGTGCGACAATTGGGGCTGTCGATATCACAACGCCGAGAGAAGCCCGTCATGGAAGCGTGTCAAAAGCAGATAACCGTTCATTCAATGCATGCCGAAAGCGCACCGATCATCTACCTTCCCGTGGTCATGGGTGACGGCACCGAGGTATATAAGTGCTGCCGAGAGCTCGACTGCCCACCGTTTACCCTTGTCGCCATTGGCGGCCTCAACTGGAATCGCGAGCTGAGCCCTTGGGAATGCGACGGAACTGTACGCGATGCCGAACCCTTTGGCGGTCAGGCGTCCGGATTTCTCGATGAACTGCTGAACCGGATAATCCCAAAGGTCGAATTATCACTCCCACAGCCACCTGCCTGGCGTGGCATTGCCGGCTATTCGCTGGCAGGCCTCTTTTCGCTTTGGGCCCTCTGGCAAACCGATGCCTTTGACCGCGCCGCAAGCGCATCGGGGTCGCTGTGGTTTCCCGGTTTTATCGACTACGCGCACGAGCACACGATGGCAGTTACGCCCGACGCTGCCTACCTGTCACTCGGCAAAAAGGAAACCAAGACGCCCAACCGCATGATGCGGCATGTACTCGACGACACACGCGCGATGGAAGCGTTACTCGTCGAGCGCGGCATTCCAACAACGCTGGAGCTCAACCCCGGCAATCACTTTGCCCAAACCGACCTGCGCATGGCGCGTGGCATCCACTGGATATTGACTCATTAAAAATGGCGCCCACGCGCATATACGCATGGGCACCATATCTTGTTTAGCTGAACGCAGCTGCTACTCAGCAGCCTGCTCAAGCTCGGAGACATCAAACTCAAAGTCATTACCCGGTAGGATGGCATTGAGCACGATACCCACCAGCGAGCCCACGGCAAGACCGGAAAGCGAAATCGTCACGCCGCCCAGCTCCAGCACGATAGCACCGGCGGTGCTATACGCAATACCGAGCGAAAGCACGAGCACCAGAGCCGCCACCAGCACGTTACGGTTGTTCTGGAAATCGACCTGGTTCTCGATGAGGTTACGGACGCCCACGGCGCTGATCATGCCGTAGAGTACAAGCGACACGCCTCCGATTACACACGCCGGCATGGCGGCAATCACGGCAGCGAACTTGGGGCAGAACGAAAGCACGATGGCGCAACACGCGGCAATGCGGATCACGCGCGGGTCGAACACGCGCGTCAGGGCGAGCACACCGGTGTTCTCGCCATAGGTGGTGTTGGCCGGAGCGCCAAAGAGCGAAGCCAGAATCGTGGCAAGGCCATCGCCGAGCAGCGTGCGATGCAGGCCGGGGTCGGCAATGTAGTTGCGCTCGCAGGTGGAGCCAATAGCGGAGATATCACCGATATGCTCGATCATAGTTGCAAAGGCCAGCGGCATGATGGTGATGATAGCGGTCGTGGCAAGACCGCTATCGAACTGCGGTCCAAAGAGCGCAAACACCGTGTTGTCCCACACAACGGGCAGACCAACCCAGGAGGCGGCTGCGACGCCCGAAAAATCGACCTCGCCCAGCGCAGTCGCAACGGCATAGCTCACCACAACGCCCAGCAGAATTGGCACGATCTTGACCATGCCACGGCCCC
Organism: Collinsella sp.; assembly: GCA_048387515.1. GTDB lineage: Bacteria > Actinomycetota > Coriobacteriia > Coriobacteriales > Coriobacteriaceae > Collinsella. The sequence goes on from DBFMRS010000169.1 coordinate 1,988, forward strand.
AGATGTTGCAGATCACGATAACGGCAACGGCGATAACAGCCACAAGCCAGTTGGTCTGGCAGTTGGTAATAGCGGAGCTTGCCAGGATCAGACCGATCGAAATGACGATGGGGCCAGTCACCACCTCTCGCACGCGCCGTCACCTGCGAACGGTAGCGTTACTTCCAAACGCGCTCGGCAACACGCCTGACCAGCGCAATCTTTGCCCACTGCTCGTCCTCGGTCAGCTTATTGCCAATCTCGCAGCTGGCAAAGCCACACTGCGGAGACAGATACAGGTTCTCGAGCGGCACGTACTTTGCCGCCTCGCGGATGCGCTCGACAATAACATCCTCGTTCTCGAGCTCTGCCGCCTTGGTGGTCACCAAGCCCAGCACGACCTTCTTGCCGGGAGCAACGTACTTGAGCGGCTCAAAGCCACCGGCGCGCGGCGTATCGAACTCAAGGTAGAACGCGTCGACATCCTCGTGCGCAAACAGGTACGGTGCAATGGGATCGTAACCACCCTCGAAGGCATACGTGGAGTGATAGTTGCCGCGGCACACGTGCGTGTTGATGACCAGATCGTCGGGCTTGCCCTCGATGGCGGCGTTGTTGAGCGCCACGCCCAGCTCGCTTACCTTTTGCAGGTCGACCGGGCTCATGCCGGTTTTGGCGACAAAATCAGTATCGCAGTAGATGCCCCAGGTGCAGTCATCAAACTGGATGTTGCGGCAGCCTGCTGCGTACAGGTCGGCGATCACCGTGCGATAAGCGGCTGCAATGGCGTCGGCAAGTTCCTCATCGGTCTTGTAGACGGCGCGCAGACTCTCCTGCTGTCCATCGCAGCGGTCGAGCGTAACCTCCGAGAACGTCTGGATCGGCGCCGGAATGGTTTGACGCGCGACCTGGCCCTCCCCCTCAAGCGCCTTGACAAACTTAAAATGCTCGACGAACGGGTGGTTCTCGCCGCTAATGGGACCAGTAACCACGGCGGTGTCGGCCGTCGTCTCCTCGTCATGGAACATATAACCCGTGCGTGAGGTGCGGCGCTCAATGCCGTTAAGGCCCCACATAAAATCGAGATGCCAGTAGCTGCGGCGGAACTCGCCATCGGTGATCACCTGCAGGCCGGCGGCCTTCTGCTTGGCCACCAAATCGCGAATGGCATCGTCCTCGACGGCCTTAAGGCCGGAAGCGTCGAGTTTACCCGCGACATAGGCGGCACGGGCGTCCTTTACAGCCTGCGGACGAAGAAAGCTGCCGACGATATCGGCGCGAAACGGCGCATTCGGTTGAATCGAAGTGCTCATAGATATCTCCCTTTGCATTGGTTGCTTTACTGGGACAGAGTATGAGCGCTCATATGACCATCGTAAAATATACGTTTATAACAGTTTGATATAGATGTTTCCTATATCAGTCTGGACTGCCATAAAGAGATTTGACCCGCGCGGAGCACAGCAGCCTAAATGTGCTGGCGAATCGCGTCGATATAGGCCCGACCGTAGCGCGTAAGCGTCGTGTTCTTGCGCGTGATGATGCCAATCTCCATGTACTCGTCCACGTCGAGCGGAATCGAGATAATGCCGGGGCCGTTGAGCTCGTGGCTGATCA
>DBFMRS010000170.1:0-3505 GCA_048387515.1 Collinsella sp.
GTTAAAAACTCGCTTGATAACCACGGTACCCACCACAAGAATTTACTCGGAAAGCCAGACGACAGGCTCTTTAACAGCAACAGGGCCGGAAGCATGCTCACGAAGAGTCGAGTTCTCCGAACGCTCGCACACGATAACGAAGACCGTGGGATCGAAGCCGGCGGCGCGGACCGCGTCGAAATTGACCTCGACGAGGGGCTGGCCCGCGTCGACATGGTCACCCTGGGCAACAAGCGCATGGAAGCCCTTGCCCTCAAGCTTAACAGTGTCGATTCCGATATGCAGCATCACCTGAGCAGAGCTGTCGTCGGACATGATGCCCAGCGCGTGCTCAGTCGGAAACAGCGCCGCGACGGTGCCGGAAATAGGAGCGCACACCGTTCCCTCTTGGGGAACCACGGCAACGCCATCGCCCACGGCACGGCTGCTAAAAGCGGGGTCATTGGTATTTTCTAGATGAACAAGCTCGCCGGAAACGGGAGCGAGGATTTCGAACTCGGAAGCTGCAGTCTTCTGCTCATCCGAACCGCCCATCAGGCGAGAAAAGAAACCCATGGTGGCATGTCCCTTCATAAATAAAGCCCAACCAAAATCAAACGAATGCATCCATAGAGACGCACCCGTTCAAAGACTTTGGTTAGGCCCACGTCCGAGGGACTCGGTAACCTTCCGCATTTCTTTTCACGGGAGGTATTGTAGACAAGCCCAAAGCCAGAACAACCATTGCGAACGGCGAACGGTATTTTTTCTCCGATAAACGGTATTTTGGCGGCACTTAGGGACGTTCCTTTCCTGCCGGCACCCGGGGGCACTCCTTGTAGCAATTTCGTATGCGCTAGATGAAGAGCTCGCATTCCTTCCGCACGACGCAAGCCTTGCTCAGCATCTGGGAAACAGCGGATAGCTTGTTGGGATCAAGCTTGCGAGCGCCTCGCGGACATACGGCGATGCAGCGCATGCAGGAGATGCACGCCTCGCCAGCTGCTCGCTTGGGGTCGCCCTTGTCGATAGCACAAACGGGGCACGCCGCGGCGCATGCACCGCAGGAGACGCAATCCTCTGTTGCCTCGGGTGCCATGCGATGACCTCCAGCTTGTTTATAAGGACGATTGCCGGGAACAGAGGGCTCAGATGCATCCTCAACCAACAGCTTTTGCTGAATTTGCTGCGCAAACTCTGCGAGCTGCGCCGCATCCTGCGCATCCGGTCGCCCAGCAGCAAACTGACGAGCAACGGAATGCTCAGCAATAGCAGAAACCGCTGCAACCACCCTAAATCCGGCGCGCTTCGCAACGTCCTCCAGCTCTACGAGCGTGTCCTCAAACGCGCGGTTTCCGTATACACAAACTAAAACAGCCCGAGCCCCGTTGCCGCGCACCATGCCCAACCGGTCAGCCACCACAGCCGGGATTCTACCGGCATACGCCGGCGCAGAGATTACGGCCACGTCGTCCTCAGTCATCGAGACCCCGTGGAAATCCAACCCGCTATCGGTCAGATCGACGGTAACGGTATTCTTGTCCAGCGCCCCGGCCACAAGGCCAGACACCTTCCGCGTTCCACCAGTCGGACTAAACACAATTTCGAATACGCTCATCGAGGCACCCTCCCCCTACGCCTGGCAACGCGTCAAGCCGTTTTTACATTCAGACAGAGTATACGGCGCATAAGGGAGCTCCCCGTTTTGGTGCGCCAGGCAGCCCGATACACCAACCCATACTGCCCGCCCTTTCGGTTTGCATAATTCCCGGTACAGATTGCATATATTTATTGATTACCGCCACGTTCTCCTGAGGTACCCCATCCCAGCACGTGCAAAAAACGGAGTATTCTGCAACGTGACCGCGCCAGCACCGCCGCGGGCGGGCAAAACTGTAGGGCGCTGCGTCATTTAGGGTTCCGACATAGCGAGAATGACGTACCTTTGCTTCGAAAAACGGCGAAATCTAACTCAAAACGCTCATAGGGGGTATCTGAAGGCCACCGTTGGCAATACCGAATCGTATGCAGCCAGCTAGAGCTGCTGAATACTCCAAAAAAATGCACGGCGCACCCCATAGGACCCATTGCTGCATGGCGGAAATAGGTCCTCGGCATCCCCCAGATGCATTCCCGAGAAAATCACGTTTGAATTAACGATGGACACGGCAAACAAAAGGGCCCGAGCGTTGTTTGCTCGGGCCCTCACTGTGCCTCAATCTAATGCGCGATGCGCATCTTACTTGCGCTTGCCGCCGCCGTCGCCGGGGCGACGGGAGCTGCCACCGCGCTTGCCGCCACGGCTGTTGCCGTAGCTGCCACGGTTATCGCGACCGCCGGCACGGCCGCCACGGGAGCCGGCCTGGTTGCCGCCACGACCACCACGATAGCCGCCGCGACGCTCTTCGCGGGTATCGTCGTAGTTGCGCCAGTCATCGCGACGATCGCGGCTGGCACGCGGGTCACGACGATCGCGCGACTCGTTAGAACGACCAGCGCCGCCGCGGCCGCCATTGCTGCGAGCACCCTCGCGACGCTCGCCGCCGCGGCTACCGCGCTCTTCAAAGCGCTTGCCGCCACGAGACTCATCGCCACGGACACCTCGCTCACCGCGACCCTCGCCGCCACGGCGCTCATCGCGCCCGCCGCGCTCGCCATCGAGCACGGAGCGACGACGGTCACCCGAGCCGCGCTTGCCGCCGCGCGAACCACGGCCCTCGTCCTCGCGCTCGACACGGCGACGACCGCCGCGGTCCTCGTCCTCGCGGCGACGACGATGCGCCTCGCCCTGGAACTGCTTGGCACGACGCTCGGCACGGTTGCCGCGCGGGCCCTGCTCAACAGCACCAGCGCGCTCCTCGGCAGCCACCTCGCGAGCAACGCTCTCAACAGCCTCGTCCACGCGAGCCTGAACGCCCTCACGCACGCGGGTCTTGCCGCCGCGCTTGGGACGGCTCGGGCGCTCGCCGTCGCCACGACGCTCGTCGCGACCGCGGTTGGAACGACCGGCCACATCGCCGTAATCGTCGCCGTTGCGCTTGCCGTCGCGACGCGCCTGCTCAAGCTTCTTCTTGCTCTTGGACTTGCCGCGCTTGGTCTTCTTCACCTTAAAGGCCGCAGGATCGCGCTCGGGGTCAACCGCGGGCGGATTGGGGCCCACATGCAGGTCGCCGGCCTCGTAGATGTCGGCGGTCTTGTCCATGAGCTTCTCGATCTCGTAGAACTCATCGACATCCTGCTCGGTCACAAACGTGATGGCCCAGCCCAGCTCGCCGGCACGACCCGTACGGCCAATACGGTGGATGTAGTCGGTCGGCTCGGCCGGCACGTCAAAGTTCACGACGTAGCGCACGTCGCTGATGTCGATGCCGCGGGCGAGCACGTCGGTCGCCACCAGCACGTCGACGGTACCGTCGCGGAAGGCCGAAAGGGCACGCTCGCGCTGGGCCTGGCTGCGGTTGCCGTGAATCGCGGCGGCCTTGATGCCCTTGCGCTCCAGACGACGGCAGCAGCTGTCGGCGCGGTG
>DBFMRS010000171.1:0-4369 GCA_048387515.1 Collinsella sp.
GGGGCGAGGCCTGCGCGCGGCGGGTCGACCACCAAGACGTCGGCATCCTGGTCGGGGAACTCGCGCACCGCGTCTCCGCCAATGACGTCGACGTTATCAAGCTTGTTGATCTCCAGGTTACGGCGCAGGTCGCGCACGGCGGGGCCGTAGGCCTCGACGGCGGCGACAAAGTCGCAGCGGCGGGCGAGCGGCAGGGTAAAGGTGCCGGCACCGCAGTACAGGTCCACGGCAAGCTCGTCTTCCTGCGGATCGAGCGCTTCCATGACAAGCTCGATCAAAATCTCGGCACCCTTGGTGTTGACCTGGAAAAAAGACGGGGCAGACAAGCGCATCTGACCCTCGGCGATATTCTCGGTCCATGAGCCCTCTCCGGCGAGCATTTCGACCTTGGAAACACGGCGGGCCTTCTTTTCGCCCTTGCTCATCACGCGTACGATGCTTGTGGGGTGCGCGGCGTCTGCCAACACGCGCGAGACTTGCGAGCGCGGAAAAGAGCCTGTGGGCGTCCAGAGTGCGACCTCGAGTGCCTTGGTGCGGCGCGATGCGCGAATGCCCACGCGTTCGAGCCCCAAGTCATGGCTGCCGCTTAGATAGTTGAGTGCGCCGACGACCGATTTGAGTGCCTTGGGGAAGCGTTTGTCGAACAACGGGCACGAATCGACGGTCACGATCTTGCGAGGATCGACACCGTGCATGCCAAGACGCACGCGACCGTTGACGACGGTCGGTTCGAGCTCGATTTTATTGCGGTAGCCCCAGTCGTCCTTGGTGTGGCAGATGGGCTGTACCAACTCATCGACCTGCTCAGGAGCGAACTTGCCGATGCGCTCGAGCGTGGAGCGCAGGTTTTGCTCCTTGGCGGCGAGCTGTGCCGTGCGCGAGAGATTGCCCCACGAGCAGCCGCCGCAGATGCCCACGAAGGGGCAGGGAGGCTGAATGCGATCGGGGCTTGGCTCCAGAATCTCGGTGGTGCGGGCACGCATGAACGACTTGCCGTCCTGTACGACCTCGGCCTCGACGGTGTCGCCTGCCACGGCACCCTGCACAAAGACGGCCTTGCCGTTGTCGGCGTGCGCCAGCCCGTCGGCGCCGTAGGTCATCGATTCTATAGTGAGCTTCATATTCCTGCCTGTCATTCGCGTTGTTGTTCGCACCATGGTAGCAGGGAAAAGCGCCCCGCATCCGAGGCTTTCCTCAAATGCGGGGCGCTTCTACAAACTGCTTCTACAAACGACTATTTCGTCTTGCCGGTAATGAGCGTCTTAAGACCCAGGCCGATCAGACCCAGGCCCATGCGCACGCGGCCGGGGCGATGGCGCTCGATGGCCTTGGTCTTGCCGGCGGGCTTATCGCGACGGGCGCTCGTCTCGGGTGCGGGCTTGGTGACCTGCGGCTCGGGCTGAGGTACAGGTGCGGGCTCGGGCTCAATGACGGTAGCCTGGACCTTCTGAACCTCGGTTGTGGCCGGCTGCGGTTCGGGCTCCGGCCGGGATGCGAGTGCGGGTTCTGCCTTGGCGGCGGCCTCGGCGTTGCGATAGGCACGCTCCAGCAGGGCTTCCTGCGAGTTGAAGGGTTTCTCACCCTCTGCACGCTCCACGGGGACCCAGGTGCCGTCGCTCGTGAGGCTGCGGGCCTTCACGTTGTCGCGCAGCTGCATGCCCATGTACTCGTGCACTAGGGCGCGGCAGGTGGGGTCGAGCACGGGGAAGGCAATCTCCACGCGGTGCTCGGTGTTGCGCGTCATCATGTCTGCCGAGCTCAGGTAAATCATGTCCGAGTCCACGCCGAAAGCATAGACGCGCGCGTGCTCCAAAAAGCGTCCGACGATGGAGCGGACATGCACGTTCTCGGTCTTGCCCGGAACACCGGGCTTGAGGCACGAGATGCCGCGGATGATCATGTCTACGCGCACGCCGGCACACGATGCCTCAGCGATCTTGTCGATAACCTCGCGGTCGGTCAGCGAGTTGAGCTTAAAGAACACGCGGGCGGGCTCGCCGGCAAGGGCGCGCTGGATCTCGCGGTCAAGCCCGCGCATGATGAGCGGTTTCAGTCCGACGGGCGCCACACCCAGGAAGCGGTAGTCGCCGCGCAGGTTGCCCAGCGACAGATTGCGGAAGAACAGGTTGGCGTCCTCGCCGATGCCGGGATGGGCTGTCATGAGCATAAAGTCGCTGTAGAGTTTGGCCGTCTTCTCGTTAAAGTTGCCGGTGCCCAAAAGCGTGAGGCGCGTTAGCGCCATGCCCTCGCGATAGGTGAGCTGGCAGATCTTTGAGTGGCATTTAAAGCCCTCGGAACCATAGATGACGGTGCAGCCGGCCTCTTCCAGGCGCTCGGCCCACTCGATGTTGTTCTGCTCGTCAAAGCGGGCACGAAGTTCCATGAGCACCGTGACCTCTTTGCCGTTCTCGGCAGCATCGATCAGCGACTCGCACAGGCGGCTCTGCTTGGCCACGCGGTAGAGCGTGATGCGCAGCGAGATGCACTCGGGGTCGTAGGCGGCCTCGTGCACCAGATCCAGGAAGGGGTTCATGGCCTCGTAGGGATAAAAGAGCAGCTTGTCGTGCTGCAGCACCTGCTCGCGGATGGAGCGGGTCATGTCGATGGTGGGATTGGGCTGCGGCCTAAACGGCGTAAAGAGCAGCTCGTTGCGCAGGTGCTCGGGAATCTTGCCCTCAATGCCAAAGACGTAGCCCAGGTCGAGCGGGATATCGCAGGTAAAGACAGAGCGGCGCGAAAGCTCGAGCGCCTTGCGGATGGTCTTGAGCGTTGCCTTCTCGAGCGACCCCGAGACCGCGAGCACTACCGGCTGCAGACGCAGGCGCTTCTTGAGGATGCGCTTCATGTGCTGGCGGTAGTCCTCTTCCTCTTCGACGCCCTCGCCGTCCGGATCGATGTCGGCGTTGCGGGTGACGCGGATCAGCGCACGATCCAGCGGCTTATAGGAGCCAAAGCAGCTGTCCAGGCAGGCGAGGATGACGTCCTCGAGCAAGATGTAGGAGTAGGTGCCGGTGGGCGAGGGGATCTCGACCACGCGGTTCATCGAGGCGGGAATCTCGATAAGGCCCAGCAGGCTCTCCTCGTCGGTGGCGCCGTCCAGACCACAGGCCAGATAGAGCGCGCCATTGCGTAGGTTGGGGAAGGGGTGGCGAGGATCGATGACCAGCGGCGAGATGACCGGCGACACGTAGGCCTGGAAGTAGCGGGTTACAAAGGTGCGCTCCTCGGGCGTAAGCGAATCGATGCGGGCGCGGTGAACGCCCAAGGTGTCGAGCTTGCCCTCGATGCTCTTAAAGATGGACTCCCAACGGGTAAGGAGCCCGGGCATTTCGGCCATGACAGCATCGACCTGTTCGGAGGCGGTCATATTGCTCTTGTTGTCGACAGGTTGCTTTTTGAGCTCTGCCAGATCGGACAGGCCGCCCACGCGCACCATGAGAAACTCGTCGAGGTTAGACTCGAAAATCGACACGAACTTTAGACGCTCGAACAGCGGAACGGTCTCATCGAAGGCTTCGTCAAGCACACGGTTGTCAAAGCGTAGCCAGCTGAGCTCTCGGTTCTGCGTGTACGAGAAGTCGCGAGGCGGTTTGCGCAGCTTTGCGGCGGCTTGCTTTTTTTCGATTTTGCTCGGCATATGCATCTGTCCGTTCAGTCCCCGCAGGGGACGGTAGCCTAACCCTATTCACTATTGTCTCAATTTAGTCGACTTGTGGCACGGACGTATTGTGCGAACGGTATCTTTACCTACTTCTTACGCTGACAAGTCATAGGACTGACGCCCTGCTCGTCTGCAAGCGGTCTATATCCTCACTCAACTGGTACGTAAGTGTGAATAAGAATGATGGATAGCTGAATATCATTGAATGCAGGCGGAAACGTAAACAAACATCATTTATATACATAAAACCGATTTAGCTATGCAATTCTGAATCAAAAGTTTAGAGATGCAATTGCAAATAGTTTTTAGGAAAAAAGAGCGTTTACCTTAGAAAAGTTACTTTAGAACGCCGAAGTACATTATGGGGGAATCTCATGCGATATACCGTTCATCGCACTTTGTTGACCGTTCGGGGGCGAGGTGGAATTGCGGGTGGAATTTGGATATAACTAGAGCTGTCAGCAAGCAGCGTCCGCTATGGAAGGGCGCTGAGAGATTCGGCCGAAAGGCCCGAAAGAAAGGTAGGAGGCCATGACGAAAGGTCTGCACGTGCCTTCCGAGATCGGCAAGCTCAGGAAGGTCTGCCTGCACCGTCCCGGCGACGAGCTCCTCAACCTGCCGCCCGACGAGCTCGAGCGACTCCTGTTCGACGACGTCCCGTTCCTGGAGGTCGCGCAGCAGGAGCACGACACCTTCGCCCAGATCCTG
>DBFMRS010000172.1:0-24273 GCA_048387515.1 Collinsella sp.
GTCAGCACGCTGCCCACGCCCGTAAGCACGCCGTCGACAGCCAGCGAGCGCACTACGTCGTTGGTACCGAACGCCTTGAGGCCCGCATCGGCCGAGGCGATGATGGCAGCGATACCGTCCTCCATAAGTCCCTGCAACGCCGCGCCGATCACGCCAAACGTCAGCCAAAAGACGAGGCCCATAATCACCAGGAACGCCGGAATGGCTGTGTAACGACCTGTCAGGATGCGGTCAATCTTGACGGAGCGCACGTGCTCGCGGCTCTCGTGCGGCTTGACGACGCAACGCCCGCACACGTCGCCGATAAAGCTAAAGCGCATATCGGCCAGCGCGGACAGGCGGTCGGTGCCAGCCTCGCCCTCCATCTGGGTAATGATGTGCTCGATGGCGTCGAGCTCGTTGCGGTCCAGGTGAAGCGCCTCGGTTACCAGCTCGTCACCCTCAACCAGCTTGGTCGCCGCAAAACGCACGGGGATGTGCGCCGTCGCGGCATGGTCCTCGATAAGGTTGGCAATACCGTGGATGCAGCGATGCAGCGCACCGCCGTCCGGACCGTCGGGCGCACAAAAGTCCAGGCGACCAGGGCGCTCGCGAAAGCGCGCCACGTGCAGGGCATGATCCACCAGCTCGCCGATGCCCTCGTTGCGGGCAGCGCTAATGGGGACAACGGGCACGCCCAACAGGCTCTCGAGCAAGTTGACGTCTACGGCGCCGCCGTTGGCGGTCACCTCGTCCATCATGTTGAGCGCGATGACCATAGGACGGTCAAGCTCCATGAGCTGCAGTGTCAGGTATAGGTTGCGCTCGATGTTGGTGGCGTCAATGATGTCGATGATGGCGTCCGGACGCTCGTCGAGGATGAACTGACGGCTCACGACTTCCTCGCCTGTGTACGGCGACAGGGAGTAAATGCCGGGCAGGTCGGTAACGCTCGCCTCGGGATGGTTACGGATGGTGCCATCTTTGCGGTCGACCGTCACGCCGGGAAAGTTACCGACATGCTGGTTGGAGCCCGTCAGCTGGTTGAACAGCGTGGTCTTACCGCAGTTTTGGTTGCCGGCGAGGGCAAAATGAAGCGGTGCGCCCTCGGGCACGGCCGTTTTTGCCGCACGGGGCGAATACGTCCCCTCGCCCAGGGCCGGATGCTCCGTCGTGCCGATTGCGGCGTTAGCGCGCGGACCCGTATCGGTGTCGTGAATACCCACGAGCTCGATGCGTGCGGCATCATCCTTGCGCAGCGTCAACTCGTAGCCACGCAGGCGAATCTCGAGCGGGTCGCCCATGGGGGCGTACTTCATCATGGTGACTTCGGTGCCCGGCGTTAGGCCCATGTCCAAAATATGCTGTCGGAGTGCCTGGTCGTCCGATGCCACCGATGCGACAACGGCGTCCTTTCCAATCTCGAGCGTATCGAGCTTCACGTCCGTGTTCCTCCCCCGGCGCCCGCAGGGCGTTGTATTTATGTTCACCATGGCTAACCGTTTGCCATGGCTAACCAATTTTAAACTTACATGATAGCGTGAACACACAACGACGTTCAATCAGCAGATTGGCGCAATGGGGACAGGCAGGAGAGTTCAGGGCCATAGTTTCCCGATGAGGCCTCTCGGGGAAACTACATCCCAGAATTCTGGCTCGAAACGGGATATGGTTTCCCAAACAGGCCTCTTACGGAAAATGCATCCCGGAATCCCCACTCGAAACGGGACGCACTTTCTCAGTCGAGGCCCTATGGGAAACCGTGTCCCACCTTGAAGGGGGAACTGGGATGCAGTTTCCGGACGGGACATCAAAAACAAAGTTGCGGTGGAATAGTTCCTGGATGGGCTGGTTGATGCCCCAGATAGGAACTATTTCACCGCAAGTTATTGAAGGGCTGGGATGCCCGTCCTCTTACAGATGGCGCTCCAGAAAGCGGAAGGCTAGGTGAATCCAAGGGCGGACCGCCACCTGCTTGTCCTCGTTGTCGACCGCGGTGTTGGCGTTGCCGAGCGAAAGACCGTGACCGCCCTGGTCAAAGACGTGCATCTCGCAAGCGACGCCCTCCTCGGCCATGCGCTGCGCAAACGGATAGACCTGCGCGATCGGCGCCGTCTTGTCGTCGGACACGCCCCACACAAAAGTCGGCGGCATCTGGCGCGAAACATGCGTGGTGGGGCAGATGTCGGCCAGATGCTCGTCAGTTGCCTCGCCGCCCGTCACCATCGACAGGTAGTCGTTGAGCAAATCGCGCCCCGTCTTGCCGCCCGTCTTGGGCACGCGCAAGTCAATGCGCGGATCGCGCGTCTGCATGTCGCGCACATAGGCAAAGTCGAGCAATGGATAGCCCAGCACCACGGCATCGGGACGAATGTCGTCCGGACGCGCCCCGGCAAGTGCCGCGAAGGGGCCGGTCTTCCACTGTGTTGCCAGCGAGGCGCAAATCATGCCGCCCGCCGAGAATCCCACGACGCACACGCGCTTAGGATCGACATGCCACTCGTCGGCGTTGGCGCGCACCGTGGCGACCATCTTGGCAAGATCTGCCTGGGGGTGCGGAAAGCTCACGTCACCCGTAGAACTCGTGACATAGTTGAGCACAAAGGCCTGGTAACCGTGATCCAAAAACGCAAACGCCACCGGGTCCTGCTCGTGCGGAGCGATATGCGTAAACCCGCCTCCGCCGCAGATGATCACCGCGGGGCGGCGGCCATTGGGCTTGTCGGGCAGCGGCTCGGCACCCAAATACGTAAACGTCGCCGGATAATCCTCGGTCGGCTCCTCGCCCCACAGCGCATGGTTCTCGACAATCATATGTGCTCCCTTCGCGCAAATTATGCGCCCTTGTTTTTCGCCTTCAAGCGTACCCCACTTGAACCCGTGGCGCAGAAACACTCCGGCAATAAGTTTCCCTTCAACTGATATATCACATAATCCCAGTTCAGAGGTATCGTTGAGCAGCGTAGAATAGGGGCGTTGACCAAGCCGCGAAACACATGTGAAACGTTTCCGGCAAACCAAACGCGCGATATGCGCCTATTTAAGTTGGAGGCAACTATGGGTCTGCTCGATTCGCTTAAGTCCACCTTCACCTCGACCGGCGAGGCGTCCGTTCCGCCCGCAGCAAGCTTCGCTACCCGCGAAGGCGTCATCTATGCCCCCGTCAACGGCGTGCTCGTCAACCTGAACGAGGTTCCCGACGAGACGATCGCCTCGGGCATGCTTGGCCAGGGCTATGGCATCGAGCCCATTACCGGCACCATCTATGCGCCCGCCAACGGCCGCATCGGTGCCACCACTGTCACCAACCACTCCATCGGCATGATCACCGAGGACGGCCTGCGCGTGTTCATCCATGTTGGCCTGGGCACCGTGGAAATGAACGGCAAGGGTTTTGCCCGCTTTGTCGAGATGGGTGATGTGGTCAAGGCAGGCCAGCCGCTCATCAGCTTCGACCGCGAGGCCATTAAGGCCGCTGGTCACGAGGACATCGTGACCGTCATCGTCTCCGAGCTCGATCGCCTTAAGAGCATCGACCATGTCGGCGAGTCTGGAACGCTTATCGGCGGCAACCCGCTCGTCAAGCTGGGCGACCCGCTGCTGGTTGCCAAGACCAAGTAGCCAGGCCCCACGCCACACAGCCAAAAGGCACCTCGTCAAGCGCCCGCGACCATTTGGCCGCGGGCGCTTTTCGTTTGAAAAACCATCCCGCCAATGCTTTATCTGTATAGCTCAAATGAGCCGAGCTGCTAGAATTTCGAACTGTATGGATAACTATCATTCAACCGTTATGGGAGGATACGTGAACCGCACCAAAATCGCGCAGCTCTATGCCGATGCCGAGTCGCTCGGCGGCCAAACCGTCACCGTCGCCGGCTGGGTCAAGTCCGTCCGCGACATGAAGAACTTTGGCTTTGTTACGCTCAACGACGGCAGCTGCTTCCGCGACCTGCAGGTCGTCATGAACCGCGAGGCACTCGACAACTACGACGAGATCGCCCATCAAAACGTCTCGGCCGCACTCATTTGCACCGGCACCGTCAAGCTGACCCCCGATGCGCCCCAGCCTTTCGAGCTTTCTGCCACTTCCATCGAGGTCGAGGGCACGAGCACCCCGGATTACCCGCTGCAGAAGAAGCGCGCAACCGTCGAGTTCCTGCGCACCCAGCAGCACCTGCGCCCGCGCACCAACCTGTTCCGCGCCGTGTTCCGCATCCGCTCTGTCGCGGCTGCCGCCATCCACCGCTTCTTCCAGGAGCAGGGCTTTGTCTACGTCAACACCCCCATCATCACCACGAGTGACTGCGAAGGCGCCGGCGAGATGTTCCGCGTGACCACGCTCGACCCCAAAAATCCGCCCCTCACCGAGTCCGGCGAGGTCGACTGGAGCCAGGACTTCTTTGGCAAGCATGCAAGCCTCACCGTGTCCGGCCAGCTCAATGCCGAGAACTTTGCCATGGCCTTTGGCGACGTGTACACCTTTGGCCCCACCTTCCGCGCCGAAAACTCCAACACCACGCGCCACGCCGCCGAGTTTTGGATGATCGAGCCCGAGATGGCCTTCGCCGACCTCAACGACTACATGGACAACGCCGAGGCCATGCTCAAGTACGTCCTTAAGGACGTTATGGCCACCTGCCCCGACGAGCTCAATATGCTCAACAAGTTTGTGGACAAGGGTCTGCTCGAGCGCCTGGACCATGTCGCCAACTCCGACTTTGCCCGCGTTACCTACACCGAGGCCGTCGAGATCCTGGAGCAGGCCGTCGCCGCCGGTCACAAGTTTGACTATCCCGTGAGCTGGGGCATCGACCTGCAAACCGAGCACGAGCGTTTCCTGACCGAGGAACACTTTAAGCGACCGACTTTTGTGACCGACTACCCGGCCGAGATCAAGGCCTTCTACATGCGCATGAACGACGACGGCAAGACCGTCGCCGCCGCCGACTGCCTGGTGCCGGGCATCGGCGAGATCATCGGTGGCTCCCAGCGCGAGGAGCGTCTGGATCTGCTCGAGGCCCGCATCAAGGACCTGGGTATGAATCCCGAGCAGTACAAGTACTACCTTGACCTGCGCCGCTACGGTTCCTGCAAGCACGCCGGCTATGGTCTGGGCTTCGAGCGCTTGGTCATGTATCTGACCGGCGTGGGCAACATCCGCGACGTCCTGCCGCACCCGCGCACCGTGGGCAACGCCGACTTCTAATCGTCGGACGCTAGCTCGCGTCGCCACACGCCAACGCTCATCGCACAAGCGCCTCTCGACATCGGTCGAGAGGCGCTTTTTTCAACAGCATCCGTCAAGCTTTTGGCAAGTTTTTGGTCAGTTGAGCAGGGCTGTTGAAAACTCGACCCGCCGTTTGCCGACGACTACCGACCGCCCAGAGCGCCCTGCGCCCCTGGGAAAGCCCCACGTCCTAGGCTCCATACCGTCGCCACCCAAAACGGAAAGGACGTGGGCACGATGACCGAAGCCGCTGTTGAAACCTACGACACCACGACGAGAGGCGCCGCCTCGATGGCGGCCTATCGCGCCGTTCGCATCCTGCAACTATTAAGCGAAAACACCGGCGAGGACAAGGCCATGCTTTCCGATGAGTTGATCCGGCGCCTCGCCCATCCCGACGACCCCGCCCGCATGCCCATCTCGGCGGCGCGGCGCAGCATCTACACCGCCATCTCCGCGCTTCGCCATGCCGGATACGAAATTGAGTACAAACGCGGCGTGGGCTACAAACTTCTTACCCGCCCGCTCACCGATGAAGAGATCATCCGGCTCCACGGTATGGTCATGCGCAACCGCTCCACACCTATCGCTATCCGCAAGAGCATGGCGCAGCACTTAGTTGCCATGGCGAGCGCCGACGTTCGCGGCTACCTCGATACACCCGAACCCGCTCCAAGCGCAGGCAGCAAGGCTACCAAGGCAACACGCACGCCCATCAAGCGCATCGACACGTGCGAGCTCGTCGAGCAGGCCATCGACCACGGAACCACGGTGAGTTTTGATATTTCGAGCGTCACGACACGCGGCGAAACCGAAGCAGCACGGATGACACTCCGTCCCTTTGCCATCAAGCAACGAGACGGCATCTCTTATTTGCTGGGAACGGTCTATGACGCCCGAGGCGCCGATGACACGTTGCGTACCGTAGAGATTGGCCGAATGAGAAACGTCACCACACGTCTCCTCGACGGCAAGAAGCTCTTCGCCGCCCTAGACGAGGACGACGCCTCCTCCGCCGCATAGGACCCTCCGCCGCCCATTCGACTACCCGTACCGCCCATCCGATTCTGTATTAAAAAACCCGCCAGGCTGTTGTAAAAATGGACATCAGCGCTACTATAGTTCCACTTGCACTTTGTCCCAGTGCAGTGTTTCCAGCCATTTTTATACTGGGGGTAATGATATGAAGGACATCACCATCAGCCGCAGGAGCCTTCTGGTCTCCGCTGGCCTGCTCGCGCTCGCCCCGCTCGCCGGATGCGGCGGCAACTCTGGTTCCGGCTCTGCTGCCGCCGGTTCCGACTACACCATCGGCGTTCTGCAGCTCACCGAGCACTCCGCACTCGATGCCGCCAACGACGGCTTTGTCAAGGCCATCAAGGAGAGCGGCCTTAAGGTCAAGATCGACCAGAAGAACGCCCAGAACGACCAGTCCACGTGTAAGTCCATTGCCGACAAGTTTGTGGGCGACAACGTCAACCTGATTTATGCCATCGCCACGCCCGCCGCGCAGGCTGCCGCCGGCGCCACGGCCGATATCCCCATCGTGGGCTGCGCCATCACCGACTACGCCGCCTCCGGCCTGGTCCAGGACAACGACAAGCCCGGCACCAACGTCACGGGCGCTTCCGACCTCACCCCGGTCGCCGAGCAGCTCGAGATGATGCAGAAGGTCCTGCCCGACGTTAAAAAGGTCGGCCTGCTCTACTGCACCGCCGAGTCCAACTCCGACGTCCAGATCAAGGCCGCCAAGAAGGAGCTCGACAAGCTGGGCCTCGAGTACACTGACTTCACCGTCTCGAGCTCCAACGAGATTCAGTCCGTCGTCGAGTCTGCCGTGGGCAAGGTCGACGCGCTGTACTCCCCCACCGACAACACCATCGCCGCGGGTGCCTCGCAGGTCGGCCAGATCTGCAAGGAAAACAAGCTTCCCTTCGTGACTGGCGAGGAGGGTATGTGCATGGCCGGCGGCCTGTTCACCCTCTCCATCAATTACGAGGACCTGGGCTACGCCGCGGGCGAGATGGCCGTTAAGATCCTGAAGGGCGAGGCCAAGCCCGAAGACATGCCGATCAAGCACCTCTCGAGCAAGGACCTGGTCGTCGTCAAGAACGACGAGATGGCCGAGGCCCTGGGCATCGACCTCTCCGCTCTGGACGCATAGCGTCATGCGTGGCAATGCATCTAGAGCCCGCGCTCGAGCCATAGCCGCGTTATTCAATATCTGAGCCACAGGGGCGAACGCTAAAGACCGGCGTTCGCCCTGCTTGTTTCGGATGAGACAAAACATCCGTCCGCAGCTCTTTTATGCATTGTTACCGCTATTATGGAAAATCACGTGTCCACCCTATCCTAGGAGGTATGAAGCATGCTCATTGCATTGCAGGGCGCCGTTTCGCAGGGTGTCCTCTGGGGCATTATGGTGCTTGGCGTGTTTATCACGTTCCGCCTGCTCGACATCCCCGATATGACGTGCGACGGCAGCTTTGCCCTCGGCGGCTGTGTTTGCGCCGTGCTCATCGTCAACAATAACGTCGACCCCTTGCTCGCCGTGCTGGCCGGAATGTGCGCCGGCGCCATCGCGGGCGCTGTCACGGGCATCTTGACCACCGTTTTTGAGATTCCCGCGATCCTCGCCGGAATCCTTACGCAGATCAGTCTGTGGTCCATCAACCTGCGCATCATGGGCAAATCCAACACGCCCATCCTTGCCAAGGGCACCATCTTCTCATCCGTCAGCCACATGACGGGCCTGCCGCAGTCCACCGTTGCCATTATCCTGGGCATTGTGCTGGCCGTGGCCATCGTCGCCATCCTGTACTGGTTCTTTGGCACCGAAATCGGCTCGGCGCTGCGTGCCACCGGCAACAACGAGTACATGATCCGCGCCCTGGGCGTCAACACCAACTCCACCAAGATGATCGCCCTCGTGCTCTCCAACGCCCTTATCGGCCTTTCGGGCGCGCTCATCTGCCAGAGCCAGAAGTATGCTGACATTGGCATGGGCACCGGCGCCATCGTTATCGGTCTTGCTGCTATCGTCATCGGCGAGGTGCTCGGCCGCCTGCTGCCCGGCGGTCTGACTCAGTTTAGCGTCCGTCTTGCCTCTGCCGTCTTTGGCTCCGTGGTGTACTTCCTCATTCGCGCCATCGTGCTGCAGCTGGGCATGGACGCCAACGACATGAAGCTGCTCTCCGCCGTGATCGTTGCCGTGGCCCTGTGCGTGCCCGTGGTTTGGGAGCGCTATAAGCTCCGCAGCTCCTACACGAAGGGGGATGAGGCAGATGCTTAAGCTCTCGCACGTCAAAAAGACCTTTAACAAGGGCACCGTCACCGAGAAGCGCGCACTCTCCGGCGTCGACCTTACCCTTAACGACGGCGACTTTGTAACCGTGATTGGCGGCAACGGCGCCGGCAAGTCCACGCTGCTCAACATGATCGCCGGCGTGTATCCGCTCGATTCGGGTGTCATCGAGCTCGACGGCACCGATATCTCGCGTCTGAGCGAGTCGCAGCGTGCCAAGTACCTGGGCCGCGTGTTCCAGGACCCCATGCGCGGCACCGCAGCCGACATGCAGATTGCCGAGAATCTGGCTCTCGCCAAGCGCCGCGGCCAGCGTCGCGGTCTTTCGTGGGGCGTCACCAAGGCCGAGAAGGACGAATACGTTGAGCTGCTCAAGCGCTTGGACCTCGGTCTGGACACGCGCCTCAACGCCAAGGTCGGCCTGCTCTCGGGCGGCCAGCGCCAGGCACTCACCCTGCTGATGGCCACGCTCACCAAGCCACGCCTGCTGCTGCTCGACGAGCACACCGCCGCACTCGACCCCAAGACGGCTTCTAAGGTGCTCAACCTGACCGAGGAGATCGTCGACGAGAACCACCTGACCACGCTCATGGTCACGCACAACATGAACGACGCCATCCGTCTGGGCAATCGCCTGATCATGATGCACGAAGGCCACGTAATCTACGACGTGGCCGGCGACGAGAAGAAGTCGCTCACCGTGGCCGACCTGCTGCAGAAGTTCGAGGAGGTCTCGGGCGGCGAGCTCGCCAACGACCGCATGCTGCTGAGCTAAAACCTGCCAAAAAGGGACAGGTTTATTTTGGTAGGTTTTATCTGCACAAACGCCAAAACCGCCGCAAAGGGACAGACGCCCTTGCGGCGGTTTTCGCATATTATGTCGATAATCCGATATTCAACCAGACATTCTGGCTAAGGACTAAGGAAACTGCCATGAAAAGACTCCCCCGCCTTGCGTTAGCCGCCGCGTTGTTTGCCGGCGCGCTCGCAGGCATCCCAAGCCTCGCTTTCGCGGGAAACCTGCCCGCCGCTATTGACGGCTCCGTGGCCGTCATGCACACCAACGATATCCACGGCAGCTACAAGTACAGCTACAACGCAAGCAAGGGCACCGGCACTGTGGGCTTTGACGGACTGGCGGTTCTCTATAGCGCCCAAAGCAGCGCCCCCGATCTTTTGCTCGATGCGGGCGACACCTTCCACGGACAGTCCTTCGCCACCATGAGCGAGGGCAAGAGCATCGCCGAGCTCATGGACACCTTCTACGCCGACGGCTACGCCGCGACCACGCCAGGCAACCACGACTGGAGCTACGGCGCGGACAAACTCCGCACCATGACCGGCTACAGCACCACCGGCACGCCCTTCGCCATGCTCTGCGCGAACGCGAAGTCTACGAGCGGCGTATGGAGCTCGAGCATCACGAAGACGCTCGATCGCACCTGTGAGGATAGCGAGGATCACTCCACATTCGACTACAAAATCAAGGTCGGCGTCGTGGGTGCCATGGATGAGTCGCTGGAATCCTCGCTGCGCGCGGACCTGGTCGCGGGTACGTCGTTCTCGAGTGCCGCGAACGCCATCAATGCCGAGGCAGAGCAGCTGCGCAAGGAGGGCTGCGATGTTGTTGTGTGTATCGCGCACACGCTCGACGCCAAGACCTTTGCCACGCGACTCCGTGGCGTCGATGCCCTTATCGCAGGCCACGAGCACATCAACCTTAACGAGAAGGTGACGGGAGCCGACGGCAAGACGATCCACGTTGTCGAGGCAGGCAGCGCCTTTGCCGAGGTGGGGCTGCTTTCCATTCCGTACAAGTACAACACGAATGACACCGAGACGACCGACGATGACACGGTCACGGTCCCTGCAGACGGTAGCGACGAGAAGCTCTACACCGCCAAGAACGTCAACGACCTTTTGGCAGACCCCGACAAGGGCTCCGACTACCAAAGCCGCCTTGAAGCCGTCCGCAACAAGATCAAGCCGCTCGACGAGGACTTTGAAAACGAATCGAACAAGGTGCTCGGCACATCCACCACCAACTATTTCTACGGCGAGGACGCCGCAGGCACGCATGGTTGGGAAATGGTGCGCACCACTGATTTCCGCCCCAGCAAGGAGGGCGACACCACCAAGGCCCAGACCATCGGCCACGTGATCTGCGGCTCCTATCTTGCCCTGACGGGCGCGGACTTCGCTATCGAAAACGCTGGCGGCATCCGCGGCGGCATCGCGGCGGGCAACGTGACCGCCGGCAACGTCATCGCCATCTCGCCCTACGGCAACACCGTGGAGACCTGGACCATGACCGGCGCGGACTTCCTCGCAGCGCTCGAGCACTCGCTACAAATCAGCGACCATTGTAACGACAGCTACGAGCTTCAGCAGGCTTATGTGGCGGCCGGTCACACCGAGCAGGAGGCGCAAGACAAGTACAAATGGCGCGATGACTCTGGCAGCGTTCTCTCCTTTGGCGGCATCAACGTGACGATTGATTGGACGCAGCCCGAAGGCAAGCGCATTGTGAGTGCCACACTCACCAAAGACGGCAGCACGCTCGACCCCGCCAAGACCTATACCGTCGCCACCAACAACTACATCATTACCAACACGACCGACTTTCCCACCTTTGCACACGCCACCAAGTACACCGAGTGGGGCACGTGCGAGGCGGCGCTGAGGGCGCTGATTGAGCAGAACGGCTGGGAGAGCAAGATGGCCGGGCTCGCCGGCACCATCAGCTTTGGCTCCGCAGCCGTGGACCCCACGCCCACACTGGCCCCGACGCCTAAGCCCTCGCCTAAGACGGACACGACGACCACGAAGGTCATCACCAAGAAGACGACCGGTAAGCTCGCCGCAACGGGAGACCGCACGCTGGCAGTAGTTGGCGCGTGCCTTATCGGCGGCATCATCGTCATCATCCTCGGCATTATCTGGAAGCGTCGACGCTAAGCTACACCGCCGGGCCTTGCAGCCCCGCCGCGTAAACCTTATATCGAGCACAGAAGCCCGTCCGAATTTGATCGGACGGGCCTCTTGGTGGGTATCATGGTTGGACGATCATTAGGAGGTTTTCCCTACATGGAATTGTTTGAGCCGATTCTTCATTTCTTTGAGCAACGGTGGGTCCACAACATCATCTGGGCCGTCATCTTGGCGATAGGCACCGCCGTTGCCGCCAAGGTCGTATCCAAGACCCTGAACCATCTGCTTAACCGAGACGATAACCCGCTTCCGGCATCGAGTATCTTCATCAACATCGCGCGCGCCGTCATCTGGATGATTGGCGGCAGCTTTATCCTCGACAACTGCTTTGGCATTAACGCAAACGCGCTCGTCGCCGCTCTTGGCGTCGGCGGCATCGCTATCTCGCTCGGCTTTCAGGACACGCTGTCAAACCTTATCGGCGGCATGCAGGTGACCTTTATGGGCATCATCAAACCCGGCGACAATATCGAGGTCGGCGGCGTATCCGGCGTGGTCCAAGACATCACTTGGCGCCATACAACGATTGAGGATGCCTGTGGACAGACCATCATTGTGCCCAACTCCAACATCTCCAAGAACACGCTCGTGCACCTCATGCCCTTTGGGCGCGTTGCCGTGCCCGTCGCGGTCAAGGACACGTCCAAGTGGGCTTCACTGGACGCGCTGGCAGATGAGCTCACCGACGCTACCAAGGCCGCCGTGCTTCCCATCTCGGGCTTTGACAAGGAGCCCTACGTACTCTTTAGCGAAATCGGCGACTTTGGCATCAAAGGAAAGATCATCTTTATCGTCAGCGACGACAGCACTACTTTCACGGCAGCCGACGCCTGCATCCGCGCCATCGCCCCCATCATCGCCTAAACCACCGCAAAGGGGACAGGCATCTTTGTAGTGGTTTTCATTCGTGGTACCATGGTTTATATAGTTGTTTAAACGACTAAGGGAGCAACATCATGGAAGAGGCCTATCGTCAAGCACGCAAGCGCGGCGAGCAAGGACGTCGACGCGCCATTAGCCAAAGCGAGCATCCATACCTTACAGACCTCGATAGCTTGGTTGCTCAGCTCCCCTTAGGTCAGCGAGTGAGCGTCGGCCTGCGGGATATTCCGCTCGAAATGGTCGTCGGCACGGTCACCAAAGGCCGTCAGTCCGCCTTTTCATGCAACTTTATGCCCCTGCTGCCGTTTAACACCGAGTTCGCCCGCAAGTGGTCCAACCTCTACGACATCCAGGTAACCGAGGGCTATCGCGACCCCATCATCGTCACCGAGTTTATGCATCGGTTCTATGTCCAGGAAGGCAACAAACGCGTCAGTGTCCTCAAATTCCTAGACGCCCCGACGGTTTCGGCCAAGGTCACCCGTCTCTACCCCGGCACATGGGATTCCGTCGAAAGCCGCCTGTACGGCGAGTTCTGCGCGTTTTGGCGCGTCTGCCCCCTATACGAGATCGAGTTCTCGCGCGAGGGAAGCTACGAAACGCTCGCCAAGATGCTCGGTCAGAACCTTATCGAAAAATGGCCGCAGAAAAAGGTCGATTACCTGCGCCACACCTTCCTGCTCTTTAAGCGCGCCTACCTTCGCGCAGGCGGCGACCACCTGGACATTACGCCTGCCGACGCCATGCTCGTGTACCTCAATGTGTACAACCAGGACCGCCTGCTGGATACGCCGACGGATATCGTCGTAAACCGCCTGTGCAAGATTTGGCGCGAGCTGGTCATTGCCGGCAAAAATGACGAGGACAAGGTCGATCTCGTCGAAGCGCCGAGCGTCGACGAGGAGGAGACGCCCGCCAAGTCCACCTCCGGCGTGCTCAACTTCTTTATGGGCAAGACCGTCTACTCGGCGACCAACCCCCTGCGCATCGCCTTTATCCATGAGTTCCCCTGTGCGACGTCGAGCTGGGACAGTCTGCACGACCAAGGACGTCAGTATCTCGATGAGCACTTTGACGGTATCGTGCGCACCGAGGCGTTCGAGGACTGTCACGATCCGGACGTGTTCTACGCCGCCGTGGAAACGGCTGTCAAACATGGAGACAACGTCATCTTCTCGACCTCGCACCGCCTGATGGAATACACACTCAGAGCTGCCGTTGAGTATCCCCAGGTTCGGTTCCTTAACTGCTCTATCGGCCTTCCCCACCAAAGCGTCCGTTCGTACTTTGGCAAGATGTACGAGGCCAAGTTCCTCCTGGGCGCCCTTGCCGCCAGCATGGCGGACAACCACCGCATCGGCTACCACGCGTCGGTCTTCGCATCCGGCGCGCTCAGCGAGATCAATGCCTTTGCCATCGGCGCCTCGCTGCTCGACCCCCGCGCGCAAATTATTCTCACCTGGGGCGATGTGCCCGCCGGCGGTCTTGCCGAGGCCATGTGCCGCGAAGGCGTGAGCGTCATGACCGGCGCTGACATGTCAAAGTCGCTCGAAGACCCTACGGCCTACGGACTCCACCGCTTGGTCGACGGTAAAGTCACCGGCATCGCCATGCCCATATGGAACTGGGGCCGTTACTACGAGCTCATCGTTCGCAGCCTTCTGCACGGCACGTGGGACGAGACCAGCGACGACAACCAAGTGCGCGCCGTCAACTACTGGTACGGCATGAGCTCCGGCGTTATCGACATCCGTTACGCTCCGGGCCTACCCTACCAGACGCGCAAACTCGTACAGTTGCTCCGCAACGGCATTGTTGAGGGATCCATCAACCCCTTTGGCGGCGAGCTCCACAGCCAGAACGGCGTGGTACAGATCGAAGGCTTCCCTCCGCTGCCGAGCACGCAGATTGTCGAGATGAATTGGCTGGCGGACAACGTGGTAGGCACCATTCCGCAGCTCGACGATGAGCCGAAAGTCCCTGCCCTATGAAAATCCTTGCCATAGCCGATACCGAAGAACGATGCCTTTGGGAGTGCTTTCGCAAGGAACGCTTTGAGGGAGTCGACCTGATTTTGTCCGCCGGCGATCTGGACCCGGACTATCTTGAGTTTTTGGTTACGGTCATCAACAAGCCGCTCATCTACGTGCGCGGCAATCACGATGACCGCTACGCACGTCATGCACCGGGCGGATGTATCTGCGTGGAAGACAGCGTGTACACGTACCGAGGGATTCGCATTGCGGGCCTTGGCGGGTCCATGCGTTATCGCGACGGCGCTAACATGTACACCCAACGCGAGATGTCCAAGCGCATGCGTAAGCTGTCGCGTAAGGTTAGGATGGTCGGCGGGTGCGACATTCTGCTTACCCATGCACCAGCCGCCGGTATGGGTGATCTGGACGATCTACCGCATCGAGGATTCGAATGCTTTAACACAGCACTCGAATCCTGGAATCCCGACTACATGGTCCACGGGCATGTGCACCAAAGCTACGGTTGCGATTTTCAGCGCGAGCGTCAGCACGCATGCGGGGCAACGATCATCAACGCCTGCGGCTATACGCAGTTTGAACTCGACGAGACGCGCTACCCCGCACGCGGCTGGCAAGCAGCCTGGCTCAACTCGCAAACCATGCGCCGCGAACTCAAGCGCCATGAGGCCATCGAGTCCTCAACCGCCAGAACACCCTGGTAACCACAACAAAGGCGCCTGTCCCCTTCGTGTTGGTTTTGCCCCGAGATAGCAAGAAACCCGGTCCTGCGCAGGGCAGAACCGGGTTTCTTTAGCAATGCTTGCTTTGCTCAGGCAGTAACTAGCAGTTACTCAGCCAGGAAGTCACGCTGGACAGCGGGATCGACCTTGACGCCAGGGCCCATGGTGGAAGACACGGAGATGGACTTGACGTACTTGCCCTTAGCAGAAGAGGGCTTGACGCGCAGGATCTCGGTGTACAAGGCAGCGTAGTTCTCGACGAGCTGCTGCTCGGAGAAGGACTTCTTGCCCAGGGGCACGTGGCAGATGCCGTAGCGGTCGGCGCGGTACTCAACGCGGCCAGCCTTGAGCTCGGAGACCATCTTGGCGACGTCCATGGTCACGGTGCCGAGCTTGGGGTTCGGCATGAGGCCACGGGGACCAAGGATCTTACCGATGCGGCCAACCTTGGCCATCATGTTCGGCGTAGCGATAGCGGCGTCGAAGTTGATCTCGCCCTTCTGGATCTGGGCGACGAGCTCGTCGGAACCGATGATGTCGGCGCCAGCGGCCTCGGCCTCGCGGGCCTTCTCGCCCTCGGCGAAGACGGCAACACGAACGGTCTTGCCGGTGCCGTGGGGCAGGGAGATGGAACCACGGATGTTCTGGTCAGCCTTACGAGTATCGATGCCCAGACGGAAGTGGGCCTCGACGGTCTCGTCGAACTTGGCGGTGTCGAGCTCCTTGATGAGCTTGGCAGCCTGAAGGGGGGTGTAGAGCGTGGCGCGGTCGATCTTCTCGGCAGCGGCGTTATAGCTCTTACCATGCTTAGCCATGTGCATTACCTCCTGTGGTTAAACGGGCGTGAGCCCTCCCACATCGTATCGTGTGCCCTATTGCACACATTTAACGGGCGCCCCGCTCGGAGCACCCGTCGTTACCATAAGAAATCGCTACTCTGCGATGGTGACGCCCATGGAACGGGCGGTACCGGCGATAATCTTCTTGGCGGCGTCAATGTCGTTGGCATTGAGGTCCGGCATCTTGATCTCGGCGATCTTGGTGAGCTGCTCCTGGGAGAGCTGACCAACCTTGTCGGCCTGGGGCTTAGCGGAACCAGACTTGAGGTTCAGCTCCTTCTTGATGAGGTGAGCCGCCGGCGGGGTCTTGGTGATGAAGGAGAAGGACTTGTCCTCGTAGACAGAGATCTCAACGGGGATGATGTCGCCCTTCTTGTCCTGCGTCTCGGCGTTAAAGGCCTGGCAGAACTGCATGATGTTCACGCCAGCAGCGCCCAGGGCGGGGCCGACGGGAGGAGCGGGGTTAGCGGCACCAGCAGGAATCTGGAGCTTAATGACGTTGGCAACCTTCTTCTCAGCCATGGTCATTCCTTTCGAATCACGAGTGTGAAGTACTTGCTATATCGTAAGCACGCACGTGTTAGAAGCACTCCTGAGATGAGCAGTCACAGAAGAAGCACGCTCGCGCGAACGGACGAAAACTTAAGCGATGACAGCGACCTGGTTAAAGTCGAGCTCGACCGGCGTCTCGCGGCCAAAGATCATCAGCGTGACCTTGAGCTTGCCAGCCTCGGTGTTAACCTCGGAGACCTTGCCATCAAAGTCGGTAAGCGGGCCATCGGTGACGCGGACGGACGTGCCGACCTGAATATCAACCGAGGTGCGCTTGGGCGAATCGCCCTTACCGGGACGACGAGTCATCTTATTGTACTCATCGCGGGAAAGCGGTGCGGGCTTACCGTTGCCGCCTAGGAAACCGGTGACGCCGGGCGTGTTGCGAACACACGTCCAAGCATCGTCATCCATCTCCATGCGGACCAGGACATAACCCGGGAAGATCTTGGAATCCTTAGTCTCGCGCTTACCACCCTCTTTGATCTCGGTGACGCGCTCCATAGGAATCTCGATATCAAAGATACGGTCCTGCATACCCATGGTCTCGATACGATGCTCGAGATCGGACTTTACGCGATTCTCGTATCCAGAGTAAGTGTGAACGACGTACCAACGCTTAGACATGGTTTAGCCCCTCAATCCAGAGAACAGAGCAAGAGCCTCGCCAAAGCCAGCATCGAGCAGAGCGATGACGACGCCGACGACGACCAGAGAAGCGCAAACGACGACCGAGTAGTTCACGAGCTCCTTCTTATCAGGCCACGTGACACGCTTCATCTCGGACTTGACCGAAGCGAAATACTTCTTGGTGCGGGCGAAGAAACCAGGCTTCTCGTTCTTCTTGGACTTCGCAGCCTTCTCGTTCTTCTTGGCAACGGCCTTCTTGGCCTCAACCTTGGAGTTGGCGGCAGCGCTGTTGGCAGGTACCGGCTGCTGAGCCTTCTTCTTGTTCTTCTTGTTGGCCATTTGGGTTACCTCCGCGCAATGCGCTTATACATGAGTAAACCGTAAGCCCCCAAGTGGGAGCTTACGGAATAATGACTGGCACGCCAGGAAGGACTCGAACCCTCAACACTCGGTTTTGGAGACCGATGCTCTACCAATTGAACTACTGGCGTATGTGACTAGAGACTAGCGAGTCTCTTTGTGCAGCGTGTGGTGACGGCACCAGGGGCAATACTTCTTGATCTCCATACGATCAGGCATGGTCGACTTATTCTTGGTGGTCGTATAGTTGCGGCGCTTGCACTCAGTGCACGCAAGAGTAACTAGAGTACGCATGTATCCTGAACCTTTCATTTCCGCCCCGTACGGGCACGAGTTGTTACTTTATCAGCTCCACGTAAGTGCTGTCAATGAAAACCTCGAGTCAATTGGTTCTCGGTGGATCCATTCATATTTGGAACACATCAATGAAGCCATCGAGAGCTAATCGACGGTGCATCCAGGACCATTATCGATCCTCTCGACACCAGCAACGGCTCAATATCCATTGCAGAAAAGAACCCGGCACCCATATAAGTGCCGGGTTCTCTAAGTCAGCTATATCAAAGAGCTAATTTACTCAATGATCGTGGAGACGATGCCCGAACCGACGGTGTGGCCACCCTCGCGGATAGCGAAGCGCAGGCCCTCCTCCATGGCAATCGGGTGGATGAGGTCGCCCTCGATGGTGATGTGGTCACCAGGCATAGCCATCTCGGTGCCCTCGGGGAGCTTGACCGTACCGGTAACGTCGGTGGTACGGAAGTAGAACTGAGGACGATAACCATCGAAGAACGGGGTGTGACGGCCGCCCTCCTCCTTGGTCAGAACGTAGATCTCGCCGGTGAACTTGGTGTGCGGGGTAACCGAACCGGGCTTGCAGAGAACCTGGCCGCGCTCGATGTCCTCACGCTTGATGCCGCGGAGCAGCAGACCGACGTTGTCGCCAGCCTCGCAGAAGTCCATGGACTTACGGAACATCTCGATACCGGTAACGACGGTGTTCTGGGTATCCTTGATGCCGACGATCTCGACGGGCTCGTTGAGCTTGAGCTCACCGCGCTCGACACGGCCGGTAGCAACGGTACCACGGCCGGAGATGGTCATAACGTCCTCAACGGCCATCAGGAACGGGAGGTCGTTGTTACGAGCAGGCGTCGGGATGTACTCGTCGACAGCGTTCATGAGCTCGCGGATAGCGTCCATCCACTTGGCGTCGCCCTCGAGAGCGCCCAGAGCGGAACCACGGATGACGGGGATGTCGTCGCCGGGGAAATCGTACTCGGAGAGGAGCTCACGGGTCTCCATCTCGACGAGGTCGATGAGCTCGTCATCGTCGACCATGTCGCACTTGTTCAGGAAGACGACGATGTAGGGAACGCCGACCTGACGGGCGAGCAGGATGTGCTCGCGGGTCTGAGCCATGGGGCCGTCGGTAGCGGCGATGACCAGGATAGCGCCGTCCATCTGAGCAGCACCGGAGATCATGTTCTTGACGTAGTCAGCGTGGCCCGGGCAGTCAACGTGAGCGTAGTGACGGGCAGCAGTCTCGTACTCGACGTGGGAGACGGAGATCGTAATGCCGCGCTCGCGCTCCTCGGGAGCCTTGTCGATGTTCTCGAACGCAGTGAAGTCAGCCTTGCAGCCCTCGGTCTCGGAGAGAACCTTGGTGATGGCAGCGGTCAGCGTGGTCTTGCCGTGGTCGACGTGACCAATGGTGCCGATGTTAACATGCGGCTTAGTGCGCTCAAACTTCTCTTTGGCCATAAAGCCCTCCTCTTAACAGGTCGTCCCCGGACGGGACTTTGCCTTTATACCATAGTGGCCTCTCAACATACTATTGAGAAGCCACCGTGTTACCTATGGTAGCGGTGACTGGATTCGAACCAGTGACGCCACGGGTATGAACCGTGTGCTCTAACCAACTGAGCTACACCGCCGGATGGAGCCTGCAACCAGACTTGAACTGGTGACCTCTTCGTTACCAACGAAGTGCTCTACCGACTGAGCTATACAGGCACTTGACGGGTGGGAGCTATAGGATTCGAACCTATGTAGGCAGAGCCAACGGGTTTACAGCCCGTCCCCATTAACCACTCGGGCAAACTCCCAATCGTTCAAGTATCCGCAGGTCCTTTGGTCTTTTGGACCGCCGCCCCCGCGAACGAAGAAGATAATACGATGCAACCTTGGGGGCTGTCAACGAAAACCTCTAGATACACGGTGCCGGGCGTATCTATATAGTCGTGACCTGCGGTTTTGTTGAGTTTGGATATGAAGGACGGTGGTTTTGGATACTGAGGTGACTTTTCCCGAGGTAACACTTTGGTGTAGTAGAGTACACCTTCAGGATCGAACTTCGATAACAGCCTATTTGCACCTATATATAGGTCGAGATCGGGCTTCCACGCCACGATCGAGCGTGGATTATCTCCCACTTTTAGCGCGGCTCTAAGGCCAAAGTGGCAGATTATCCACGTTCATTCTCCAGGCGAGAGAACTGTAAAGCCGCAACTACTCGGGCCAGGCCAAAGTAGACCCATAGAGCGGCTCCCCCTTGGTGCAGGGGTAGCGACTCAAGTAACACGACGATAGCAAGTCGAAAAAATAAGTCATGGCGTATTTCGAATAAACGCCGAGTCGGTCAATTCCGTTTCCCGCATTACCAAGACGATATACACGGTCAAAAGACCTCGATTTGTCATCGTTGCTAAACGCAGTAATTAGAATCTTCCTGCCCGAACGGCAATCAAGATACTCACGCGCCTGTGACGCAAATAGCCCGGAGACCGATACGAGAATTATCAATGACTGCGAAGCGTCTCCCATGTTTTTCAATTCCGCGACGTTAGCCCCAGCAACTATGCGAACTATCTTGCCCGCATAAAACATTTCCTGCTGAAATCGTACGAGATTGGCGCTCACATTATTGGTGCACCAGATTTCAACGTTTTTATGGCCATCAATTTCGTCGACAAGATGCTTAATAGCGATATCGGACACGCCGCTTTCAACCTCAGCGAACATCTCGATCATGCGAACGTCGAGCTCTGCCCTGTACTCCTCGTAGCCAAATTCCTCCTCTCGATGGCTTAAGTCGCTTGGAAAGACTGACTGAGTAAATGATTCTTTCAAATCGCTAAGAGACTGGTAGCCCAATCGATTGCAGAAACGACGAACAGCGGAACGGGTCACGAATGCATCGCGGGTTATTGCGGCAACATTGATTTCGCTCGAACGCCTAATGTGAGCGATGAGATATCGAGCGATGGCGGCATCGTTTGACCCAAACTCGCTGTTGATGATGGAGCTAATGCGATTGAGCACATCGAAGTCATTGATATTCACGTGATCCCTCTTTCCGCTCTCCTCGAAATCATGATTCATTTATTGAATCAAACAGCTTTGGTCGTTCTCCTATGATTCAAATCAGTTGACGTCATCTTAATCATAATTCCGCCACACGTATCCACCGTGTTGAATGATGGAAAGGGGATTCATGGGCAACGTGAACAACATGCCGTTTCTCTGGGGTTCCGCCACGGCGTCTTATCAGTGCGAGGGTGCCTGGAACGAAGACGGCAAAGGCCTTGGTGAGTGGGATTTCTTTAGCCACACAAGCAATAAGAACATCAACCATGTTGACGGTGATGTATCTTGCGACTTCTACCATCGCTATGAAGAAGATATCCGCATGATGAAAGAAGGCGGACAAAACACCTATCGCTTCTCTCTTTCATGGAGTCGAATCATCCCCACCGGTATCGGCAAAGTGAATGAAGAGGGTATCGATTTTTATAATCGGGTCATTGATTGCTGCCTCGAAAATGGCATAGAGCCCAACGTTACGCTGTTCCATTACGATCTGCCATTCACGCTTGCTTGCAAAGGCGGATGGCTGAACAACGACATGGCAGAGTGGTTCTGCAAATACGCCAAGATTTGCTTTGAGCGCTTTGGAGACCGCGTCAAAATCTGGGCTACCGTTAACGAGCCGCATTTCTACAGCTACTGCGTAAACATGTTGGGCAACTATCCCCCCAATCGATCGCTCGATGTTCAGTCGTACATGCAGTTTCAGTACAACCTGATGCGCGCAAGCGCACTCGCAGTCCGAGCATATCGTCAAATGGGCTACGACGGCATCATCGGCGCCGTCCACGATGGCGGCG
The DNA here is from genome assembly GCA_048387515.1 of Collinsella sp. Lineage (GTDB taxonomy): Bacteria > Actinomycetota > Coriobacteriia > Coriobacteriales > Coriobacteriaceae > Collinsella. Next base: position 21,650 of record DBFMRS010000172.1, read on the forward strand.
TTGTCGAACTCGACCCGGCAACCGAGCACCCCGATGACGTATTTCGATACGCAGACTTTTTCGCCAATCGCATGATTCTGGCACCAGCGCTTCAGGGTCAACTGCCGCCAGAAATGGACGAAATCCTTGAAAAACTTGGCGTCTCGCTCTATCGATCCCCAAATGACGTAGAAGAATTCAGCGACGGTAAAGTCGATTTTATTGGACTCAACGTGTATTGCCGAGAGTATGTAACCGACTGGCACGGTGGAGAGCTTGCCGTTTCGGCGAACAATAAGGGCGGTTCGAGCAAAAAGGTCGAAGGAAAATGCATTGCGCCCTTGTTTGAAAGCGCCCGCGACAGCAATGTTCCCCGCAATAAATGGGGCCGCGAAATACTCCCAAGTTGCATGTATTCAACCATCATGGATGTCCACGAGCGCTATGACGCGCCCCGCATCTTTATTACGGAAAACGGACATGGCGCCTATGAGCAACCAGACGCAGACGGAATGATCCACGATGATGACCGCATCGAGCTTCTGGGCCAGTTCATCGAGCACATGATGAGGGCTAAGCGCGACGGCGCGCGCGTTGAGGGCTACTACCTCTGGTCGACGATGGATCTGTATAGCTGGATCAACGGCTACGAAAAACGATACGGACTTGTCCATATCGACTTCGAGAACAATCTGGAGCGCACCCCCAAAAAGAGCTGGTATTGGTACCGAGACCTTATCTCGAAGTATCAGGAGCAGGAAGGTTAGGAGAAAGAGATGAAATATCAGGCAATGTCCGAAACAGTCCTAAAGGCTGTTGGCGGCAAAGAGAACATTACATCGGTAACTCATTGTGCGACGCGCCTTCGCATCGACGCACGAGACACCTCGATCATCGATCTCCAGCTCGCCAAATCGGCCGACCAGGCGCTCGGGGCAGTAGTCAGCGGTGGCCAGCTTCAGGTGATCATCGGCCCCAACGTCACCGAGGCTTACAACGACTTCCTCGACTTCGCGGGAATCGAAGTCGGCGGTGGCACGGTTGCCGACGATGCCCAAACCGCCAAAGACCTTGCAGAAGGCATTAAAAGCGGTAACACCGCCATGGGCTTGATTGAGAAATTCGGGAACGTCTCTGCACAGGTATTCATGCCCATCGTCCCGGCGCTCATCGTTGGCGGACTCATTCTTTCGATCAAGAATCTCCTGGTCAATTATTGTGGATTGAGCACCGATAGCGGAACCGCCCAGGTTCTGCTGGCGATCTTCAGCGCCTCATTTAGCTTCCTGCCCGTTTACCTCGGCTATCAGCTCGCCGCCGTCATGAAGATGCAGCCTATCATGGGCGCACTGCTGGGCGCAATCATGATTAGCTCGTCTATTAGCGGTGCTGAGGGTCTCGACTTTCTTGGCATCCCCATCCCGACGAATGACTACTCGAGCACGGTGGTGCCAATCGTACTGGGCGTTGTGTTCATGTACTTTGTTGATCGCGGTCTTCAGAAAATCATCCCCGACATTACCAAACTGTTCTTGAAGCCGCTGCTCACCATGTTCATCGTCGTGCCTGTTGAGCTGATTATCCTCGGCCCCGCCGGCAGCATGATGGGCTACGCGCTGAGTGATGCCGCCACGTGGCTCATGGATAACGTGGCATTTATCGCTACTCCAATCCTTGCAGCCCTTAACCCCTATTTTGTCATGCTCGGTCTTGATAAGGCCTACATCGCGATCGAAGTTACGAGCTTGGCGCAGCTCGGCTGGGCGCCCATCATCTTTGGCTTCATCTCAAACCTCTGCATTGGCGGCACGAGTCTCGCCTTGGCAACTGCAATGAAAGGCAACAAGGAGAAGAGAGGTATGGTCACCACGGTTGCCGTCACCGCACTCTGTGGCGTAACTGAGCCCGCATTTTACGGCTGCCTCATCGAGCGTCCCCGCCTGCTTGTCGGCACGGCAATCGGCGCCCTCTGCGCGGGACTCCCTGCAGGTATCTTCGTCCTGAAGGAGTATGTTGCGGGAGCATGCCCCGGTCTTCTTTCTGCGCTGATCTTTATCGCTCCCGATGGATCCATGGGCAACTTCGTACTGGCGTGCGTTGTCGCCGTCATCGCCATCGTCGTCTCGTTCATCGCTGCACGCGTGATCATCAAGAAGAATCCCAACTATATTGAGTAGATGCCCGCTGCTTGCATTGGGGACATCCTCGGCAGACCATTAGCAAGAACCCAAGAAGTCCCTTAGGAGCTCGATTAATCCATTCGGATTCCTCAGGCACAAACGACCCCGATTCCACAATGAAATCGGGGTCGTCGTTTCTAAAGCCTTCGATAGACAATCGGTGTTTACCTTAGCTCCCTATCCAAGTTAATTATCCACGCTCGTTCTCCGGTCGGAAGATTTTCTTCGCTCGCGTGTCCAGAAATCCACGCTCGAGCAGAACATCCAGGTCCGCACCCGCCCTTGTCTCGATCTGTAACAGCAAGAGGCCTATTCCGCTTCTACATGTTACAGATCAAGATATTCCTAAAACACCCTAAGTTTCATCTCAATCTGTAACAGTTAGATGCCAAATATCGGTCTTGGTGTTACAGATTTAGACAAACTGGAGGACGAGACAAACCAAAAACGGGATGGGCGCTAACC
>DBFMRS010000173.1:0-3872 GCA_048387515.1 Collinsella sp.
CTTTTACTAGGACGTCGAGGGTCTGCAGCGCATCGGGCGCTCCGGCCACAACCGTCTGCTGGGGACTGTTGTAGTTGACCGGCCAGCAGTCCTCGCCGGCCTGCGCAGCCAGGTTCTCGACTTGCGCAGCATCAAGTTTGATGACGGCGCGCATGCCGCCGGGGTGACGCTCGGCCGCCGTGGCCATCAATGCCGCGCGCTCACGCACGAGCTCAAAACCCGCTCGCGTATCGAATGCCCCCGCAAAGGTGAGTGCAGCGACCTCGCCCAGCGAGAATCCCGCACAGGCGGCAGACACCACGCCGCGCTCGCGCAGGGCGACGGCGACAGCCAAGTCGTGAACGAACACGCACGGCTGCGTGTTCTCGGTCTGCGAGAGCTCCTCCTTGGAGGCACTCCGGCATTGCTCGCTGGTCCCCGGGCGCACGTCGTCGGCAATGGCGAACACCTCGGCGGCCGCCGGCGATGTCTCGATCAAGTCGACGCCCATCGCGGGGTGCTGGGCACCCTGGCCGGCAAACAAAAACGCTACGCCACCCATGCGCACGCACCCTTCAGGACGTGCTCGGCGCCATCGACCAGGTCGTCAACGATTTCGCGTGCGCTCTGGCGCTCGTTGACCATGCCGGCAATCTGTCCACACAAAAACGAACCCTCTTCGTAGTTGCCGTCCTTGGCGGCCTTACGCAGCGCACCGGTTCCCATAGCACCGAGCTCCTCGGCACTCGCGCCGGAACCCTCGCTCTTGGCATAGGCGTTGGTGAAGGGGCTCTTGAGGGCGCGCACTGGATGTCCCGTCGAGCGACCGGTCGCACGCGTTGAAGTGTCGTTGGCCTTCAGGACCATCTCTTTGTACTGCTCCGAGACGGTGCACTCGTCTGCGACCAGAAAGCGCGTACCCACTTGCACGCCTTCGGCGCCCAGCATAAAGGCGGCCGCCACGCCGCGGCCGTCGGCAATACCGCCGGCGGCCACAACGGGAATGTCAACCGCATCGACGACCTGCGGCACCAGTGCCATCGTCGAGGTCTCGCCAATATGGCCGCCCGATTCGGTACCCTCGGCAACAACCGCCGTGGCTCCACGACGTGCCACGAGGCGCGCCAGCGCCACCGAGGCAACGACCGGGATGACCTTGATGCCCGCCTCGTTCCACGCCTTCATGTACTTGGCGGGATTGCCGGCGCCCGTCACGACGACCGGCACTCGCTCGTCAATCACGACCTGTGCAACCTCGTCGGCAAACGGGCTCATGAGCATGACGTTCACGCCAAAGGGCTTATCCGTCTTGGCGCGCAGCTCATGAATCTGGTCGCGAAGCCAGTTGGCGTCGGCGTTCATGGCCGCGATGATGCCTAAGCCACCCGCCTCGGACACTGCGGACGCCAGCGAGGCATCGGCAATCCAGGCCATACCGCCCTGGAACACGGGCTTTTCGATGCCGAGCAGATCGCAGAGAGGAGTCTTGAGCATCTCTACTTCTCCAATGCCGCCTCGACCGTATCGGCGAACTCGCCGACCGTCTTGGGGTTCTCCTCGGTATCGAGCTGGATGCCAAACTCGTCCTCGACGGCAACGAGGATCTCGACGGTGCCCAGGCTGTCGAGACCAATCTCCTCGAGCGTGGACTCGGGCTTCATCTCGACATCGTCAAGACCGGCGGTCTCGCGGATAACGTCGCAAACGCGCTCGAAGGTCTTCTGATCTGCCATGGTAGTTCTCCTTTGGTTGTGCCCTAGGGCGTTTTTATTTCCTATGTGCGACTACTTCCAACGAAGCAGATAGCCACCTATATCCAGACCGGCGCCAAATCCAACCAAGGCGATGGTGTCGCCTGTGTGAAGTGCACCGGCGTTTGCCAGCCGGTCGAGGGCAAGCGGAATGCATGCGCTCGAAATGTTGCCGGTCTCGCGCAACGTGCGAACCACGCGCTCGTCCGGCACGCCCAGGCGCTTGACCGCCTGGCTCAGGATTCGTTCGTTAGCCTGATGGAATACAAAATGATCGATGTCTTCGACCAAAATGCCCGCATCGATCGCAAGCTTATGGACCGTGTCGCAGATGGCGTTGACGCCGAACTTGAACACGCGGCGGCCATTCATGGACAGCACGCTCGCGCTATCTGCGGAAGCCTTAAACGGCGAGGTACCGACCAGACCGGGAACGCGCAACGTCTCGACGTCGGGCGCCGTCGAAAGCTCAACGGCAAGGGGACTGTCTCCCCCAGCCTCAATCACTGCGGCGCCTGCCCCATCGCCAAAGAGCACGCAGGTGGCACGGTCGGTCCAGTCGAGCGCGCGCGTCATCTGCTCGGCAGCAACGACAAGCACGCGCTCGGCGCGACCGCGGGCGATATAGCCCTCGGCGACATCGAGCGCAAATACGAAGCCGGCACAAGCCGCCGAGACATCGAAGGCAGGGCACGTCGCGCCTAGTCGCTCAGCAACGGCACACGCCTCAGCGGGAACAAGGTGGTCACCCGTCGTCGTCGAGCAGACGATCAGATCCAGCTGGCTCGCGTCGATTCCGGACACCTGGAGTGCCCGCTCACTCGCCGCTACGGCAAGGTCGTCAAGTGACTCGGTGGTGCAGACGTGGCGGCTCTTGATACCCGTGCGGGTAAAAATCCACTCATCCGAGGTATCGAGGAACTCAGACAGCTCGTCATTGGAAACACTGCGTTCAGGAAGCGCCGAGCCTGTTCCAAGAATCGTGAAACCCATCACTAACCTCCTTTGAGTTGTTGACGTGTTTACATCGACCAAGAGAGGATAACGCATTTCAGTCTTTGTTGACGTGTTAACATTAAATTGTCCAAATGCGACAAAGGCTTCACATTGTGTCTATCTCTCGACACCATTACGCGATTGCCTTATTAACTTAGGAGGTAGCAACCGTTATGGATGCCAAATTAACGATAGTCGACGTAACCGGATCGACCAACGATGACCTGCTCGAGGCAGGAAAACAGGGTGCGCCGCACGGCACAGGACTTGCCGCCCGCGCGCAAACGGCAGGACGCGGCCGGCGCGGCCACAAGTGGGATTCAACCGCCGGCAACCTATTGCTTTCGATTGTCCTGCGTCCATGCGTTAATCCCGCAAAGTACTCTGGTCTTGCGGCCGTCAGCGGCCTAGCGGTGCTCGAAGCACTCGAAAAGCAGGGTCTTGCAAACGAGATTGGCCTCAAATGGCCCAACGACCTGGTCGCGCGAGGACGCAAGCTCGGCGGCATTCTGGTCGAGGCCGCACGCGATAACGAAGGCAAACCTTTCGCCGTCTGCGGCATTGGTGTCAACGTAAACTACACGCCCCAAGAGGTGCCCGATGGCGGCCTGGCGGCAATTGGCCTCTCGGACCTCAACGAGAGCGTTCCCGCCGTCGACATGCTCCTCGATGAGGTCTATCACGCAGTTATAGACGCTGTAGATACCTGGGCAGAGCGCCTCAACGCCAAGGAAGAAGACGCCGGTCCGCTCGCGCCCGTCCACGACGAATATATCGCCCACCTTAATTGGATCGGGAAGCACGTTATCGCCCGCTCCCCCGCTGGAGACGAGCTGGCACGAGGCATATTTAGAACGGTCGACGATTGCGGCCGCGCATGCATTGAGACCGAGAGCGGCTTGTGCGTCTTCCACTTCGAAGAAGCATCCTTGCGCCCCCTGAGCGAATAGGGCGCCGCAGCCGCCGGCTCGGCAGACGAATTCGCTATCCCAAAATCTAAACTCAAAATCAGAACCACCCTTAAAAAGGGTGGTTTGCTCTTAGGGTATAACCCACGGGCCCCGGGCTCGCGTCTAAAGGCGCGGGCCCGGACTTCGTCCAGGCCTAGTGTATCTTGACCCGTGGCGCGCCGGTCGAACCGGCAGC
>DBFMRS010000174.1:0-5847 GCA_048387515.1 Collinsella sp.
GGGAACGCAAAATGCCCTACAGCCCGTATTTCACGACGACACGGTTAATGCGACGGCACCAGGGCTTGTACAAGGCGGCCAAGAACACGCAGGTCGCGAGGCCGTGTGTGATATCGAACGGCACTGCCGTGGCAAGACGCGCCACGGCTCCCGCCCACGTGAGCGGCTGCACAAAACCAATGATGTCATACGCGTTGATCACGACGCCATAGAGCAAGCCCGACGCAAAGCCGTACGCCAGTAGCGCCGGCAATCGCGCGGTGCCGTCGGCGCGGTCGAACGCGCCCGCATGCGCCAGCGCGCCGCCAACATAGCCAACCAGACCCCAGGCATACATCTGCCATGGCGTCCACATGCCCTGTCCAAAAAAGAAATTGCTGGTCAGCGCTGCCAGCGCACCGACCATGAAGCCGTTGCGTCGACCCAACGTCGCCCCCGCGATAATGGCGATGGCACTCACCGGTTTAAAGTCGGGAATGGGCCCAAACAGGATGCGCCCCGCTGCCGCCAGCGCCGCCAGCACCAACGTGGGCATAATCTGGCGCAAACCCGGACGAGATGCCTCGTAACCCGCAAAGAACAGCGCGAGCACCAGCGCCACCACAACCAGCATGGCCAACGCTGCCTGCTCAACACCCGACAGCAACGCCGCAGCCATCACGGCTGGCACCGCCAGCAGCAGCGGGAGTTCCAGTTTTGCAAGCAAGCGCGAGAAACGACAGTCCGTCATCCCATCACGCCCTATAGAACACGTTGTCGGCAAAGAAGTCGGCCGGGGGCTCCATGCAGGCAATCTCGCCGTCAAACATCATGGCGACGTCGTCGGCTACCTGCTCGGCAAAATCCAGATCGTGCGTGGCCATGATGACGGTGCCGCCAGCCTTCGCATGGTCACGCAGGGCGCGGGCGATGATGCGGCGGCTCTCCAGGTCCAAGCCCTTCGTGGGCTCGTCAAGCAGCAGCAGCTCGGGGCCGATCAGCAGCAGCTTTGCCAGTGCGAGCAGCTGGCGCTGTCCGCCCGAGAGGTCGTAGGGGTGGCGCGTCTCCAGGCCGTCCAGTCCAAGTTGCACCGCACGCTCCCGCGCCAAGTTCTCGTCATATCCGCAGGTCGAGGCCCATTCCATCAGCTCATCGCGAACCGTCTCGGCAACCAGCAATGCTTTGGGATTCTGAGGCAGCAGCGCCGCCGAGGCCGCTCCGCGCACCATGCGGCCGCGCTGCAGCTTGGCGGTCTTCGCCAGCACTGAAAGCATCGTCGACTTACCGCATCCGTTGCCGCCCACGGTCGCATGCACCGCACCGGCCGAAAACGCCACGTCGAGCCCACGCAGCACCCAACCGCCCGCGCGATTGTAGCGCAACCAGCCTTCCGACAAGGTGGTAGCCGACCCGCCGTACATTTTTTGGAGTATTCTGCTTCCATCCGTGCGCGGGAACGCTTCCGAGCCGTTCTCGAGCGACGTTTGCGCCACAAATTCGGACGATTTGTCCAATTCCGAACTTTTTTTCGTGCCCGATACGTCCCCGGGCGGCTCCAGAGAGCCCAAATTGTCCTCACGCCTGCTGAATACTCCGTTTTTTGCACATCGGATGGCACCCCACCCCAACATGTCGTCGGAAAACAGCGATTCTCGGCGTCCCAAAGAAGCCATATCCGCCACCTCGCGCACGCGACCGTCCTCAATCCGGTACGCACACGTCGCGTATTCGAGCATTGGGCGCGGCTGATGCGTCGCCACAACAACCGTGCAGCCCAGCTCGCGATTCACACGAAACAGCGCGTGCAGGAAATTCTTCTCCGCAACCGGATCAAGCTGAGACGTGGGCTCGTCGAGCAGCAGCACGCGCGGGCGCAGCGCCAAGACGGCGGCAAGCGACAGCAGCTGCTTGCGGCCACCCGAAAGCGTATCGGTATCGCGGTGAAGCCAATCTTCCAGCCCAAAGAAATAGCTGGTCTCAGCTACGCGACGGCGCATCTCATCACGCGCTAGCCCCAAGTTTTCCAGGCCAAACGCCATCTCGTGCCACACGGTCTCGCACACGATCTGGTTCTCGGGGTCCTGAAACACATAACCCACGCGCTCCGCCGATGCCCGCACGTCCATGTCGGCAACGTTCTCGCCCAGCACGCGCGCATCGCCAGTGCGCTCGCCCGCTGGAGCGATCTCGGGCTTGAGCAGCGACAGCAGCGTCGACTTACCCGATCCGGTACCGCCAACAAGCAGCGCAAATGCACCTTGAGGAACACGCCAATCAAGCCCCTCGAGCACCGGTGCCTCGGCCCCGGGATAGGCAAAACTAAGGCCCTGCACCTCAATCGCCGGCGCGGCCGAGCCATATGCCACACCCGCCGCCGAGCTCCTATCAAACCGAGCCATCAGCCAAACCTCTTCTCATCAATCGCGTGCAACGCGCAAGGCAGCACCATCCAGGCAGCGTACACGACATAGCCCGGCCACGGCGCCGGCACCAAAAGCTGCGGATAAAACGAATACTGCGTCGCCGCGGTCCACGCCACTGCCGCCGTGGCCACGCCAAACAGCGCAAGCCCAACCAGCGCGGCAACATCGCCGCGCCCCAGCCGATACCGCGCATACGTCGTACGACGCGTCGCGGCACCCCACCCGCGCGAGCGCATCGCGTCCGCACGCTCCAGAGAATCTTCCATGCCCCAGCCCATCAACACACTCGATGCCCGCAGGCGCGAGCGCACGGGGTCGGCCGGCGCGCGGCCCGGCACATCAATCGCATCCTGCACCGCCAGCACCGTACGACCGCGGCGCAAAAACTGCGGAATAAGCCTCATGCACATCGAGATCATGAGCGCGATCACCGGTGCGGCATTGCCTAACAGTGCGAGTACCTTGTCGTATTCGAGCATCGACGCCGCGGCCTCAAACCACAGCACACTCGCCACAAACAGCCCGCCCATGCACAGGCCGTATACCATGCTTTCCAGATACACCGCGCGCATACCAATACGGAACAACTCCGTCGAGCCCGAGGCGCTAAACAGCGGATTGACCAGCGCGATAATCAAAATCACCGGCAGCTGCCAGCGAAGCGCCCCCAACGTGCGCGCAGCACCGCGCGTCGCAAGCCCGTACGCCAGCCCGCCCGCAAGCGACAGCGCGATCAGCACCGGTTGCATCGAGAACATGGTGAGCCCCAGCGTCAGCACTATATAGAGTGCCGGCACAGCCGGATGCGACATCGAGAATGCCGCGACGGGCTCGCCGCCAAACTCCTCTCGTATGTTGTCCACGGGCACCCCCGTCCCCTCGCTCAAACGACAGCTCCGCAGCACCGCCAACGCCGCACGCAAGCAGCGCAAACGCCACGCCGGCGGCGCAAGCCTCAACCGCCGCAAACCAATCGCTACGCGCTCAACATATGCCTGCGGTATCATATTGCGCCGTGTATCGTTTCCAAACACACGTCTCTATAACGTAACAGGAGATCACATGGACGCAACCGCAATTATCCTCGCTGCCGGCGAGGGCACCCGCATGAAGTCGAACCACTGCAAGGTTTCGCACAAGATCCTGGGTAAGCCCATGGTTCAGTGGATCGTCGACGCCACCATCAAGGCCGGCTGCAGCCGCGTCGTTGTCGTCATCGGCAGCCACGCCGACGAGATGCGCGCCCTCATCGACGGCGCCTATGCCAACAGCGCTACCAAGGTCGAGTGCGTCGAGCAGACCGAGCGCCTGGGCACCGGCCACGCCGTGAAGGTCGCGCTCGAGGCCTGCGGCATCGCGCAAGGCCCCGTCGTGGTGCTCAACGGCGACCTGCCGCTCATCACCGCCGACACCGTCGCCAAGTTCGCGCAGACCGTCGCCACCGGCGAGCTCGCTTGCACCGTCATGACCATGACCCCGCCCGATCCTTTCGGCTACGGCCGCATCAAGCTGGGCGCCGACGGCCAAATCGAGCGCATCATCGAGCAGAAGGACTGCACGCCCGAGCAGGCCGCCACGCTGCTGGAGTGCAACGCCGGCTGCTACGCCTTCGACGGCGCGCAGCTCGCCGCCCACATCAACGAGATCGGCAACGACAACGCGCAGTCCGAGTACTACCTGCCCGACATGCTCGAAATCCTCAAGGGTCACGGCCAGGCGGTCTCCATCTTCCACTGCGATGACTACCGCGACGGCCTGGGCGTCAACAGCCGCATCCAGCTCGCGCAGCTCACCGCCATTGCGCGCGACCGCATCAACGAGCACTGGATGGCCGAGGGCGTCACGTTCATCGATCCCACGCAGGCCTGGATCGGCCCCGACGCCGTTATCGGCCGCGACACCGTCGTGTGGCCGCAGACGCACCTGATCGGCCACGTCACCGTGGGCGAGGAGTGCCAGCTCGGCCCCAACAGCCGCCTCACCGGCACCACCGTCGGCAGCGGCTGCACCATCGATGAGACCATCGCCATCGAGGCCGTCATCGAGAACGGCGTCGACTGCGGCCCGCGCGCCTACCTGCGCCCGGGCACCCACATGCTCGACGGCTCCAAGGCCGGCACGCACGTGGAGATCAAGAAGTCCACGATCGGCGAGGGCTCCAAGGTGCCGCACCTGTCCTACATCGGCGACACTACCATGGGCTCCGGCGTCAACGTGGGCGCAGGCTCCATCACCTGCAACTACGACGGCGTGCACAAGCACAAGACCGTCATCGGCAAGGACGCCTTCATCGGTTCCGACACCATGATGGTCGCGCCCGCCCAGATCGGCGACGGCGCGCTCGTGGCCGCCGGCTCCGTCATCACCGAGCCGGTCCCGGCAGACGCACTCGGCCTGGGTCGTGCCCGTCAGGTAAACATTGAGGGCTGGGCCGCCGATTATCGCCGCCGTCTGCACGAGGACGACGAGGTATAACGTTTTACCAAGCATCTAAGGAGCTGTTCCCATGGGGGCGGCTCCTTTTTCTATCGTGACCTGCGCAACCGGATGAGTGGTCGGTTCGTGTCCGTTGACGGTAAAGACGTTATCAAGACCCGATAAGCCCCGTCGCGCGGTTACAATGCAAAAAGGCATCTATATGGCATTCGATGTATAAAGGAGAAGGGTAATGCCGATTAATGATCCCGAGAAGTCGGAGAATATGCGCAAGTCCATCCGCGTGTATTCCGGTTCCTCCAACCGTCCCCTCGCTCAGAAGATTGCTGAGTACCTTGGGGTCGAGCTTTCGGGCCTTACGCTAAAGCAGTTCGCCAACGGTGAGATTTACGCCCGCTACGACGAAACCGTCCGCGGCGCCGACGTCTTCCTGATTCAGTCCGTGGCCGGCGGCAACGTCAACGACATGCTCATGGAGCTGCTCATCGCCACCGACGCTGCCAAGCGCGCATCCGCCCGCTCCATCACCGCCGTCATCACCCACTACGGCTATGCCCGCCAGGACCGCAAGGCCGGCCCGCGTGAGCCCATCACCGCCCGCCTCGTCGCCAACCTGCTCGAGCGCGCCGGCGTCAACCGCATCATCACCCTCGACCTGCACCAGGGCCAGATCCAGGGCTTCTTCGATATCCCGGTTAACCACCTGTCCGCGCTGCCGCTGTTTGGCCAGTACTACAACGACATGCACTTCGACACCGACAACCTGGTTGTCGTCTCCCCCGACGTGGGTCGCGCCAAGGCCGCCAAGAAGCTGTCCGACATGCTCGGCTGCGACCTGGCCATCGCCCACAAGGGCCGTCCGCGCCACAACGCCGCCGAGGTCATGGGCATCATCGGTGACATCAAGGGCAAGACCTGCATCATCAACGACGACATGATCGACACCGCTGGCACCCTGTGCGCCAACGTCAAGGAGCTCAAGGCTATGGGCGCTGGCGATATCTACGTC
>DBFMRS010000175.1:0-2965 GCA_048387515.1 Collinsella sp.
GTCGGAGCCGCCGCGGCCGTAGATGATCTCGTCGGTCTCGTAGCCCTCATAGGGATCGGCATCCCAGTTCTCGATGTTGCCGATGCCGACAGTGTCGATGTGGGAGTCGATGGCGATGATCTTGTCGCCCTCGCCCATAAAGCCCATGACGTTGCCCAGGCCGTCGACCTTGACCTCGTCATAGCCAAGGCTCTCCATCTCGGCCTTGATGCAAGCGACAACCTCACCCTCCTCGCAGGACTCAGAGGGATGGGAGATCATGGCGCGCAGGAAGCGGGTCATGTCAGCACGATGAGACTCAGCAGCAGCCTTAATGGCATCAAAATCGAGTTCTTTAGTCATAACAGTCAACCTTTCTACAAGGGTTTACCTACAGGTAGATATTTCAGATAGATCACTTGTGCCAAGTAGCGTGAGGTCGAGCACCCCACAAGCAAGTAAACGTAGGAGGCGGACGGAGGACTTTGCTCCGTCGCGAGTTCCGCACGAGCCGGAGAGCACTTAATGTGCTCTCCGTGCGAGCAGGACTGTCCGAGCAGGGAGTAAAGTCCTCCGGCTGCCTCCGGACAGGTCAGTCTGCTAGCAGGTCGGATACTCGCCCTCCCAGACGATGCGACGGTACTGATCCGGGTCCGTGTCACCTTCCGTGGAGAAGCAGAGCACGGAGCTCGTCTTGTCCAGGCCGATGAGCTCCTTGAGCTCGGCGTACTCGGGATCGAGCATGAGAGTCTCGACCAGACCGGTGGTCACAGCGCCGGACTCGCCGGAGATGACGCGCGGGTCGCCCTTCTCGGGAGCGCCCAGGGTGCGCATGCCGCGAGCGGTGACCCAGTCGGGGCAGGACACGAAGGCGGTGGTGTGGTTGCGCAGGATATCCCAGCCCAGGATGTTGGGCTCGCCGCAGCACAGACCGGCCATGATGGAGGGCATGTCACCGTCCACGATACGCGGATCGCCGTCGCCGGCGGCAGCGCCCTTGTACAGGCAGGCAGCAGGCGCGCACTCGACCACGACGAAGGTGGGCGGGTTATCGGGATACAGGTTGGTGAAGTAGCCCACCACGGCGCCGGCGAGCGAACCCACGCCAGCCTGGACAAACACGTGCGTCGGGCGGTTGATGGCCATCTCGCGCAGCTGCTCGGCAGCCTCGGAAGCCATGGTGCCGTAGCCCTCCATGATCCAAGACGGGATCTTCTCGTAGCCCTCCCAGGCGGTGTCCTGAACGATGACGCCGCGCTCGCAGGCGTCGGCCTCGGCGGCGGCCATGCGCACGCACTCGTCGTAGTTGACCTCTTCGATGGTCACCGTTGCGCCCTCGGCGGCGATGTTATCGAAGCGGGGCTTAGTGGAACCCTTGGGCATGTGAACGACGGCCTTCTGGCCCAGCTTGTTGGCAGCCCATGCCACGCCGCGGCCATGGTTGCCGTCGGTGGCGGTAAAGAAGGTGGCCTGGCCAAAGTCCTCGGCCAGCTGATCGGAGGTCAGGTAATCGAAGGTGCAGTCGGCAACGTCCTTGCCGGTCTCGTCGGCAATGTAGTTGGCCATGGCAAACGAGCCGCCCAGGACCTTAAAGGCGTTGAGGCCAAAGCGATAGCTCTCGTCCTTAACGCACAGGTTGGACAGGCCCAGGCGCGCGGCCTGGCCGTCCAGGCGGGCAAGCGGAGTGACGGTGTACTGGGGGAACGACTGGTGGAAGGCACGGGCCTTCTTCACGTGGTCGAGACTCATGATTCCCAAGTGCTTGTCATCGCTCTTGGGCATCGTGTTGCTCGCCCACTGGATCTTATCGGCCATACGGTGAACTCCTTAAGTCCTCTCTTGCCGGCCCCCGCATACGCGTTTCAGCCCGATCCCATTCACACGGCTGAACTTTTATGTGGATGCCAAACAAAAAGTTTGTTAGTAATGTTCTATCACACTTTTTGATTGGCATATCTAACGAATTGTTTGTTGCCGTAATCGGTACTTTTTCGCCGCCGAACGGTCATGAATTGCCTTGTTGATGGATTTGTTTGCGGTCAAGTGTGGTTTATGGCAAAGTGTGCCCAAACTAATTATTAGGAAGGCACCCATGACCCCCGCACAGATTGAGTTTTATAAGCGCCTTGCACACGGCCTGGCGCTCCAATTTGGCCCCAACTGTGAAGTCGTCGTCCACGACCTGGAAACCGAGGACGTGGACCACTCCATCGTGGTGATCGAAAACGGCCACGTCAGCGGGCGCAAACTGGGTGACGGTCCCAGCCATATTGTGTTTGAGTCCATGCACGAGGACACCACCGACGTGCACGACCGCGAGCCATACCTCACCAAAACCGCCGATGGCAAGCTGCTCAAGTCCTCGACCATCTTTATCCGCAACGACGAGGGCAAGCCCGTCGGCATTTTGGGCATTAACTTTGACATTACGCTCATGAAGGCTTTTGAGCGTTCGCTCGACGCCTTTACCGGCACCGGCGGCACGGGCTATACCGAGCCCGAGCCCATTACCAAGAACATCGGCGACCTGCTCGAGGACCTGCTGCACGAGTGCGAGCAGTTTGTGGGCAAGCCCGCGGCGCTCATGACCAAAGACGAGCGCATTCGTGCCATTGGCTACCTCGACCGTCGCGGCGCCTTTCTCATTTCCAAGTCGAGCGAGCGCGCCTGCGAGTTCTTTGGCATCTCAAAGTACAGCTTCTATAGCTACCTCAATGAGGCCAAGGCGGCGGCCGGCGACAAGTAAGCGCTCGCCTGGATTGCCCCTCCCATTTTGGGCGCGAGTTCTGGAAAGCTCGAATCCAAGACCGAGCCGCTTGAGAAGTTCCATATAATCGATGTCATTAGTATTTCGAAAGGGTGGAACAGAATGGCGTTGAGCAAGGCATCATGCACCGGTCGCGGATTGATTCCGGCAATTGGTGGACATGTGCACCGCATGTTCGATGAGGGTGAAGACGACCTGTTTTCGCTGAGCCTTGATGAC
>DBFMRS010000176.1:0-20465 GCA_048387515.1 Collinsella sp.
AGAACTTCGAATTTGTGAAAGACAGTTTCAAGCTTGATAACAAGACGATTGAATCGCAGCCAACAATCGAAGACCAGACCGCGACCATCGAGAACTTGGGCAGCCTTCCCCAGGGTGACCATACGATTACGTATGAAACCAAGCTGAAGAGTGACGTCTCCGTGAACAACGGCGAGTATATCAACGAACAGGGAGGCTCCAAAAACACGGCGGCGTGGGAATGGGGCGGCCCTAACGATCGCCAGAACGGCACGGCCACGGCTGCTCCTAGTCAATTCCGTTATGACATGATCAACAAGTCCAACGGCTCGGGCACGTCGTCGGACATCAAATGGACGGTCAAGCTCAACCAGGGTGAGCTCAAGGCCGACATGAGTGGCTATGTGTTCACCGACACGCTGGACAATAAGCAAATATATACGGGGAACTACGCGGTATATAAAGGCGATTCCAGTTCGGTTCTTTATACCGGTGCGATCGAAACGTCGCAGAACTTCTTTAGCTTCGAGTTCCCGACCAACCTTGCCGACAAGTACGCCACTTATCGCATCGAATATCACACCAAGATGAAGGACACGAATTCATACGAAACGGTGAGCAATGAGGCGAAGATTGAGCACGAGGGCCGCGTATTAGGCAACAGCGGTAATACGTTTACGCCGCAGCTTGTCGGTAACTCTTTTGTTGTCAAGAGCCGTGAGGACTGGAGCACTGCCGCCACGGATGGCATGGCAACCTGGAGACTCGTCGTTGACCTAGGTACTATCGTGGGCGCGTACAACCCGGAAAGCGTTACCGTGTACGACACGTTTCAGAGCGCTTTGAGCCAGACGCTCGGGCCTGTTCCCGAAAGCTACTCCATCAAGATCGGAGACGTGGAGCTGAAAAGGGAGCAAGACTGGAATTTCTGGTATATGTACGATACATCTTCGATCGGTACCAAAAAGAACATCAATCTCGATATATACACCAAAAACGATAAAGTTAAGAAAGCGCTTGAGCAGTCACGGTATGCGGAGATTACCTATAAAACGAAGACCGACGCTCTGCCGGGTTGGTATTCGAATTTCGCTGCCGTTGGAGTGCGAAACTGGAAATCTTCCCTTACCGATGTAGTCAACTATGTCGTCAACAACGAGGCGCCTAGCCCCGCGGTGGAAAAGCCCGCCTCGGAAGCTGTCGCCAAATGGGATGAGAGCTTTGACTGGGGCAAGGTCGACGACTCGAAAGAAAAGGGCGCTTGGGTTATCAGCTGGACGGTCTATGCGAACCGCGCCTCTACGGTTGGTGGGGACTATTACGGTGCGACCAAGCTCAACGGCAATCCGCTTAATATCGTCGATGCCCTTCCCGCCGGCATGAGCTATGTGCCCGGTTCCGCCAAATACCTGCTGTATCAGAACCCGCACATGCCGCCGGTGGCGAACAACTACGGACGCGGTGATGGCGTAACGACGCTGCCGCAAGGTTATACGAATGGCAAGGATCTTACGGGCGACCAAGTGAAGTCCGACACTTCGTCGAATACCGTCACCTTCTCCATCCCCACAACAGAGCTTGGCGAATACGCTGGTTACGCGAAGCTTACGTATCAGACGGCGGTCAAGCGTGGTGAGCTCGACACCTCCACGAACGAGGTGAAGTTCACCAACTCTGCTAGCGCTGAGTCGGGAAATAAGAAGTTCGACTCTGGCAGCGGTACTGTCACCATTAAGAACAACGTCATCAAGAAGACCGGCGAACAGGTCGACAATAGCAATCGCATCAAGTACACCATTTTCGTTAACGAGTCTTCGGTTGCCCTCAAGAGCGGTACCGACTTCCTTGAGCTCGTCGATACCATGGATGCCAAGTGCACGTTGGTGCCGTCGACGCTTAAGGTCTATGAGCGGGTGAATGGTGCTTGGTCGCAGCTGGCTGCTGATAAGGACTATTCGTCGAAGATGGAGCAAGTCGAGGATGAATCTGTCTCGCGTACGAAGCTGACGCTTAACGCGCCCGACGGCAAGTATCTCAAGGTCGAGTACGAAGTCATCCCGAGCGGAAAACCTGGCGACAAGGTTCCTCTTTCCAATACCGCCACGCTTACGGGTGTGAAGGACGGTTCTGCGACTGATGATCGAACATGGGAAATTAAAAATGCTTCTGCCAGTGCAGGTGGCAACGGCTACGGCATCACGATGACCAAGTACGACGCCCAGCAGGTCGGCGCGACGCTCGAGGGTGCGAAGTTTACTCTCTATAGCGTGAGCATGGATCAGGTCGCAATGAAAGGTATTGAGGGGGCAAGGACCGAGTTTGAAACCGCCGACACCGACGTCAACGGCAAAATCTCGTTTGGCACAGAAAACAAGGCGATGACTAACTGCGTGCTCTACCAGCTCGTGGAGTCGAATGCGCCCGAAGGCTATGCCAAGGCCGAGCCTACCTGGATCATGCTCAAGGGCAATGCGAGTGATGAAGACTATCAAGCTGCGCTCAGTAAGGCGAAGGGCATCGTCAAAGACTCCGAAATCATCGGCGATGACAAAAAGGACGAGATCTGGATCTACGACAATCGCCTAACGGGCTCTGCGGTTATTAAAGCAAAGAAAGTCCTTGAAGGGGGTACCTTCAAGGACGGACAGTTCTCATTCGAACTCAAGGATGGCGACGGTAAGGTACTCCAGACGGTGACCAATGATGACAAAGGAAATGTCTCCTTTGACGTCAAGTACAACAAGTCGGGAACCTATACCTACACCATCTCCGAGGTCGAGCCTGAGGGCGCTGTCGGTCATGTTAAAGACCACATCACCTACGATGCGATCCCGCGCAACGTCACGGTTGAGGTAACTAATGGCGCGGACCAGCTCAATGCCGTAGTTACCTATGACGAGGGCTCTCCGACTCCGCCGACCTTTACCAACAAGTACTCGACAACGCTTCCCGAGGCGGGCGGGGCTGGCTTGACTATGACGTATCTGGCCGGCGCTTCGATGCTGTGCTTTGCCGCGACGTGGATGCATACTCGCCGCCACCGTGATCTTGATCGAGGTGGTCGCAATGAGTAGGCCACTCCGTCATATGCTGACCGTCGTGGTGATGGTCGTGGCTACCGTCTTCTCTTTCGCGATTGCCCCTGCGACGGCTCGTGCTGCCGACACCGGAGCCATTACGGTGGACGGTACAGTTGCGACGCGGTATGACGCGTATCAGCTCTTTTCGGCGACCGTTATTGACGACGCCGATGCCGACCAAAAGGTCGCAACTGACATAACGTGGGCGAATGACACCGTTCGCCAAGCCGTTCTCCCCGTGCTTCATGATGCGGGGCTTGATGGCTCGGCATCGACGGCGCAAGAGGCTGCCGAATGGATGAATACCGACGGGCACATGACGACCGCGTTGACGGCAAAGCTTGCTCGTGCGATTGTCAAAGCAGGCGCCGCGTCCGTGCCCCTTAACGCGGGCACGGCGGCCGAGCTGTCCTGCGGCTACTGGCTCATCGTCGCCGACGACGCCGCCATCGCCCAGAACGAGGCCGGCACCGCGCCGATCATGGCCCTGGTCGGCGGCAGCGCCGTCACCGTCAAGCCCAAGGCCGCGACGCCCAAGGTGGCCAAGCACGTGCTGGAGGACGGCACCGCCGCCTGGCAGAAGGCTGCCGACGCCACGGTCGGCGACGACCTGTACTGGCGCCTCTCGGCCACGGTCCCGGCGGGACTCACCGCCTACGACACCTATACGGTGCGGTTCGTCGACACCATGAGCGCGGGGCTCGACCCCTCCAAGGTCGCCGCGAGCATGCGCGTGTACGTGACGGCGGGCGCGGACGGCGGCTTCGACGCCGTCCAGGCCGGCAAGGACGGGCGCGCCGGCGCCGACCCCGCGAAGGGTTGGACCGACATCACTGCCCAGTGCGTGGTCTCGGTCGAGGGGAGCTCCTTCACCGTGCGCACCGGCGACCTGATCGCCGCGCTCGGCGCGACGGACGCCTTCATCATGGGCGCCCGCGTGGTCGCCGTGTACAACGCGCCGTTGGGGGCCAACTGCAACCGAGGTGCTTCCAAGGGCAACCCCAACGAGGTCTACCTGCGCTATCCGCGCTCTCCCTTCGCCGACCAGTCCGGCGACGCCGGCTTCACCCACACGCCGAGCGATGACGCGACGGCCTACACCTGGGGACTCAGCCTTATCAAGCGCTCAAGCTCCGATGACAAGCCCCTTGCGGGCGCCAAGCTGCGCATCACTGATGACCGCGCCCGCACGCTGGCGGCCGACGGTACCTGGACGACGGATGCCGATGCGTATGTCGCGTCTGGCGAAGACGGGCGCGTGGAGCTGAACGGCGTGGACGCGGGCGTCTATACCGTTGAGGAGGTCGCGGCGCCCAAGGGCTACACCGCCTTTGAAGACAAACGAACGGTGACGATTGCGGCCGATGGCTTGGACGTCAGGCAGGTAGCCGCCGCGAAGCCCAAGGTGACCGTATCGGCCGAAAGCCCTCTGCGGGTTGATGTCGCCGATGCCGGGACGGGTTCGATTGAGCTGTCGGTGCTCAACACCCCAAGCAAAGAAGCAAGTCGAGGCTTTATACCCTCGACGGGAGATAGAACGTTGGTGCTGGTGGCGGCTTTGGCTGCCATCGGAGTGGCGGCCATTGTCGCCGCGCTCGTCATCAAGCGGGGAGGAGGTCGCCGTGATAAATAATTGTCCCCCCCCCCTTGCTCAGTGGCGTGCTGCCTCCGTAGCGAGTGACGCGCAGGTCTATCGACCTGATGATCATTGGTTTTGACGAAGTTACTAGAGAACCCTCCAAGAAAGAGGACCAAACATGAAGACAACCAAGAACATCGCCCGCTTGGCAGTAACGGCAGGCCTCACGGCAGCTCTGAGTTTTGGCGGAGTCATGGCGCCGGTGACTATGGCGTTTGCCGAGGATACGGCAACCGCTGCCGATAGCATCAAAATTAACCCTTCCAAGGGCAATGAGAACAACCGGTACAAGGCATACCAGATTTTTACGGCCAATGTTATTGATGGAGATAATGGTAAGGTCGTTTCGAATGTTGCTTGGGCAAGTCCGGAGGCAAAGCAAGCTGTTCTTGGCTACCTTAAAACAGTGACCGGGTCCGACATCACTGAGGATTCTACAGAACAGGATGTCATAAATTACCTGACCGGCAACTCCTCCGGCACTGGTAGCACGACTGCCATCAAAAATGACAATTTGTTCAATGAGTTGGCAAAGAAGATTGAAACGAGCGTGACTCAGGCGGGTTCTTTTGGCGCTCGTGATACTTTCCAGCCCACGAATAATGAGGGTAACGCTCTGCAGGGCTATTATCTTATTGTGACCGATACGACTTCGATTACCGGGGACGATACGAAGGATACTAGTACGGCCACCTCGCCGATTTTCGCCATTGTGGGCGCTGGAGGCGTTACAGTCGACGAGAAAACCAGCATCCCTACCGTCAGCAAGGCTGTCTACGACGATGGTGATAAGAACTGGATGTCTAACGGCGGCGACACCCTTACTTCTCCCAATAAGGCCGCTGACTCCGCTATGGACGATTGGGTCGATTATAAACTCGTCGGTACGGTTGCGAGTAATATCGACACCTATAGCGACTATAAATACGCCTTCACGGACAAACTGCCCAATTCCATGACGCCCAAGTTCGTTGATGGCAGCGAGAATAATGCTCCGGATGTCACGGTTAAGATCGATAACCAGATCGTTAAGTATAATGCCGAGCATGGCTACACTAAGAGCTTCTCGGCGGACAACGTGCTTACCGTTGGCTTCAAGAATCTTAAGGATTGCGTTGACGTTAAAGATAACCCCATTGCCGTCAACGCTAGCTCGAGGGTGACCGTCGAGTATAAAGCCAAGCTCGACTCATCCAAGATTTTCGACAGCAATAATGTCATTATGGATGAGTTCCAGGGGCTCACCGGCAAGGCTCAGAAGAATACGGTCAAGCTGGAGTACTCTAACAATCCGCACGGCGAGGGTATCGGTGCCACGGTTGACCATTTTGCCTATGACTACACCTACGGCATCGATGTCACCAAGGTGGGTAGCGATAAGGATGAAAATGATAAGTATCCCGCTCTCGAAAACGTCGAGTTCACTCTTCAGGAGGTTGTTGGTGGCAGTGCTCAAGAGCAATACATCGATGCTAAGGGCGTGAAGCACATCGATGCTAAGGATGCCCTGCTCAAGACGGACCAGGATGGTAAGATTAGCGTCGTAGGCCTTGATGAAGGCACCTACATCCTCAAAGAGGTAACCCCGGCACCTGGGTACAACAATTCCGCCAAGGACGGCGTCACCTTTACCATCAGACGTACGCTCAATCAGGCCGGTCAGGATGTGGCGCCTAGTGATTCTGCCATTGTTGATGGTCTAGAAGTTATCAAGGATGCTACCACAACGACTGAGGTCGGCAAACTTAGCTTCACCATTGTCGACAAGAAGGGCTCCAACCTCCCGCTCACCGGTCTCAACGGCGTGACGTTCACCTGGATCGCTGGTGGCGCGGTGCTTTGCATTGGTGTGGCGCATCTCATCCGTAGTCGTAAGCGCGACGAGGGTTCTGAGGAGTAATCGTTCGTCTCGATCGTCAACACGAGACATGAAAAAGCGGGGCACCCGTTCGTGTGATCGGGTGCCCCGCTTCGTTTGTTGGTGCAAAGTAACCTGACCCCTTTGCACCACCACAAAGGTGCCTGTCCCCTTTGTGGTGGTTGGCGGCTAGGCAACTTGTTGAGGCTTGAGGTGGGCGTTGCGCCAGATGATCTGGATGATGTAGCCGAGTGTAAAGACGAAGGCTACGTCGCTGATGAAATCACCTACGAGGGGGATTGCCGTAAGCGCGCCCGCGGCGATGCCACCCACGGCTGCCATGGCGTAGCGGTTCTGGTTGTGTCCGACCATGCGGGCGATTGCGCACCCCGCAAAGGCACTCGACACCAACGCGATGCCGATAACGCCGCACAAGAGGGCTCCGGCAAGCGACAGACCAGCGATAGAGATAATCAGCGCCAGGACGGCGGGGACGATAGCAATCGTGCCCAGAAGACCGCTCACCCACAGGGGCGTGGGGCGCTGGTGGAGCATGCCGGCGGCACTGGCTGTCGCACGCGGAAAGACGAGCTCGAGCAGCAGGGCGACAAAGCAGGTCGAGAGTGCCGCGGCGACGATGCCGCCGATGATGTCGTTAGCGGTCGTGGCCGCGCTCTCGTTCTCGGTGCGGTCGATCTTCAGTGCGCCTACCTCGGCTCCCGCGGCCCGCTCGGGGTCCTCGGAGACGTGCGCGTTTACGGTGCCGGTAATGCGGGCATTCTTGCCCAAGACGAGCTTATCGGCCCAAACCTCGACATCGCCCTCGACGGTGCCGTCGATGGTCACCGTATCGCCTGCAAGTGCTGCCGACTTGGTAGAGCCGCGCAGGGCAACCGTCTCGCCCATCGCGTAAAAACAGTTGGCAGAGCTGTCGGTGTTGAGCACAACGTGCTGACCGACCACCGTGACGCTGCCATCAACCGTGGTCTTGGCAATGTCGATAGTGCGTGCCGCCAGACGGACGGCACCGCCCACCGTGCAGTCGCGAATCGAGAGGGTATCGCCCGCGGCGATGATATCGCGGTCGATGGACGCATCGTCTAAGTTGAGGGCCTGACCGGCCCAGTACAGATCGCCCTCGACGCCGGACGGATTGACGTCATTGTCGGTCGCAAGTACGTTTCCTGCGGTGTCCGTGCCGGCGAACGACGCCGTAGGAAGTACGGTGAGCGCCAGCGCGATGAGCGCGAACAGGGCGGTGATGCGGCCCCACGCTTTACGGCGCTGGGTCGACGGGAATTGATTGCAGGGCATAGTGAATCCTTCGTCAGATGCTCGACATGCACCTAACAGGGTACCCAACGCGTGGGCGCTCTAAAAGAGCCTCTCAGTTGCATTTCGAAGGATGAGGCCGTGCAGTCTACTTTTTACGGTGCAAAAAGCGTGCGATGTCTTCCTCGGTGGGGCTTTTGATGTCAAAGCGCAGCGAGAGCCAGCGCAGGCCCATAGTCACGACAACGCATACGACCAGCGCGGCGACATTGCTCATGATGCCGCTCATAACGAGACACACGTAGCTTGTCGATCCGGCGATGGCAGCGATGGCATAAAAGTTAGTACGTTGGAAAATGCCCGGAACCACGCCCATAAAGCCGTCGCGCAACATGCCGCCGCCCACCGCGGTGAAAAAGCCCATCATGATGCACACCGCCGGCGCAAAGCCATAGACTAGCGCCTTGTCTGCTCCAGTGGCGGCGTAGATACCGACCGAGATGATGTCGAGCAGGGGAATGAGTTTTTCGGGTTTGTCGACGATTGCCGGGAAAATATAGATGATGGCTGCCGTGGCAATGGAAAGCGGCAGCGCCATTGGCTGGTTGAGGATGTAGACGTTGCCCACCTGCAGCGTCATGTCGCGTAAAAGACCGCCGCCCAAGCCACAGACCACGGCGAGTGCAACTGCACCCACCAGGTCGAGTTTGTGCTCGCGCGCGACCAACACGCCCGAGATTGAAGCCGCGACGACGGCGAACATTTCGAGCCAAAACGGAATAGCGACCATGGCATCCGAAGCATGTGGGGTAACGGTCATAGCGGCGACGACGGGCAAGATGGGGTCCTTTGGATTGTGGGTTTAGACAATGCCCGTACATAGTACATGGTTGGCGGGCGTGGCGACCCTATTGCTCGGTAAACGGTTGGGACTGGGTGGGGGCATGGCGTTGCTGGAATGCCAGGGGTCCAGAACATGTACGTCACCCTCCAAAAACGACATTTTCCGACATCTTTGGAGGCTGACGTACATGTTTGGATTGAGCTCACAGCATGAGTGAGTTGATTTACTCACATCCGGTATATTTCCCCACTTCAACGGACATAAGAGTTGGATACCGGCTCAGAGCGAGAGGCCCTCAATGGATACCCCTGTTCTCATTTCGCATAAAACCGCATGGCTTGTCCATCATGCACCCCAGAATTTGGTTCAGTCTCTTGCGCGGCACGACTACCAGATAGGCGCACAAGGCATCTCCACCCAGCAACGTGTTGCGCGCATACGACAGGCCCTTACCGACTGCGGCATTCCGTCCGATATGCTTAAGACTATCGATATCGCGGTTGTATTCGAATTTGAGCGAATTCGTACCAAAGGCGTCGTTTGCCACATTCTTGGACAAAATCTTCCCTACGAGCATATTAACGAGTTGACGCCCGGAATCTTCATCACCGACGAAGCCTTCACCTTCGCGCTCGCTGCCGAGTGGATGGATAGGATCGAATATCTCGAATATGGCTATGAAGTTTGCGGCGATTATCGCATGAGGCTCAATCCCGCCGACCCTTATACCGAGCAACCAGCCACCACCTCCAAGGATGAAATAACCGAACTGCTCGATCGGCACCCCGGCAAACCCGGTGCCACACGTGCACGGCTTGCGCTCAGGCACATCTACGATCACTCGGCCTCGCCTATGGAGACCGCTTCGGCAATCGCCCTCTCGCTCCCAACAAGCGAAGGCGGCGTTGGCATCCGAGGTATCGAACTCAACAAACCGCTCGAGATCCCTCAACGTCTCTGGCATTGCGCCAAAGCTCGAACACTCAAAATCGATGCGCTCGTGACCTATAAGCGCAGGGCGCTCGGTATCGAATATAAGGGCGGTTTTCACGATGAGCTCGAGCGCAAGGGAGCAGATGCGGAGCGAGAGGCCGTTCTCTCCCAAATGGGATATCGAATCGTTACGCTCACTTCGGCTCAGTTCAGTAGTCAGCTCGCCTTTCACCGCGCCATGAACAACATTCGCGAAGCACTCGGCATGCCTCGCTGTACCGACACCGGGTACCAGAGAAAACAAAACGAACTACGCAAGGCACTTATCCGCAACTGGAAAAGCATACGAGACGAGGAGGCACCTTCCGAATAGTGCCGCTCCCGTGAGCTCAATCCAAACGTGTACGTCAGCCTCCAAAGATGTCGAAAAATGTCGGTTTTGGAGGGTGACGTACATGTTTGGGGAAGCGTGGGATCGAGACGTATTTCGATAACAAAAAAGCTCCCATTCTTGGGAGCTTTCTCAACCAAAATGGCGGAGGAGGAGGGATTCGAACCCTCGTGACCTTATACAGGCCAAACGGTTTTCGAGACCGCCGCATTCAACCACTCTGCCACCCCTCCGCGTGGGGTAAAAACAAAGCAGGCTCGAAGGCCTGCTTTGGAATTAACTGGCGGAGAGTCAGGGATTTGAACCCTGGAGACGCTTTTGACGCCTACACGATTTCCAATCGTGCTCCTTCGGCCACTCGGACAACTCTCCGTTAAATGCGAAAGTCAGTATACACGAGGAATCGCAAAGTGCAAACAGAAAAGTTGGCATTTTTTAAAACGCTTGGCCGCGCTTGGCGTTGCAGTGGGGTTTGAGGTGCCAAAAAACGGCTTCCGACCAGCGTGGTTGATCAACTCAATTGTTCAAAAGGGGTATTCATAAGCGACTTGGCAATGAATTTAAAAATCTTTGGGTGGTGCTGTGGACCACTGGTATGCATTTTGCGACCACAACCTTATGCCCGTTGACCTGCGGATTGGCTTTGCTTGTCCCAGCAGCACCGTATCTTGTCCACAAATCCGTCAAGCTCTTGGTCGGCATTTGGTTGGAATGCGCATGAAACGTGGTGCGAGCATGGACATATGTGGAGGTCATGAGGTTGTAGCTGCATATTCTTGCGGCCTGGGAGGTTGAAAGATATTATTACCAAGTCTTTTCCTGCTTCAGGCGCACCTTCACGACCTGAAGCCACATTTGCCCAGAGGAGGTGACAATATGAAGGCTTATGAACTGCTGTTCTTTGTTGACCCGTCGCTCGACCCCGAGACTCGTCTCGCTGTTATGAAGCGTATCGATACCACGATCGCTGAGGGCGCTGGCAAGGTCGACTCCGTTGACGAGTGGGGCAAGCGCAAGCTCGCCTACGAGATCAACGACCTCACCGATGGTGACTACACCCTCATCAACTTCCACGCAGATCCTACCCAGATCGCCGAGCTTGATCGCGTCCTGCGCATCACCGACGCTGTGGTCCGCCACATGATCGTCCGTCGCGACGACCAGGAGTAAGACTGTCGTTTTGGACTGGGCTTGTGCCCCAAGAGGAAGTAGTGAGTTATGAGCATCAATCGAGTGAACATCACCGGTAACCTCACGCGTGATCCCGAGCTGCGCGCCACCGCCGGCGGAACCCAGGTTCTGTCCTTTGGCGTCGCCGTGAACGATCGTCGCCGCAACCCGCAGACTGGCGAGTGGGAGGACTATCCCAACTTTGTCGACTGCACCAT
Organism: Collinsella sp.; assembly: GCA_048387515.1. Lineage (GTDB taxonomy): Bacteria > Actinomycetota > Coriobacteriia > Coriobacteriales > Coriobacteriaceae > Collinsella. The sequence continues at coordinate 11,385 of DBFMRS010000176.1, forward strand.
GTTCGGCACGCGCGCCGAGGCCGTGAGCCGTTTCCTGGCAAAGGGAAACAAGGTCGCGATCGAGGGCAAGCTGCGCTACAGCTCTTGGGAGCGCGACGGCCAGCGCCGGAGCAAGCTTGAGGTCATCGTCGATGAGATCGAGTTTATGAGCTCCCGTGGTGGCCAGGGTGGCTACGATCAGGGCGGTTACGCCCCCGCAGCCCCCGCGCCCGCAGCACGTCCTGCCGCACCGGTGGCTACGCCGCCCGCGGTCGACGTCTACGATGAGGACATCCCGTTCTAAGGGCTGTTCACCTATTTTTGAGTGAGAGGCGGCTTCGGTTCGCCGAAGTTGCCAAACGAAAGGTATTTTGACATGGCTAATGATTTTTCTGCACGTCAGCCGCGTCGTAAGTACTGCCAGTTCTGCAAGGAGAACACTGAGTTCATCGACTATAAGGACACTCAGCTTCTCCGTAAGTACATGACCGACCGTGGCAAGATCAAGCCCCGTCGCGTCACTGGCGCTTGCACGCAGCATCAGCATGACATCGCCAACGCCATCAAGCGCGCCCGCGAGATGGCTCTCCTGCCGTACACCGTCCCCGTGGTTTCCTCTCGTGGCAACCGCGACCGCGGCTAAGAAGGGAGACGCATCATGAAGGTTATTCTTCTCGATGAGATCAAGGGCAAGGGCGGCGAGGGTGACGTCGTAGAGGTCGCTCAGGGTTACGCTGAGAACTTCCTGTTCCCCAAGAAGCTCGCTGTTGCCGCCACCAAGGGCAACCTCAAGCAGCTTGACGAGCGTCGCAACAACATCGCCAAGCGCGAGGCCGTCCGTCTGGCTACCGCCAACGAGACCAAGGCTGCCTTCGAGGGCAAGACGGTCACCGTTGACGTCAAGGTCGGCGACAAGGGCATCCTCTTTGGCTCCGTTACCGCCGCTATGATCGCTGATGCCATCAAGGCTCAGCTCGGTATGGACATCGACCGCAAGCGCGTCGAGCTCGGTAAGCCCATCAAGGTTGCCGGTGCCCACACCGTTGCCATCTCGCTGTACCGCGAGATCAAGGCCGAGGTTGTCGTTCTCGTCGGCGTTACCGCCGAGGAGCTCGCTGCCGAGGCTGAGGTCGAGGAGGCCGCTGAGGTCGCCGAGGCCGAGACCGCCGAGGTCGAGACTGAGGCTGCTGCCGAGTAGCATTTGCTGCAACGCAACAATCTTGTTCTAAGAAGGGCGCTCTGGGAGACCAGGGCGCCCTTTTGTTTTTTGCGCTGAGTGAGTGTCATGGTGAACGTTGCGTCGAAGTCCTATATACAGGACCGTTTATCCGTTTGGTTCGGTGATGATTGGCGGCGCGCGGCGCGTTTTGGGATCGTGGCTGATACTATGGATGCTCGCAAGCGATATGAATGAGGATGCTCATGGCATATGACGATAGGGAGACCGGGCTGACGGTCGAGGACCGCGGCTCAAAGTTGGGTCTTCCCCAAAACCAAGATGCAGAGGCCAATGTACTGGCCGCTATGCTGCTATCGCCCGAGGTGGTCGAGGAGGCCCAGGTCGAGCTGCAGCCCGATGACTTCTACCGGCCCATTCATAAGACCATCTATACCGCGATGGTCGATATGTACAACAGCCGCATTCCCATCGACTCCATCTCGCTGATCGATTACCTGCGAAGCATCAACAAGCTCGATGCCGTGGGCGGCGAGGCGTACATTTTGGAGTTGATGGGTCAGACCCTGTCGCTCGTCAACTGGCAGCACCATGCCGCCATCGTTCGCCGCGATTCGATGCTGCGTGAGCTGATCGGCGCCACCAACGAGATCAACGCGCTGGCATATAACGCCCCCACCGACACCAAAGAGGTTGTCGAGCTGGCCGAGAGCAAGCTGCTCAAGGTCACGGCACGCGAGGTCAAGTCGAGCTACAAGACGCTGACCGAGTTTATGGTCGAGGCCTATAACGAGGCCGAGGAAGTGTGCCAGGCCGGTGGCCAGGCTGCGGGCGTGCCCACGGGCTTCCCGTCGCTCGACCGCATGCTCATGGGTTTTCGCGAAGGCCAGCTCATCATCATCGGTGCCCGTCCTGCCGTGGGTAAGACGTCGTTCGCTCTGAATCTGGCGCTCAACGCTGCCGCTGCTGGTTATACCGTCGGCTTCTTCTCGCTGGAGATGTCGGGCAAGGAAATTGCCCAGCGTCTGATTTGCGCCTACGCCATGATCTCGATCAGTGACTTCCGCATGGGCCGCATCAGCCCCGAGCAGTGGGCCAATATCAACGAGGCCACGCAGACCTTGTCCAAGCTCGATATTCTGATTGACGATACGCCCGGCACCACAGTGACCGAGATTCGCGCCAAGAGCCGCCGCATGCTCCATAACAAGGAGAAGGCAATCATCATCCTGGACTACCTGCAGCTGGTGAGTCCTCCGCCGGGCCGTCGTTCCGAGAGCCGTACCGTCGAGGTTTCGGAGATGTCGCGTGGTTTGAAGATCATGGCCAAGGAGCTCAAGATCCCGCTCATCGCGCTGTCGCAGCTCTCACGTCAGGTCGAATCCCGTACCGGCAAGCGCCCGCAGCTTTCCGACCTTCGTGAATCGGGCTCCATCGAGCAGGACGCCGATATCGTTATGTTCTTGGACCGTTCCGCCGACGAGGCCGAGGCCTCGCGCGACGATCGACCCGACGAGGGCGTTACGCGTATCGTCGTGGCCAAGAACCGTTCGGGCCCGATCGGCGACGTCGACCTGATGTTCCTGCCGGCATCCACCAAGTTCTATGAGCTTGATGGGGCGCATGCCGAGGAGTAGGACAGGCGCCCGTTGCACGGGTATACTGGGAATGTTTTGTGCTTCTGCGTGCCGGCGTGGTGCGTAGACAGTCCATGAATGTAAGGAGTAAACATGCCGTCAACCGTTTTGGTCGGTGCCCAGTGGGGCGATGAGGGCAAGGGTAAGATTTGCGATCTGGTCGCCGGCGACTTCGATGCCGTCGTGCGCTACTCGGGCGGCAACAACGCCGGTCACACCATCGTCGTCAACGGCAAGAAGTACGGCCTGCACCAGGTGCCCTCCGGCATCATGTATTCCGACCACGTGTCGGTGATCGGTAACGGCTGCGTCGTCAACCCCAAGGTTGTCCTTGAGGAGATCGACATGTTCGAGGCCGACGGCATCACCACCAAGAACCTCAAGATTAGCGGAAACGCGCATGTCATCATGCCGTACCACATTGATCTGGATGGCGCCTTTGAGCAGAAGCTCGGCAAGAAGAACATCGGTACCACCAAGCGCGGTATCGGTCCGTGCTATCAGGACAAGATGGCCCGCATTGGTCTGCGCATGCAGGACTTGCTGGACGAGACGCTGTTCCGCGACAAGCTGGAGACCGCTCTCGCCCGCGTGAACCCCGAGCTCGAGCTCATCTACAATCTGCCCACCTACACCGTGGACCAGATTTGCGACGAGTACCTGCCGATGGCCGAGCGCCTGCGTCCCTACATCACCGAGACGAGTCTGCTGCTCAACAACATGATTGACGAGGGCAAGGACCTGCTGTTTGAGGGCGCCCAGGCGACGCTGCTCGACATCGACCACGGTACCTATCCGTACGTGACGTCTTCCAACTGCACCGCCGGCGGCGCCATCACCGGCTCCGGCGTCGGTATGAAGAACGTCGACCGCGTACTGGGCGTCATGAAGGCCTATATCACCCGCGTCGGTTCGGGCCCCATGCCCACCGAGCTTTCCTATGAGTCCGAGGCCGGTCACACGCTGACCGAGGAGGGCTACGAGTACGGCGTGACCACCGGTCGCCGTCGTCGCTGCGGCTGGTTCGACGGCCCCATCGCCAACTACGCCTCGCGCGTCAACGGCCTCACCGATATCGCCATGACCAAGCTCGACGTGCTTTCGGCTTTCGACACCATCAAGGTGTGCGTGGCCTACGACGTCGATGGTGAGCGCTATACCAGCGTGCCCGAGCATCAGGTTCGCTTTGAGCACGCCAAGCCCATCTACGAGGAGCTTCCTGGCTGGAAGTGCGATATCACCGGCTGCCGCAGCTTTGAGGAGCTGCCGCAGGAGGCTCAGGACTACGTGGCGTTTATCGAGGATCTGGCACACACCCGCGTGACGTTCATTGGCGTTGGCGCTGGTCGCGAGCAGATCATCAACCGATTCTGGAAGTAATCGGGACTATTTGGTTATTGCGATATACCCCTTTGCAGCCCGGACGGGCGGCCGAGGGGTATATTTGCTTGCAAAGGGCTCGCGCGGAGCGGGCCGTTCATCCATAGAGGAGGCACCCTTGAAGGCGGACACTCAAACCATCGACATCCTGTTGTTGGGCAGCGGCGGCCGTGAGCATGCTTTGGCAGCTAAGCTCGCAGCATCACCGCGCGCCGGCAAGCTCTACATCGCGCCGGGTAACGGCGGCACCGCGAGCTGCGGCGAGAACGTTGTTCTCGACGACTGCGATCCTGCGGCCGTGGCGGCGTTTGCGCAGAGCCACGGATGCGGACTCGTGGTAATTGGCCCCGAGGCTCCGCTCGTGGCGGGCGTGGCCGACGCCGTGCGCGCGGCGGGTATTCCCTGCTTTGGCCCGGGTGCCGAGGGCGCCCAGATGGAGGGCTCCAAGCTGTTCTCCAAGCAGCTCATGGAGCGTGCGGGCATTCCGACGGCGGCCTATGGTTCGTTTACCGACGAGGCTTCGGCTCTCGCCTACGTGCGCGAGCAGGGCGCCCCGCTGGTCGTGAAGGCCGACGGCCTTGCCGCGGGCAAGGGCGTTATCGTGGCGACTGAGCTCGAGCAGGCCGAAGAGGCCGTGCGCGAGTGTTTTGGCGGCACCTTTGGCGATGCCGGCAATACCGTGGTCATCGAGGAGATGCTGACCGGCCCCGAGTGCTCGCTGCTGGCCTTTACCGACGGCAAGACCGTGCGCCCCATGGCCACTTCGCAGGACCACAAGCGTGCGCTCGAGGGCGACAAGGGTCCCAACACCGGTGGCATGGGCGTTTACAGCCCGGTACCCATCGTGACCGACGAGGAGCACGCCACCATGGTGAAAGTCATGGAGCAGACCGTGGCCGAGCTCGCTGCCGAGGGCATCGACTACCGCGGCTGCCTGTATGGCGGCTTTATGCTCACCCCCGCCGGCCCCAAGGTGCTGGAGTTCAACGCCCGCTTTGGCGACCCCGAGACGCAGGTCGTGCTGCCGCGCCTCAAGAACGACCTGGTCGAGGTTATGCTCGCCTGCGCCAACTGCGAGCTTGATCAGATTGAGCTCGACTGGCGTGACGAGTGGGCCGTGGCTGTTGTTCTGACGAGCGCGGGCTATCCCGGCAGCTACGAGAAGGGCAAAGTCATCACCGGCATCGCCGACGCCGAGGCCATGGAGAACGTGACCGTGTACCATGCCGGCACCGCCGTGGTGGACGGCCGGCTCGTGACCAACGGCGGCCGTGTGCTTGCCGTGACCGCGCTGGGCGATACGTTTGAGAACGCCCGCAACCTTGCCTACGAGGCCTGCGAGAAGATTGATTTTGAGGGCAAGACCCTGCGTCACGACATCGGCCTGCGCGCGCTGCGCGGCCGCGACGCCTGGGATGCCTAAAATCCGAGAGGAATGAGACGGATGGACGAGAAGAACGAAGAGCTCGTGGACGCGCAGATCGTCGAAGAGGACAGCCGCGTGTATGGGCACGCCGAGGGCGAGCCTGGTGGCGAGGTCGCTGACGAGCCGGCGCTGGTACTGGGCGATGACGACCCGCACGATGCCGAGCTGCACGAGAAGATTCTTTCGGAGAAGTGCGCCTGGAAGGGCAAGATCCTCGATGTCCACCGTCTTGAGGTTGAGCTGCCCAACGGTCGCCGCAGCGCCCGCGATATCGTTCGCCATCCGGGTGCGGCGGCTGTTGTGGCACTGACCGAGAGCGGCAAGATCGTACTGGTGCGTCAGTACCGCACCGCCATCGACCGCGTGACGGTCGAGATTCCCGCCGGCAAGCTCGATCCAGGCGAGGACCCGCTCGATTGCGCCAAGCGCGAGCTGCATGAGGAGACGGGCTTTAGGGCTGGTCGCATTCGCTTTTTGACGTCGATTGTCACGTCCTGTGGCTTCTGTGACGAGATCATTCACATCTACCTGGCCACCAAGCTCGAGTTCGATGCACCCAACCCCGATGATGACGAGTTTGTCAACGTGGACCTCGTGCCGCTGCACGAGCTGATCGACGCCGTGCTCGACGGCAAGATCGAAGACGCCAAGACCGTCGTAGGCGCCTTGGCCTGCGATAGCATCGCGCACCGCCTTGGGGGCACGGAGTTTTAACGAGTGGGGATAGCCCTGGGACAAGTACTACTGATTGCTTTGTTCCAGGGCCTTACGTTGCTGATATTTCTTTGAGGATCACATGCTGAAGAGGTTTCTTTCGTATTACGAGCCCCAGATGGGGCTTTTTGTTGCTGATACTGTTTGTGCTCTGGTGCTTGCCGCCATTGACCTGGCGTTTCCCATTATCCTGCGCAATTTGACCGGTGGGCTGTTTACTCAGGGTCAGGCTGCCATTATGCAGGCGCTCGGCATGATCGCGGTGGGCTTGGTGCTGATGTATGCCGTCCGCTGCGCCTGCCGCTACTTTGTGAGCTATTGGGGTCACGTGATGGGTGCGCGCATGGAGTCCAAAATGCGCGAGGACCTGTTCGACCAGTATGAGCGCTTTAGCTTTGCGTACTTCGACCGCAACAGTTCGGGCGACATGATGAGCCGCGTGGTCAACGATCTGTTCGATATCTGCGAGGCGGCGCATCACGTGCCCGAGTGGATCATCATCTGCGGCATCGAGATTATCGGCTCGTTTGTGATCCTCTTTACCATCGCCCCGGTGCTGGCACTTGCCATGGCTGTGGTGACGGCGGCGTTTGCGGTCATCATGTTTTGGCAGAACATGCGTATGCGCGAGGTCTTTAGCGACAACCGCAAAAAGATCAGTGGCATCAATGCGCAGCTGCAGGATTCGCTGGCGGGCATGCGCGTAGTCAAGAGCTTTGCCAACGAGGAGACCGAGCGTGCCAAGTTCCGCGCCTCCAACAATCGCTATCTTTCGTCCAAGGAGAACATGTATCACGCCATGGGCGTCTATACCGCGACGTATGGCCTGCTCTCTGGTGTGCTCTATGTGATCGTGGTGCTGCTGGGCGGCTGGCTGGTCGCCCAGGGACAGCTGCAGGCGGTCGATATGGCGACCTTTGCACTCTATATTTCGCTGTTCTGCACGCCGCTCGAGACACTCGTCAATTCGGCCGAAACGTATCAGAAGGCTATCGCCGGCTTTAAGCGTATGGACGAGGTGCTTTCGACCGCGCCGGATATCCAGGACAAGCCGGGCGCTACGGATCTGCAGGTGACTGCCGGCGCCGTGGAGTATCACGACGTGTGCTTTAACTACGAGGATGTTGAGCTGGGCGAGGGCGATGCCGACGAGCGTCCCGTTATCGACCATATGGACCTGTCCATCAAGCCCGGGCAGACCATCGCTTTGGTTGGCCCTTCGGGCGGTGGCAAGTCCACGACCTGTTCGCTGCTGCCGCGCTTTTATGACGTGGCTGCCGGATCCATTAGCATCGACGGCCAGGACGTGCGTGATGTGACGCAGCAGAGCCTGCGTCGCGCCATCGGCCTGGTGCAGCAGGATGTCTACCTGTTTGACGGTACGATTGGCGAGAACATCGCCTACGGCAAGCCGGGCGCTACGGCAGAAGAGATCGCCGAGGCCGCCCGTCGCGCCAACATCGATGCCTTTATCGAGTCGCTTCCGCAGGGCTACGACACCGTGGTGGGCGAGCGCGGCAGCCGTCTTTCGGGCGGACAGAAGCAGCGCGTTGCCATCGCGCGCGTGTTTCTCAAGAACCCCAAGATTCTGATCCTGGACGAGGCGACGAGCGCCTTGGATAACGAGAGCGAGGAGGCGGTGCAGGAGTCGCTCGAGCGCCTGGCGCGCGGTCGCACCACGATCATCATCGCTCATCGTCTCTCGACTATTAAGCATGCTGACGAGATTGCGACTGTTGAGCATGGTCGCGTTGTGGAACGTGGCACGCACGAGGAGCTTCTCGCCCGTGGCGGCACTTATGCCCGTTACTATCGAATGCAGTTCGAAGGTGCGCGTGCGCACGAGCTCGACTGATTGATACGACAGGAAGTTTATGGCTGACAAGAACCCTTTGACTCCGGAAGAAGTGACGGAGTTATTCTCCGAAATCGATGCATCCGGCGTCTTGGATCCGACGCTCGCCAAAAAGCGTACCGAGCGCATGCGCGAGAAAGAGGCTGCCGTCAAGCGCGGTGACAAGGCGACGCTGGCGCGGCTGCGCAGCGAGGATCGCGCGAGCCAGGCAAAACATATCGACCCGCTGTCCGAGGACGATCCTTCGGGCTCGCAGGTGAGCCATACCATTACGAAGACTGCCATGGTCGTGGTTATCGGCATCTTGGTGCTGATCGTGGGCATGCAGATTGGCTACGGCGTGATGCGCCGTCTGAATACCGCCAATCTGTCCGAGAGCGTTTCGGTCGATACCGTTTCGACTGCGCTCAAGGGCGGCCTTGAGTGGGGCAACGGCTTTACGCAGTTCCCGCTCGACTTTAGCGTCGACGAGGCGGACGAGCGCACGGGTACGGTAGAGGTGACGGTGTTGGACACGTCGTCTGCCAACGAGCTCGAGCTGCTGTCCAACGGGCAGATCCAGGCTGCGGCGCTTGCGACCAACGCGCTGCTCAACGATAAGATTGACCGCGTGGTGTACAACGTGCACGCCTATATCGATGAGGACAGCAACATTCAGCACGATTCCTTCTTTGGCATGTTCCCCGCGAGGGGTCATCAGAGCGCCATTTTGACGTTCGTGTGGACCAAGAGCTCATCGACCGCTACGAACATCGACTGGAAGATGCATATCGTGAGTATGGACGACACGATTGCCGAGCGCATTCAAAAGCAGGTGAACTCGGTGTCGTCGCTGATTGAGGACCCGTCGGTGAGCCAGACCAAGATTGACGAGGAAAAGGCCGAACGTGACCTGGAGCATCGTCTGCATGGT
>DBFMRS010000177.1:0-9878 GCA_048387515.1 Collinsella sp.
GCCGGTTTGACCGGCCCGTCACGGGTCAATCTGCAGTGCGGCCCGAACCCCGTGAGGGCCGGCGCCTTTAGACGCGTGCCGGAAATCCAAGGGTTATACCCTAAGAGCAAACCACCCCTTTTAGGGGTGGTTTTGATGCCGCGATCGCTGTTCGCGAACGTTACCGTATCAACATTTCGTGTCGAGGATGTAATCCCGAGGCCCGCCACCTCAACATGGCGCGGTCGTTGTAGAATATTCCAATGATTGCTCCCACGAGATGGTGCCGCGAGCACCAGATAAGGAGATTCTTGTGTCTGAGACCATTAACGGCAGCCTGAGCGTCTCGAACGACGTTATTGCCGATATTGCCGGTTATGCCGCGATGACGTGCTATGGCGTCGTCGGTATGGCCGAACAGCTCCAGGGCGCCGAGAGCGTGCGCCTGCTTGCCGGTCAGCGCCTCCGCAAGGGCGTGCTTGTCTCCGCCGACGAGAACGGCCTTACGGTCGATCTTCACGTCGTGCTCGAGAACGGCGTCAACATGAAGTCCGTCTGCCACAATCTTTCGAGCTCCGTTGCCTTTACCCTGCAGGAGATCGCCCAGATCGATCCCGCCAGCCTTAAGATCGGCATCCATATCGACGCGCTCAAGAGCCGTCTGAACTAGCATCCGAAAACGGAGATTCAAATACCCATGATTGCAAAGACCATTCGCACCTGTTTTCCGATCGCTGCGGCTGCCGTTTCCGACAAGGCCGAGGAGATCAACAAGCTCAACGTCTTCCCCGTACCCGACGGCGACACCGGCACCAACATGTCGCTCACGCTCGCCTCGGTGACCAAGGAGCTTTCCGCCCTTCCCGCCGATGCCGATATGGAGGCCATCGCCGGCGCCATCACCCACGGCTCCCTGATGGGTGCCCGCGGTAACTCCGGAGTCATCACCTCGCAGATTCTGCGCGGCGTGGCCGAGGGTCTTGTCTCTGCCGACGAGCCTATTACGTCCGCCAACATTGCCTTCGCCTTCCGTCGTGCCGTCAAGGTTGCCTTCCAGGCTGTCCGCAAGCCCATCGAGGGCACGATCCTCACGGTCCTGCGCGATGTCTCGACCAAGGCCGATGAGTGCGAGAAGAAGAAGTTCTCGGCCGAGGATGCGCTCGATGCTATCGTCGTCGAGGCGTACCAGTCCGTCGCCCGCACGCCCGACCTGCTGCCCGTTCTGAAGGAGAACGGCGTGGTCGACTCCGGCGCCTTTGGCTTCGCCATCTTCCTTGAGAATTTTGTGGCTGCAGCACTTGGCCGCAGCACCGTTGTCGAGGATTTCTCCGCCACGTTTGATTCCGCTGTCTCTGCCCGCGACGCGGCCCTTGGTCGCGTTGAGATCGAGGCCAACGACGATTGGGAGGGCTCGGAGTTCCGCTACTGCAACGAGTTCCTGTTTAAGGCCGACGCCCCGTTTGACGAGGACGAGTGCCTTAAGTTCCTGGGTTCCATGGGCGACTGCGAGCTTCTCGTGGGCGCCTATCCCGACTACAAGATCCATGTGCACTCCAACACCCCCAACCTGGTGCTCGAGCACATGCTGCAGCTCGGTCAGATCTATGAGGTCTTTATCCACAACATGGAGATGGAGGCCCACGACCGTACCGCCAAGATCCACGAGGATCAGGAAAAGGCCGCCGAGCCCGCCAAGGCGCTGGGCTTTGTCGCCGTTGCCGCCGGTTCCGGCGAGGCCGACATCCTCAAGTCCCTCGGCGTCGACGTGATCGTGTCCGGTGGCCAGACTATGAATCCCTCGACCGCCGACCTGCTGGGCGCGGTGGACCAGGTCAACGCGACCTCGGTCATCATCCTGCCCAACAACGGCAACATCCGCATGGCCGCTGAGGCTGCTGCTTCAGCCTGCACCGACAAGAAGGTCGCCGTCGTTCCCACCAAGACCGTCCCGCAGGCCTTCTCCGCGCTGTTCGCGGTCCTGCCCGATTCCGAGCTCGAGGATGCCGTCGCCGCCATGGTCGACGCCATCAGCGAGGTCCGCGATGGCGAGGTCACCCGCGCCGTGCGCGACTCCAGTGCCTCTGACGGTTCTCCGATTCACTCCGGTGACGTCATGGGTATCATCGCCGGCTCCATCGACGTGGTCGGTTCCGACGTGAAGCAGGTCACGCTCGACTGCATCAACCGCATGCAGGAGGAAGAGGAGGGCGACGCGCTGACGATTCTGGCCGGCGAGGAGCTGTCCGATGAGGCCTTCCAAGAGATCGTCGACGCTATCGAGGAGGCTCAGCCCGATCTGGAGATTGACGCCCATCGTGGCGAGCAGCCGCTCTATTCCGTGATCTTCTCGATCGAGTAGGCAACTGCCCATGTCCGAGCTGTGCTCCGTGCCGCGCGTCTCGGAGCGCTTTGCCCAGAGCAATGCGCTCGACGAGGATATCGCGCGACTTAAATATGTTTCGGGTAAACGTGAGGAGGCCCTTCGCCGTCTGGGAATTCGGACGGTGGGGGACCTCCTTCTCCATATCCCTCATCGATACCTCGACTTTACCCGTTCTTGGTCTATCGAGATGGCGCCCATCGGTACCGTGTGCACCATCATCGCCACGGTCGACCGTATCGTCCAAAAGCAGCCGCGTCCGCGCATGCAGGTGACCGAGGTCTCGCTTGTTGACGAGACGGGCGTGCTGCAGGTCGCCTTTTTCCGCCAGCCCTGGATTGCCCAGCAGCTTAAGCAGGGCGACCGCCTGGCCGTGATGGGCAAGGTCGAGTTTGCCTACGGCTTTAAGCAGATGGCCTCGCCGCACTTTGAAAAGCTCGAGGACGGGCGTGCCGCAGGCACCATCCTGCCGGTCCATTACGTGAGTGATGGCGTGAGCCAGGCGTGGATGCGCCGCATCGTAAGCGGCGCGCTCGAGGTCGTCGGCAATCCGTTCGATCCGATTCCCGCGCCGCTGCGCGCAAAGCGGAAGCTCATGAGCAATGCCCGCGCGTTGCGTTCGATCCACTTTCCCTCGAGCATGGCTGAGCGCGACATCGCACGCCGGCGTCTTGCCTACGAGGAGTGCCTCTACCTGCAGCTGGCGCTGCGTCTGCGCAACGACGGCGGCCTGGTCGATGTGGTGCCCTATGCCCACACTGCGGGCGAGCATCTGGGCGCGCTTAAACAGGCCCTTCCGTTTTCGCTGAGCGACGAGCAGGAGGCCGCATTCCAAGACATCCTGCATGACATGTGCGATGGCGGGCGCGTGATGAACCGTCTGCTGCTGGGCGATGTCGGTACCGGTAAGACCGCCGTTGCCGCCTGCGCGCTGGCTGTGGCTGCCGATAGCGGCACGCAGGCCTGCGTTATGGCGCCCACGGGCGTGCTGGCGCGCCAATATGCCGATAAGACCGGCCCTCTGCTCTCGCAGGCCGGCATGTCCTGGGCACTTCTGACGGGTGCCACGCCGGCCGCAGAGCGCGAGCGCATCCATGCACAGCTGGAATCGGGCGAGCTTGACGTGCTCTTTGGCACCCACGCGGTTCTTTCGGATAACGTTGCGTTCAAGCATCTGTCGCTCGTGGTCATCGATGAACAGCACCGGTTTGGTGTGGGCCAACGCAACGCCCTGCGCGCGAAGGGGCCGGGTGCCGATCTGCTCGTTATGACGGCGACGCCCATCCCGCGTACGCTGGCGCTTTCGGTCTACGGCGATCTGGACACGAGCATCATTCGCCATCGGCCCGTCCCTGGTGCTGGCGTGACGACACGCGTGCTCACCGAGTCGAGCCGTGACCTCGCCTATGGCGCCATCCGCGAGGCGCATGAAAAGGGTCAGCAGGCCTACGTGATTTGTCCGCTCGTGGAGCCGAGTGACTCGGCCGATGAGTTGGAGGACGTGCCCGGTATCGCCCGCGACGAGGAGGGCCGCGTGACGGTCCCCGTGCCGCTGCATGATACGGCGACCGAGCTCGACCGACTGCGTCTTGCGTTGCCGGGGCTTACCGTCGAGCGCCTTCACGGCCGCATGCCGGCGGGGGAGAAGGACCAGGTTATCGATGCCTTCAAGCGTGGCGAGATTGACGTGCTCGTCTCGACTACGGTGGTCGAGGTGGGCGTTGACGTGCCTAACGCCACCGTCATGGTCATCGAGAATGGGGAGCGCTTTGGTTTGGCTGCCCTGCACCAGCTGCGCGGTCGCGTGGGCCGTGGCAGCGTGTCGGGCACGTGCCTGGTCATGACGCATTCCAAGGGCAACGGCGGCGCTTCGGCAGCGCAAGATCGTCTCCAGTCGCTCGAAAAGACCTCGGACGGCTTTACGCTCGCCCAGATGGACCTGCGCCTGCGCCATGAAGGCGAGATCCTGGGTTATCGCCAGCATGGTGGTGTGACCCTGCGCTTTGTCGACCTGGACGCCGACGAGGAGCTGATCGAGTGGGCCCATTTGGACGCGGTCGAGCTCTTGCGGTATGCTTGCAACCTTGACTCTGTGGCGACGCGTCCCTTGCGCGACGCGGTCGCCATGCGTTATCGACATATCTTTAAGGAGGTCAGCGGAGGATGAGAATCATCGGCGGCGAATGGCGCGGTCGTAAGATCGAGGAGCCCCGTGGTCGCGATGTCACCCGCCCCACGACTGATCGCGTGCGCGAGGCGTGCGCATCTATGGTCATGTCGGCATTCGATTTCGATTTGGACGAGGTTCGTGTGTTGGACGCCTTTGGCGGCTCCGGTGCCTTAGGGTTAGAGATGCTCTCTCGTGGGGCCCGCTCGCTCACGACGTTTGAGATCGATCGCAACGCCGCGCGGCTCATTACCAAGAATATCGAGTCGCTCTGCCATGACCGTGCGCGTTGGCGCGTGGTCACGGGCGACATGCTGACGAGTGCCTCACGCGGTCGTGTACCGGGCGGCCCCTTTGATCTGGTCCTGCTCGACCCGCCCTATGCTTTTGGTGCCGAGCCGGTCGAGGAACTGCTGCAGAATCTGGCCCAGCAGGGTCTGCTTGCGTCTGGCGCTTACGCCCTGTTTGAGCATGCCGCCGCCGATGCGGGCGCGCATCCGGCAGACTTTGAGACTGTACGTGAGAAGCGCTACGGCATTACCTCGGTCGACCTGCTCCGTTGGGTCGGCGATGACGATGGTGAGGGCGATAGCGCCGGCACCGATGCTGACAACAATGATGCCACGACGTTTCAGGAGGACGCCCATGAATGACACCATCAACCGCGTGATCGTCCCGGGCACCTTCGATCCCATCACGTTTGGCCATATCGATGTGATCCGCCGCGCCCGCCGCATCTTTCCCAGTGTGATCGTCGCTGTTGCAGAGTCGCAGGGTAAAAACGGTGTGGGCACCACGTTTATGCTCGATGAGCGCGTGGCGCTGGCCCGCGAGGCGCTCGGTGATATCGACGGCGTCGAAGTCCTGCCCTTTACCGGCCTCTTGGTCGACTTCGCTCGTGAGCAGGGGGCGGGGGCCGTGGTCAAGGGCCTGCGCGCCATGACCGACTTTGAGTATGAGCTGCAGCAGGCCGACCTCAATTATCGCTTGGATAGCGAGCTGGAGTCCATCTTTGTCATGAGTGCTCCGCAGTACGGTTACATCTCGAGCTCGGTCGTTCGCCAGATCGCCTCGCTCGGCAGCGATGTATCGACGTTTGTGCCGCCCAACGTGGTCGAAGCGCTCAGACATCGCTTTTCGTGACGTTTTTTATTGCCTGGTGGCATGTGGTAAACTAGCACGATGATATGTTACCTATGAAAGGAGACCGGATGCCGGGCGAGAATTTTCCTGGCGATAGGATCGTCAGCTTGGTCGATGAGCTCGAAGGGCTGATCGAGGAAGCCAAGCCGCCTTTCGGCAAGAACGCTCAGTTCAAGGTCATCGACGCCGACGTGTTCTTCAACATCCTCGATGAGATCCGCATGAGCTATCCCGAGGAATGGCAGAAGTCCCGCCGTATCCTCAAAGAGCGCGAGGAGCTTATGGCTTCCGCCGCCGCTCAGGCCGATTCCATCATCGCCGATGCTCAGCAGCAGGCCCTCACCATTGCCGGTGAGCAGGAGATTGTCCGCCTTGCGCAGCAGCAGGCCGACGACATCCGCGATCGTGCCCAGCAGTACGAGCGCGAGACGCGTTATGCTGCCGAGGACTACGCAGAGCAGGTCTTTACGCACCTGGAGGAGAACCTCAAGAGCCTGACCGGCACCGTTACCCGTTGCCGTCAGCAGCTCAACGAGGGTGCCGCCCAGCAGAATGGTCAGTGGTAATGGCTGAGTTCCCGAGCGTTACCGTCGATCTTTCCGAGCAGCTCGAGTTTCCTGGAGATTCGTATCCGCTGACCGGTAAGGTCGATGTCGCCACCTACACGGTGGGCGAGAAGGAGTACCAGCTACAGGACGGCATCGACTACGACGTTGTCTTTACCAATGCCGGTACCGGTGTCTTGCTCACGGGCATGGTCCGCGCGCACGCCACCGGTGAGTGCGACCGTTGCCTGGAGCCCGCCTCGTTTGATATCGCCGGAGAGATCGAGGAGTTCTACCTCTTTGAGGAGCCCGAGGATCCCGAGGCCTACGAGGACGGCTACGAGCTCCTGGGTGAGGACCGCATCGTCGATCTGGGTGAGCCCATCAATGACGCGGTCGTTATGGACACGCCGTTTGTGGTGCTCTGCAAGCCCGATTGCCGTGGTCTGTGCCCCACCTGCGGTTGCAATCTCAACGTCGAGCAATGCGATTGCGCCGCCCAGGCAGAGGCAGAATGGGCCGCTGCCACGGAAAATCCATTTGCAGCATTGAAGAATCTCAAGCTCGATGAGTAAAACTGTGGTAGTATCGCTACTTGCGCGTAATCGCCACACTGGATAGTTCATAAGGAAGGTCACTATGCCCGTACCTAAACAAAAGCAGGGTCGTATCCGCACTCACACCCGTCGTTCCGCCAACATGAAGATCTCGGCTGCGGCTCAGTCCACGTGCCCCCGTTGCGGCGCTGTCAAGCTTCCGCACCACGTGTGCCCCAGCTGCGGTTTCTACAAGGACCGCGAGGTTATCGTTACCGAGTAACGGTATACTCTGGATGCGATGCCGTTCCAAATGGAACCACAATGGCCGGCTCAGTGAGTCGGCCATTTTTGTATAAGGAGCATGTATATGAGTAACGTTCGCGTTTGTGTAGACGTTGTGGGCGGAGACGAGAAACCTCAGGTTGTTCTCGATGGTATCGAGGCTGCGCTTGCCGCCGATCCCGATATCGAGGTCTTGGCAGCTGGCCCCGCCGAAATCGTCAATCCCTTTGCAGCTTCCCATGCACGTGTTGAGGCCCTTGAGGCACCTGACGTTATCGCCATGGATGACGATCCCATTCGCGCCGTGATGACCAAGCGTAAGTCGTCGATCGTGCTTTCTTGCCGCGCCATTAAGAAGGGCAACGCGGATGCGTTCTTCTCCGCCGGCTCGACCGGTGCCATGACCGCCGCTGCCACCGCCTACGTGACGCCGTTTAGGTATCAGGCCGAAGGCAAGAAGCAGCCGGTGCGCCCCTGTCTGACCAATGCACTGCCCAATCGCGCCGGCGGTCTGACGGTGCTGTGCGACATGGGTGCCAACCCCGATGTCGAGGTTGACGATATGGTGCGTTTTGCCCAGATGGGCAGCGCCTATGCCCGCGTCGTCCTGGGCATCGAGCATCCTCGCGTGGGCCTGCTCGCCAACGGCACCGAGGACGAGAAGGGCTCCAACTTTACCAAGGCCTGTTTCCCTGCTATGAAGGCCGCCGTTCCCGGCTTTGTTGGTAACTGCGAGGGCACCGACCTCACCTCAGGTAACTTCGATGTCATCGTTGCCGATGGCATGTCGGGCAATATTGCGCTCAAGGCCACTGAGGGCGCTGCCAAGTTTTTGCTGCAGGAGCTCAAGGGCGCCTTTATGGCCTCGCTCGGCACCAAGATCGCCGCGCTGCTCATTAAAAAGCAGATGCGCGAGATTAAGGCCAAGCTCTCTGGCGACGCCAAGGGCGGCGCGATTCTTCTGGGCCTGCGCGGCGTGGTCCTGATCGGCCATGGTGCCACCTCAGTCGAGGCTGTCAAAAACGGTACGCTCGCGGCGGCCGAAGCCGTGCGCGCCGGGCTGGTCGAGAATGTCGCCAACTCTATGGATGGTATCGTTTTATAAGAGCGAGTTAGAGCGCTGTTATGTGCTTCGCGGTGCACGCCGTGGGGTAGAATCAGAACCGTGTCTTGGTACCGCCCGGGCGGTACCATTCTTTTGGTATTCATGCACTATGAGAGGAAGCGCTATGGACCGCTCCGAAATCTTCGACAAGATCGCCGAGGTCGCTGCTGACGTTCTGGGCGTCGATGTTGCCGAAATTAGCGAGGAGACCACCTTTGACGACCTCGATGCCAACTCGCTCGAGCGCCTGCAGCTGGTTACGGCTATCGAGGACGAGTTCAACCTCGAGATCGATGACGAGACCCTGCTCTCGCTCAACTCTGTCGCCGACGCCGTCGACGCGATCGAAAACGCCAGGGAGGCTTAGGTCTTGGCTTTGTCTGAACGACTTACGCGCGCCCAGGAAATTCTGGGCCACGAGTTCAATAATAAGGTGCTGCTGCGTGCGGCCCTTACGCATCCCTCGGCAGTCGAGGGCCAGCCGGTTTCTGCCAGCTATGAGCGCCTTGAGTTCTTGGGCGATTCCATTTTGGGCGCTGTGGTCGCACGCTCCCTGTTTGAGTCCTATCCGGAGTTTGACGAGGGCAAGCTCACGCGCCTGAAGGTGTCGCTTGTCTCGGGCGCTACGCTGTCCGAGGTTTCTCACGAGCTGGGCATTGACGACATCATCATCTTTGGTGCCTCCGAGACCGGTACCGGTGCGCGCGGCCTGCATTCGGCCCTCGAGAACGTCTATGAGTCGCTCGTGGGCGCGCTGTACCTGGATGCCGGCTGGGATGCGGCGGCGGAGTTCATTCACCGTACACTTAAGCCGCATTTGGCTTCCGAGCGTGCCGAGCATCCTGCGAACCCCAAGTCGTTTTTGCAGGAGTGCGTGCAAGCCGACGGTCACGAACCTCCGGCGTACAAGCTCGTTGGCTCCGAGGGCCCGGCGCATGCGCCCACCTTTACCGCTGTGGTTTTGATCGATGGTATTCGCCAGGGTCGCGGTTCCGGTTCCTCTAAGAAGGAAGCCGAGGGAGCCGCCGCGCTTGAGGCGCTCGACCGTATGGGTTACACCACCAACGGCGTGATTCTCAATAAGAAGCACGTGTAAGCGAGGAACCGTGTATCTCAAGTCCCTCACGCTCAAAGGGTTCAAGTCGTTTGCCGACCGCGCCCATATGACGTTTGAGCCGGGCCTGACCGTCATCGTCGGTCCCAACGGCTCGGGAAAATCGAACATCTCCGACTCCATCCTGTGGGTCCTGGGCGAGCAGAGCGCCAAGCAGTTGCGCGGCCAGGCCATGGAGGATGTCATCTTCTCGGGCTCGTCAGCGCGCAAGCCGGTGGGTGTCGCCGAGGTCACGCTTGTGCTCGATAACTCGGACCATATGCTGCCCGTCGATTTTGACGAGGTCGCCATCACCCGTCGTATGTATCGCTCGGGCGAAAGCGAGTACCTCATCAACTCGAGCCCGTGCCGCCTGATGGACATTCAGGACATCTTGCACGATTCGGGCCTGGGCAAGGATACGCATTCCATCATCAGCCAGGGCAAGCTTGACGCCATTTTGCAGAGCCGCCCCGAGGAGCGCCGCGCCCTCATCGAGGAGGCCGCCGGCATCTCCAAGCACAAGCGCCGCAAGGAGCGTGCGCTCAAAAAGATTAAGTCGATGGACGAGCACCTGACGCGTGCCCGCGACATCAATAAGGAAATCGCCCGTCAGCTGCGACCGCTGGAGCGTCAGGTCGATCG
>DBFMRS010000178.1:0-3022 GCA_048387515.1 Collinsella sp.
TTCTCTCGTCAAGCCGCTCAAGGTCGTCGCCCCTTCGCAATCCGGCACCGCCACCGCGGCCAAATAACCGCTGCCGCTTATCCGGCAACCCATTGAAAGGTCATGCAATGTACGACTTCGAATCTCAAATCGTCGACATCCCCGACTATCCCGAGCCCGGAGTCATCTTTAAAGACATCACGCCGCTCTTTGGCAATCCCGAGGCGCTCAAAGCCATGACCGATGCCCTCGCCGAGCACTTTGCCGGCATGGGAATCACCAAGGTCGTGAGTCCCGAGGCTCGCGGCTTTATGGTTGGCGTACCGGTGGCTGTAGCCCTTGGCGCCGGCTTTGTTCCCGCACGTAAACCGGGCAAGTTGCCGCGCGAGACCGTGAGCCAGAGCTACGAACTCGAGTACGGCACCGATTCAATTGAGATCCATGCCGACGCCATCAGCTCTAAAGATACCGTGTTGATTCTGGACGACTTGGTCGCGACGGGCGGAACCGTCGAGGCAACAGGTAAACTGGTGCGAGATATGGGTGCAAAGCTTGTCGGTTACGGTTGTATCCTTGAGCTTGCGTTTCTCAACCCGCGCGAGAAGCTCACGCCGTCTGATGACGATGTGGAGCTCTTTAGCCTGGTGGCGGTGGACTAGCCGTTACCCTTAGTTACTGGAAAGGAAGCTACATGCGCACAGCAAACACGCACAAAAACATGGCACGCTGCGCTGCTACGGCAACCCTCGCTTGTGTTTTGGGCTTGGGCCTTGCGGCTCCTGCCTACGCCGATACCGCATCCGACCTTGCCGCTGCTCGTACGAAGCTCGAGCAGATCGGTACCCAAACCCAGCAGATTTACGATGAGCTCGCCACGCAGACACAGGCGCTCGATCAGACTGCTGGCGAGATCACGCAAAAGCAGCAG
Source organism: Collinsella sp. (assembly GCA_048387515.1). Taxonomy (GTDB): domain Bacteria; phylum Actinomycetota; class Coriobacteriia; order Coriobacteriales; family Coriobacteriaceae; genus Collinsella. Next base: position 908 of record DBFMRS010000178.1, read on the forward strand.
GAGATCGCCGAAGGTCAGGCCAAGCTCTCGACCTATGTCGCCGGCGAGTACAAAACCGGTGGTCTGAGCCTGCTTCAGGTTCTGACGGGCGTCGATGACCTGAGCGATATGCTCAACCGTCTGTTCTACTACGGCAAAGTTTCCGACAAGCAGGCTCAGACCATTCAAGAGGTCAAGGAGCTTAAGCAGCAGCTCACCGATAAGCAGGCCGAGCAGGAGAAGAACGTCGCCGCCACGCAAAAGAAGGTCGACGAGCTTAACGCCCAGCAGGCTGAAGCCCAGAACGTCGTAAACTCTCTGGATTCACAGCTGCAGGCCGAGCTTGCCGCCGAGGCCGAGGCCAACGCCGCGCTGCAGGCTGGCATCAACGCCAGCACCGCCGAGAAGGCCACGGTGAGCAACGAGACTGCCGGTACGACCGAGAACACCAACAACGGTGGCCAGACCAGCAATAACAACAACCAGGGCGGCAACACTCCGGCTCCTACGCCGGCACCTGCTCCGACGCCGCAGCCCTCCACGCCTGCTCCGGCTCCGACGCCTTCTGCTCCGAGCCAGTCCGTCGACGGTGGTTCTGTTGTCTCGCGTGCATACAGTAAGCTTGGTTGCGCTTATTCCTGGGGCGGAATTGGCCCGAACAGCTTCGACTGCTCTGGTTTTGTTAGCTATTGCCTCACTGGTCGTTATTGCCGCCTGGGCACCACGGGTACCTTTATGGGCTGGACGCGTGTGTCCGATCCGCAGCCCGGTGACGTTGTGGTCAACTCGTACCACACCGGCATTTACATCGGTGGTGGTCAGATGATTCATGCTTCTGACTACAACACGGGTGTTATCATCAGCTCCGTTGCCGCCGGCATGAACAACAACTACATTTTCGTGCGCTACTAAGTATTCAGATAAAGCAAACGGATATGGACCTCGTGGCTTTGAGTCATGGGGTCCATTCTTTTGCCTTTAGTGCAGTCCGCTATCTAGTTTTGAATACTAGATAGCGGCCCAATCGGTCTGCAAGATGGCTATAATTGAATGGGAACGATTAGAAAGGACCCTCTATGAGCTGGGCACTTATCTCCGATTCAAGCTGCAACCTCCGCGATTGGCAACCGACCGCACCCCATACCACCTTTGCATTTGCGCCCCTCAAAATTCGAGTGGGGGAGCGTGAATTCGTCGATGACCTTTCGCTCGATGTTCATGAGCTCAACTGCGCTGTTCAGGCGGAGACGAACGCTTCTTCAAGCGCTTGTCCCAGCGTAGGGGAGTGGGCCGAGCTCTTCAAATTGGCAGACAAGACCATCTGCATGCCAATCTCTGAGGGCGTGTCGGGCAGCTACAACGCGGCAGCCACGGCTCGCGATATGGTTCTTGCCGAGGAACCGGACCGACAGATTCATCTAGTCAATTCACGCGCAGCTGGCGGTAAAATGGACCTCATTTTCCTGCTGTTCGACCGCTATCTTGCAAGCAATCCGAATGTCTCATTCGAGGATGCTTGCGCATACTTCGATAGCCTTGAACAGAACAGCAAAATCCTCTTCAGTTTGTGCAATTACGAAAACCTCGCCAAAGCCGGACGTATCCCTAAGGCAGCCGGCGTCATTGCCAACAAGCTCAATATCCGCATTTTGGGCACGGCGAGTGAGGCAGGTAAAATCGAACTCGTCGGACACACTCGTGGCGAAAAGAAGATGCTCAACAAGATCATCGACACCATGGAAGCCGAGGGTTTTACGGGCGGCGAGGTCGTTATCGATCACGTTGAGAACGAAGCTGGAGCCCAGGCGCTTGCTGACCGCATAGTCGAGCATTGGCCCGGTTCCAAGACCATCATCATGCCCTGCAACGGCCTGGATTCCTATTACGCCGAAATGCATGGGCTCATTATCGGCTACGGCATGGGCGTAGCTTCAGGCAAATAAAGTCCAACCAAGCAAAAAAACGGGCGGGACAAAGCGACAGATGGCTCTTTGTCCCGCCCGTTTTATACGTCGGCTAGCTATTAAACCCGTTGAACTTGAGATAGCTCATCAAGTAAGCCTTCGAAACAAAGGATGAAACCGCGCTGCGCACAAGCAGCGACTCACGCGTTACCTGATGCGCCGTATCGGGAAC
>DBFMRS010000179.1:0-4043 GCA_048387515.1 Collinsella sp.
CCGCAAAGCGCGAAATACGCTGATGCATGCTGCCGAACTCGGTAAGGAGCTGACGCCCAAGTTCACGGAAATCGGTATCTTCCACCGAAAACCCCTAACACTAGAAACTATTTTCGGTGAAAGATGATACCCCCGCACGCGCACCCTATACGGTAGATTTTGGGACATGCCTAGAAAACAACCTTTAGGCGACCTCCGTACACCGTCGGTATCAGCAAAGTTAGGGGTAGATCTCTGAGCACGTCCTAAAGCCCACTCAGAGGCACTTTACCATGCTAAAGCTGGCATAACAGCTAGAGTGAACGTCGTACAAAGGCAAGGAAAAATACCATACAAATCGGTGAACGGTAGTTGTTCGCACTCGCATTTCCTGCGGGTTTGTAAAAAACGCCTTTATGATATAAAAAAAGAAACATATAACAGCCCAGATGGAGAGGGTCGCTATGTTATCCTTCTCAGACGGGTGAAATCTTGGGTTTTGGGTTGCAGTTCCAAGGTGGACAAACGTTTTTCCCTGTACCAACGTGTGGTGAAGAACGGAAGAAGCCGGTAGTGCAAGCCGATAATTCAAGAATTCAATAAGCAGCGGTGTGAGAGAGCGCCGCATTACACGTAACTAGGAGCGTGGTTACACAATGCAGGAGGCATGGGAAGGCTTCAAGGAAGGCATCTGGACGGGAGAAGTTGACGTCCGAGACTTCATCCAGAAGAACTACACCCCCTACGAGGGCGACGAGTCGTTCCTCGTCGGTCCGACCGAGCGTACCAAGGAGCTGTGGGGCGAGGTTCTCGACCTGCTGCTTAAGGAGCGCGAGCAGGGTGGTGTCCTCGATATGGACACCAAGATCGTCACGGGTATCGTGAGCCACCCCGCTGGCTACATCGATAACGCCCACCGCGAGAAGGAGACCATCGTCGGTCTCCAGACTGACAAGCCGCTCAAGCGCGCGCTGCACGTCAACGGTGGTATCCGCATCGCTTGTCAGGCTGCCAGCCAGCACGGCTATAAGGTCGACGAGAACGTTGTCGAGCGCTACACCTTCGAGCGTAAGACCCACAACGCTGGCGTCTTCGATGTTTACACTCCCGAGATGCGTGCTTGCCGCTCGGCTCACATCATCACCGGTCTGCCCGATGGCTATGGCCGCGGCCGCATCATCGGCGACTACCGTCGTGTTGCCCTGTACGGCGTCGACTACCTGATCAAGGACAAGGAGGCCCAGAAGGCTTCCACCCCGACGGTCATGACCGCCGACAACATCCGCGATCGTGAGGAGCTGCAGGAGCAGATCCGCGCCCTCGGCGAGCTCAAGATGATGGCCGAGACCTATGGTTTCGATATTTCCAACCCTGCTACCAACACGCAGGAGGCCATCCAGTGGATGTACTTCGCCTACCTTGCTGCCGTCAAGGAGCAGAACGGCGCCGCTATGTCCATCGGCCGTACCTCTACGTTCATCGACATCTACGCTGAGCGCGACCTTGCCAACGGTACCTTCACCGAGGAGCAGATCCAGGAGTTCGTGGATCACTTCATCATGAAGCTCCGCATGGTCAAGTTTGCCCGTACCCCCGAGTACCAGGCCCTGTTCACCGGCGATCCGCAGTGGGTCACCGAGTCCATCGGCGGCATGGGTGTTGACGGCCGTACGCTCGTTACCAAGATGAGCTACCGCTACCTGCACACGCTCGAGAACATGGGCACCAGCCCCGAGCCCAACATGACCGTTCTGTGGTCGACCCGTCTGCCCGAGAACTTCAAGAAGTTCTGCGCCAAGACTTCTGTCGCCAGCTCCTCGATCCAGTACGAGAACGACGACCTCATGCGCGTCTATCACGGCGACGACTACGGCATTGCCTGCTGCGTGTCCTCCATGCGCATCGGCAAGGAGATGCAGTTCTTCGGCGCTCGCGCCAACCTGGCCAAGTGCCTGCTGTACGCACTCAACGGTGGTGTTGACGAGGTCTCCAAGAAGCAGGTCGGCCCCAAGTATCGCGCCGTCGAGGGCGATACGCTCGATTACGACGACGTTGTGGCCAAGTACAACGACATGATGAAGTGGCTCGCTGGCGTGTACGTCAACTCGCTGAACATCATTCACTACATGCACGACAAGTACTGCTACGAGCGCATCCAGATGGCTCTGCACGACAAGCATGTGCACCGCTGGTTCGCTACGGGCATCGCTGGCCTTTCCGTCGTGGCTGACTCCCTGTCCGCTATCAAGTACGCCAAGGTCCACCCCGTCCGTGACGAGAACGGCATCATCGTCGACTTCGAGACCGAGGGCGAGTTCCCCAAGTACGGTAACGACGACGACCGCGTCGACCAGATCGCTCACGACGTTGTGCACCAGTTCATGGAGTACATCCGCATGAACGACACCTACCGCAACTCCGTGCCTACGACCTCGGTTCTGACCATTACCTCCAACGTCGTGTACGGTAAGAAGACCGGCTCCACGCCCGACGGCCGCAAGGCTGGCCAGCCGTTCGCCCCGGGTGCTAACCCCATGCACAAGCGCGATAGCCACGGCGCCATCGCTTCGCTGTCTTCGGTTTCCAAGCTCCCGTTCCGCGATGCTCAGGACGGCATCTCCAACACCTTCTCCATCATCCCGAGTGCGCTCGGCAAGGAGGACCAGGTGTTCTTTGGCGATATCGACCTTGATCAGCTGGGCGAGTAACTATTGTTAGTGCTATACTAACAATAACGATTACTGATTAGTGCGCCGGTTTCGGCCGGCGCCTATCGATCGAAGGAGACACATTATGAAGGTTTCTGAAGTTTCCGAGACTCAGGCCGATAACCTGGTCCACATGCTCGACGCTTACGCCGAGAAGGGTGGCCACCACCTGAACATCAACGTCTTCAACCGTGAGACGCTGCTCGACGCTCAGGCTCACCCCGAGAAGTATCCGCAGCTGACCATCCGCGTTTCCGGCTACGCCGTGAACTTCCACACGCTCACCAAGGAGCAGCAGGACGAGGTCATTGCGCGTACCTTCCACGACAAGTTCTAAAGGGACTCAACTCCCACCGGAGACCCGGTAAGGCCTACGCACTTTGCCTCTCAAACGTCCTCGCCGCTTCGCGGCTGACGCTCCTATTTGGCAAGGTGTTTTTTAGAATCCATTTTGCGCTCGGCCTCGAAGGCTTGCCTGTCCCAATCGAGCGGAAGTCCGGCCTCGACCCATGCCTCGTAGGCCCTCCTTATGGGCTTGAGCTCCCTTTGGCCCCTCTCCAGCATCGAGATGTACTTCTCGCTGGTGCCCAGTATGGACGCCGCCCTCACCTGGCTGACCTTCGCCGCGCGCCTGGCCGCCACGAGCTCCGAGGCGTCCTCGGGCCTCCTGATCTCGTGCGGGTGCATCAGCGCCCGGTACGCCTCCCTGGCCACGTAGCGCTTGAGGCACCTCATGACCTCCCTGTCGCTCTTTCCCCGCCCCCTGGCCCTCTCGGCGTACTCGGCGGTCTCGGGGTCGCGCATGACCCTCTGCCTCGCGATCTCGTGCAGCGCGCTGTTCGCCTGCCGGTCGCCGCCCCTGTTGATCCTGTGCCTCACGGTCTTGCCGCTCGAGGCGGGGATGGGGCAGGCGCCGCATATCGCCGCGAACGACGCCTCGGAGCGCAGCCTGCCCGGGTTGTCCCCGGCCGCGACCGCGAGCTTGGACGCGCTCACGGGCCCGCACCCGTACATCGCCAGCAGCGCGGGGCAGTTCTCCTCCAGGGACGCCTCGATCGCGCGCTCCATGTCGAGCGCCGCGTCGCGCGCCGCCGCCCACAGGTCCGCCAGCGCGCCGAGCGCGGCGCCCAGCGCGCCCTCGGCGCGCACGGAGGGGAGCTCCTCCATCAGCCTCGGCCCTCCCATGCCGCGGAACCTCGACCTGAGCCCTTCCGGCGCGGTGGTGAGCAGCGACCTCGCGGTGTTGATCGCCGAGGTCCGCGCCTTCACCGCCCCGGAGCGCGCCGCGAGCATGCAGCGCACCCCGTCGACCCACCCGTCCTGGCTCTTGGGGGTCCCGAGCCTTGAGCCGGACAT
>DBFMRS010000180.1:0-19761 GCA_048387515.1 Collinsella sp.
GTTATCGCCTTTGTGCGTCCCGGCGACCTATATGGCCAACCCATCGATATCAACGTGCCGGAATACGGCATGAAGCTATTGAATCTGCAGCTCGAGGACGCGGTCGACACCGCCGCAACCGTCGAGTCCAACTACTAAGAGGAGAAACAGATGAGCAAACTCGTCGAGGGCATTAAAGACCGTGTGGTCGCTGCCGCACGCGAGGCCGCGCCCGCCGTGGTGGACGCCGCGCAGAAGGCCGCGACCGCGGCTGCCGAGAAAGTTGCCGAGGCGGTTGCCGAGGCCAAGAACGCGGCAGAGGAGACGTCCGTCGTCAGCGAGCCCGCCACCGCCGCTGAGCCCGTAGCCGCCGCCCAGGCCCCCGAAGGCGCGATCTTCAACCCCGAGGCCGCCCGCGGCAACCTGCACCTGGGCATCGACGTGGGCTCCACCACCGTTAAGCTCGCTGTGCTCAACGACGACAACCAGATCGTCTACGCTAAGTACCAGCGCCACCACACCGACGTTCGCGCCTGCGCCCGCGACCTGTTCGAGGGCGCTGCGACCGTGCTGCCGACGGCCCAGATGACCTGCGCCATTACCGGCTCGGGCGGCCTGCTGCTGTCCCAGTGGCTCGACCTGGAGTTTGTCCAGGAGGTCATCGCCAGCAAACGCGCCGTCGAGACCCTTATCCCGGCCACCGATGTCGCCATCGAGCTGGGTGGCGAGGACGCCAAGATCATCTACTTCGACAATGGCATCGAGCAGCGCATGAACGGCACCTGCGCCGGCGGCACGGGCGCGTTCATCGACCAGATGGCCACTCTGCTGCACACCGACGCTAGCGGCCTTAACGAACTCGCGGCCAACGCCACCACCATCTATCCCATCGCCAGCCGCTGCGGCGTTTTTGCCAAGACCGACGTCCAACCGCTGCTCAACGAGGGCGCCCGCCCCGAGGACGTGGCTGCCTCCATCTTCCAGGCTGTCGTGACCCAGACCATCTCGGGCCTGGCATGCGGCCGTCCCATCCGCGGCAACGTCGCCTTCCTGGGCGGCCCGCTGCAGTACCTCTCCGAGCTGCGCCACCGCTTCTACCTCACGCTCAACCTGGACGAGGAGCACCGTATCGTGCCCCAAAACGCTCACCTGTTTGTGGCGAGCGGCGCCGCCATGGCGCACGAGTCCAACAAGCTCAGCACGTTCCCGCAGCTCATCGAGGCTATCGACAGCCTGGGTGACACGCAGGGTGCCGAGGTCGAGCGTCTGGATCCGCTCTTTGCCACCGACGAGGACTTTGCCGAGTTCAAGACCCGCCACGACCAGGAAGTCGTCCCCAAGGGCAAGCTCGACGGCTACACCGGCCGCGTGTTCATCGGCATCGACGCCGGCTCCACCACCATGAAGGCCGCGCTCGTGGGCGAGGACGGTCAGCTGCTGCACACCTGGTACGGCAACAACAACGGCGACATCCTTGGCACGGCCAAGGTCATCATGGCCGATTTCTACAACCACATCCCCGCCGGCTGCACCATCGGCCACGTGACAACTACGGGCTACGGCGAGGCGCTGCTCATCGAGGCGCTCAAGGCCGACTCCGGCGAGATCGAGACCGTTGCGCACCTGCGCGGCGCCAAGGCGTTCCTGCCCGGCGTCGAGTTTATTCTGGACATTGGCGGCCAGGACATGAAGTGCCTGCGCGTCAAGGACGGCGTTATCGAGCACATCATGCTCAACGAGGCCTGCTCGTCGGGTTGCGGTAGCTTTATCGAGAGCTTCGCCGTCTCTATGAACATGGACGTGCGCGCGTTTGCCGATGCCGCCATCCATGCCAAGGCCCCGGTCGACCTGGGCAGTCGCTGCACGGTCTTTATGAACTCGCGCGTCAAGCAGGCGCAAAAGGAAGGCGCCACGGTGGGCGACATTGCGGCCGGCCTGTCCTATTCCGTCATCAAGAATGCCCTGTTCAAAGTCATTAAGTTGCGCGATCCCAAGGAGATCGGCAGCCAGGTAATCGTTCAGGGCGGCACCTTTATGTCCGATGCCACGCTGCGCGCGTTTGAGCAGCTCACCGGCGTTCACGCCGTGCGCCCCGACATCGCCGGCTGCATGGGCGCCTATGGTGCGGCCCTGCTCGCCCGCGATCGCGCCGGCGCCGACGGCACTTCGACCATTCTTTCTGCCGAGGACATCGCGCACCTCACCGTGACGCAAAAACACGTCCGCTGCGGTCGTTGCTCCAACAACTGTCAGCTCACCGTCAACGATTTTGGCGGCGGTAGGCGCTTCATTACCGGTAACCGCTGCGAGAAGGGTGCCGGCCACAAAAAGCAGAAGACCGAGGCCCCCAACCTCTTCAAAAAGAAAAACGAGCTGCTCTTTAACCGCGAGGTGCTGAGCCCCGACGAGGCCCCGCGCGGCACCGTCGGCATCCCGCGCGCACTCAACATGTACGAGAACTACCCCTTCTGGCACGCGTTCTTTACACGCCTGGGCTTTAGCGTGCAGCTGTCCGACCAGTCGAGCAAAAAGACCTACCAGGCGGGCATCGAGTCCATGCCGTCCGAGAGCGTGTGCTATCCGGCCAAGATGAGCCACGGCCACGTGATGAACCTTATCGACCGCGATGTCGACTTCATTTGGATGCCGTGCGTGCGCTGGGAGCGCAAGGAGGATCCGACGGCTGGCAACTGCTATAACTGCCCTATCGTCATGAGCTACCCCACGGCGTTGGCACTCAACATCGACGAGATCCGCGAGCAGAACATCGAGTTCCTGTACCCATTTGTGCCCTATCACGATAAGACCGAGCTCAAGCGTCGTCTGTACCAGGTGCTCGCCGTCGACCGTGTGGCCGATGCGCAAGCCGGTCGCGGTCGCGTGCGCGGTCCTAAGATCACGCGCTCCGAGGTCGATGCCGCCGTTAACGCTGCCTTTGAGGCCGATGCGCGTTTCCACGAGGACATCCAGACCATGGGCGAGGAGGCTCTCAAGTGGGTCGAGGACCACGGTGGCCATGGCATTGTGCTCGCCGGTCGTCCCTACCATAACGACCCCGAGATCAACCATGCCCTGCCCGAGCTTATCTCGAGCTTTGGTTTTGCGGTCTTTACCGAGGATTCGCTCGCGCATCTGGTGAAGCCCGAGCGTCCGATTCGCGTCGTCGATCAGTGGATGTATCACAGCCGCCTGTACGCCGTCGCCCGTTTTGTGACGATGCGCAACGACCTGGACCTGATTCAGCTCAACTCTTTCGGCTGCGGTCTCGATGCCCTGACTACCGACCAGGTGCAGGAGATCCTGGAGGCCAGCGGTAAGATCTACACCGTGCTCAAGATCGACGAGGTGTCCAACCTGGGCGCCGCGCGCATCCGCATCCGCTCGCTCATGGCAGCGCTCAAGGACCAGGAGGCCGAGCGCCTGGCCGAGGCCACGGCCGCGGGCGAGGCCTACGAGCAGGGCGATGCCGCGCCGGTGGCGCCTTCCACGGATGCCCCCGCGTTCGCGAGTCGCAAGTACACGTTTGAGGCTCAGCGCGAGAGTGCTTCGACCGCGTGGCCCAAGGTGCCCTTTACCGAGCAGATGCGCGACGAGGGCTACACCATTCTGTGCCCGCAGATGGCGCCGATCCACTTTGACCTGGTCAAAGAGGTGTTCCGTGGTGCTGGCTACAACTTGGAGCTGCTGCCCTCGACTGACCACGATGCCGTCGAGGCCGGCCTGCGCTACGTGAACAACGACATCTGCTATCCGTCGATCCTGGTGACGGGCCAGATTATGGAGGCCATCGAGAGCGGTCGGTACGACCTGTCCAAGACGGCCGTGGTTATCAGCCAGACCGGCGGCGGCTGCCGTGCCACCAACTACATCGCGCTCATCCGCAAGGCACTGCGCGAGAGCGGCCACCCCGAGATCCCGGTGATTTCGCTTTCGGCCGTGGCGCTCGGCGAGGACAACCCCGGCTTTAAGATTACGCCGGCACTGCTCAAGCAGGCCGTGTACGCGGTGCTCTTTGGCGATGTGATGATGCAGATGCTCTACCGCTGCCGCCCGTACGAGGCAACGCCCGGCGCCGCCAATGCGCTCTACGAGGAGTACATGGCGCGCGCCCGCAAGCTGGCGCCTAAGTTTAACCGCCACAACTACACCAAGCTGTGCCGCGAGGCCATCCGCGCGTTCGACACCATGCCGCTCGTGGGCGAGGGCACCAAGCCGCGCGTGGGCGTGGTCGGCGAGATCTTGGTCAAGTTCCACCCTACGGCCAACAACCACGTGGTCGACGTGATCGAGCGCGAGGGCTGCGAGGCCGTGGTACCGGGCCTGCTCGACTTCTTCCTGTACTCCATGAGCAACGCCGAGCTGCAGAAGGACGAGCTGGGAAGCTCTGCTACCACGCGTGCAGGCATGCAGGCGCTCATCAAGCTCGTGGACTGGATGCGTACGCCGGTGGAGGAGATGCTCGAAAAGTCCCGCCGCTTTGAGGCGCCCGAGCGCATCGGCACCATGGCCGACAAGGCCCGCACGGTGCTTTCGGTGTGCAACAACATGGGCGAGGGGTGGCTGCTCACGGCCGAGATGCTCGACCTGATCGACCACGGCGCACCCAACATCATCTGCACGCAGCCCTTCGCGTGCCTGCCCAACCACGTGGTGGGCAAGGCCGTGATTAAGGAGCTGCGCCGCCAGCATCCCGAGAGCAACATCGTTGCGGTGGACTACGACCCCGGTGCATCCGAGGTCAACCAGCTCAACCGTATTAAGCTCATGATCAGTGTGGCAAAGGAGAATATGCGCGCCGGCAAGGGCTTTAAGCTCGAGAAGGTGGCGCCGCTCGCGATGGACGAGGTCACCGGCCAGATGCGTGCCCATGACGGCTGCGTGAGCTGCGGCTCGGTCGATGAGAGCGCCGTGGCGTCGGTCGCTGAGCGCCTGGGACGCGGCATTAAGAAGTAGCTGGCCTGCTTTGGGCTAGATATGAGGCAAACGGGTGGTAGTCGTACCGGCTACCACCCGTTTTTGCTGAACATATGTTGCGCAAATGATCTCGCTGCAGCCTTCCGTGGGCTTGTCCGATTTCTGGGTCGGCTCGGGCTTTGAGGACAAGTTGCTGCAGGCCCAAGGCGATTTTTCGCTCAACGCAGGCCAGCACAGTGTGACCTATCTGCCAAACGACGAGACGACCGCTACGGTCTGGCCATCGCCACCTACGAGATGGAAGCCGAAAAGTACATCTACCGCGTGTACAAGTACGAGCTGTAGGGCCGCGCTTAGGTTTGACCAATGGAGTATGAAAACACGCCGTTTGCCGATGCCCCCTCCGCGAGTGGCAGCCATATGGTTTGATGTCAGAAGCAGATAGTTGTCGTCAGCCTGCTGGCGACGTTCCCCCCTGACATCGGAGGTTCCAGGTATGTTTCGCGCTCCGTTAAACAACTATCGGTTGGGCTAACATGGGTCGCCGTGCTATTTCGATAACCCTTGCAGTGGTCTGCCTGGCTGTGCTCCTGGGCGCTACAGGGCTGTTTGCTATAAGCCGAGAAACGTCCTATATGCAGAAATGCGCTTCCGAAGGGTTTGCCATTGACGGTTACTATCGGGACGACAAGACGAGTCTGGAAACCCTGGCCTTTCTTGAAGAGGATAACCATCGGTGGCAACTGGTCGACAAAGACGGCAGCTGCGTTGACGGGCAGTTTAAGCGTACGGATGACCCCAACATCCTGATATTAAAGAAGGAAAACGGCGAAGGACTCGGCACGGTTCACGTTGCGTATATATCGCGCCGACGCAATCAGGGACAGATTTACCTAATTAGAAATACTAAGGTGACCCGATTTTATCTGGTGAGCACCGATCCGGCGTTTACGGTGGAGTCTGGCGAGGTCGATTCGGACAGTTGATTCACGGCAATAAAAAAGCGAGCGGGGCGCGGGTGCGAACTGCGCCCCGCCATTTGCTCGTGTCCGTATCGCGTCTGCGCCTCGTCGTAGCTTGCGTCCGTGCGAGCATTCATCCCGCGCCGGCATCACCTGACATCGAACTCCACGCGATCGAGTTCGGGCACGTTGAGGTCGATGAGCGGGCGGGCGACGTGGCGGTCGTGCGCCCCGAGCGTCTCGCTTGTCGTCACGTGGGCGACAACCTCGCGCTCGACGATGCCCTCTTCCTCGCCCTCGGCAGCCGAGGTCTCGACGGCGACGGTGTAATCCTTAAAGCCCGGCAGCACCGCGGCAAGTTCGCGCGTAGTTTCGGTGACGCCGTAGCCGTCCTGCACGCCGGCCTGCGCCGAGCCAATAGACCCCGCGGTCATAACGATGCAGGGGATGGCAAAGATCGCCGTGCCCACAATAATGCGGCGGCGCACCTTGCGTGACAGCTCACCGACCTCGGCGTCTTCTTCGGCGGTCACAATGCCGTCGCCGTTCAGGTCGCGCTTGAGCGGCACGCGCAAAAGAAGCAGCACGGCTTCGGCAGCCAGTGCGATAAAGACTACATTGATGCCAAACTCGTAAAGCGCCGAGAGAAACAGTGACCCGCTTGCGATGGCGATGCCATAGCCCGCCGCGCACAGGGGCGGCATGAGCGCGGTCGCCACAGCCACCCCGGCGATGAGCGTGGCGGGTTCCTGGTCGCGCGAGTTGCCCAGGCCACCCGCAAAGCCGCCCGCGAGCGCGACGGCAAGGTCCCACACAGTCGGTGTCGAATTGTCGATGATGGCGGCCGTGGTGGTGCCAAGGGGCGAGAGCTTAAAGTACAACGTGGATGTGACCAGGCAAAAGGCCATCTGTAGAGCCAAGCTCGCGACGGCCTCAAGGGTGATCTCGCGGTCGAGCGTGGCGATGCCGTATGCCATGGCAAGGACCGAGCCCATGAGCGGGCAGATGAGCATGGCGCCTACAATGGCGATATCCGAGTCGATATCGAGGCCGATGCTCGCGATCAACATGGCAATGATCAAGATGCATAAGTGTGAGCCAGTCAGGCGCGCCCCGTTTACAAAGCGCTTGCGAATCACGTGATAGGGCGCGCGTCCCTCGCGAATGTTGAATGCGCGCCTCAGGAAGCGGCCGGCGTTCTCCATGACCTCACTGTGGGCGGGACGGATGCCATGGCGCCGATGATGGCGCTCGCGCAGTCGCTTGAGCTGTTGTTTATCGAGTTCCATGTCCACCTCGTTCTGGCACGTGCCGCGTATCCCGCCCGTCGTCTTTACTCTACACCGCGTTGAGCGAGGTGTCAGACAGGGTTTGTTGACCTGGAAGTCAGGCCAATGGGCATGGCTAAAAACGCCGTGAGGATCATAAGAGTCAAATAGACAAAAAAGCGCGGGGCCGGTTTGATTCCGACCCCGCGCTCTGCACGGGTGCGTTGTTGTTGGGTTTAGCCCAGCGGGCTCAAGCCAACAGAGACAAACGCCAGGATAACGCCGACGATGGACTCGCCGCCCAGCAGACCGCTGGCAACGACCAGGCCCTGCTCCTGGAAGGCGGCATCCTTGGCGGCCTTCTCCTCGTCCGAAAGGCCGGCGGCGGCGTCGCGGTGTGCGGCCCACTTGTCGTAGGCGAGCTTAACGCAAGAGCCCAGGAAAGCCGTGAGCGACATGTAGAACGGCAGGTACACGCCCAGGCCGATCATCATGGCCGGAATACCGAGCCAGTACATGACGATGCCGGCGATAAAGCCGCCTGCGAACCACGGCACGCTCGGGATGCCCGAGACCATGGTGGCGACCACGCTTGCCTGTGCGGCAACGAAGCTCTTGTCGGGGCCGAAGGCGTCCGGACCATAGGCGGTGACGAGCGCGACCATGACGGCGGCAGCGACCAGGGCGCCCACGATGCCGCCGATGGCCTGGCCGACCCACTGTGCGCGCGGGTTGGTGCCCAGCACGGCGCCGGCCTTAAAGTCGTTCATGACGTCGCCCGCAAGGCCGCACGCCACGGCCACGATGCCGGCGATAAAGAACAGTTTGACCTGGGCGAGCTGCGCGAAGGCGGCAACGATGAGCATGACGATGAGGCCGAAGATCTCCATGGGGTCGATACCCGTCTGGCCGCAGCTCTGAGCGCTCATGATGGTAGTGACAAAGGTGAACAGCGTGACGATGACGGCCGGGACAGGGCCAAGGTCGAGCGCGATGGCAACGATCACAGCGATGGCTGCGGTGCCCAGACCGATGATGCCGGCGTCGAGCTTAAGGGAGCCCGAGATGAGCGATTGCTCGTCGGTGTCGGTGGAGCTGTCGGCGGTAAGGCCGCGGATGATGCCGGCGACCTGCGGCAAAATGTCCTTAAGGACGACGGCGACGCCAAAGCCCATCATAAGGCCCATGCCGAGGGACTTGACGATGCCCTGCGCGGTCACAACATCGAACAGGCCGGCGGCGGTGCCGCCGACGATGATGCCAAAGTTGCCCAGCAGCGCGCCGGCAAACCAGAACGCGACGGGGGCGAAGCCCACCAAAAAGCCGATGGACAGCAACATGGGTGAGTTATAGATGGCAAAGGTCACGCCGGGGATATTGAGCGTGCACAGCATGCTGGGCACCACGCCCAGAGCGTCGCGCAGCACGCTGTAGATGCCTGCGATGGCCATGGAGCCAAAGAGCTGTTTGCCGGTCTTGCCGCCGGCCTCGGTCGCGCGCAGGGTCTGAGCTGCGGCGTTGCCAGTGGGGAACTCAAGCGCGGCGTCCACGATAAAGTGACGGTGAATGAGTGCCGTCGCCAGAAGGCCCAGGATGGTGCCGGCGAGTGCCACGATAAACATGTCGAGCCAGCTGATCTGGTCGGCATAGCCCAGCATCCAGGCGCCCGGGATGGTAAACGCCAGGCCGCCGGCGACCATGGCGCCCGCGGACATGATGGTGTGGGTGACGTTGGCCTCGTTGAGGCTGGCGTTGCCCATGAGCTTCAGGAAGAACAGCGAAATGACGGCAGCGAAAATGATCGGCCAGGGGAGGGCGCCCATCTTGAGGGCCGTGTAGGCCGAGCTTGCCGTGATGATCACGCAGCCAAGGACGCCGATGACGACGCCGCGCAGCGTGAGTTGACCGCGCATCGAGGTGCGGTTCGAGGGATTGCTCATATAGAACTCCTTTGCGTATATCCGCTTCCCCGGGAGCGCCGCTACGGATACGGCGCGGGAAGTCGGGTTACCAAGGGCCGCCGCGTGAGCTCGCGCACGACCGCGCATCAGTATAGCCGCAAGCTAGTCATTTTGGGATGACTGGTTTAGGTAGGCGATATACTGCTGGGCAGACGAAAGGAGCGCCGACGATGCTTAATGGGTGCGCATATATATTGACGGTCGACGTGGGCAACACGTTCATTCGCTTTGGCCTGTTTGCAGAGGATTCGGCCGCGGCGCAGGAATGTCCGCTTGCGACGTGCGAGATCACCACGCCGTCGAGCATCACAGCAGACGAGGCACGCATGCGTCTCGTGCAGGTCATGGCCGCACTGGCGGCCGATGCGGGCATGCCGGGTGCGCTTGTGCCCGCGGCTGCTGTGCTGAGCTGCGTGGTCCCGGCGCTCGAGCGCCCGTGGAAGGCGGCACTTTCCCGTACCTGCACGGGGCGCGTGCTCACGGTGGGGCCGGGCCTCAAGACCGGCATACCCGTGCACTACGATGACCCGGCCGAGATCGGTCCCGACCGCATCGCCGACGCCGTGGCGGCCCGCGCCGTCTACGGCTCGCCGTGCATCGTGATCGACCTGGGCACGACGACCAATATCGAGGTCATCGACGCGCACGGTACCTTTGTCGGCGGCGTTATCGCGCCAGGCCTGGCCCTCGGCGCCCGTTCGCTTTCGGCGGCAGCAGCGCGCCTGCCCCAGGTTGAGCCCTCGGCGCCGACACACGTCATCGGCCGCAACACGCGCGAGGCCATGCGCTCGGGTGTGGTTTTGGGCGAGGTGGCGCGCATCGACGGCATGCTCGACATGGTGCTTGCCGAGATGCGTGCGACCAAGGCCGCAGGGGAGGGCGATGTGCCCATCGTCATTACCGGCGACGATGCCGAGGCACTTGCGGCCCTTGTCGGCCATAGCCTGACGGTCGATGACGCGTTGACGCTGCGGGGCCTCGCCGAGCTCTACCACATCAACCAAAAGCCCCGCCGCGCGTGAAAGTGAGGGCGCCGGTGGGATAAACGCCCCTACCTTCCACCTGCTACAATGGGTCAAACTATTGCGATTTCGGAGGTGTCTGGCATGTCGGACGATCTTCATCAAACTGCGTCGGGCAAGCGCCGCGACGTCATTAGCTGGGATGAGTTCTTTATGAGCGTGGCCATCGCCGCGCAGCGCCGCAGTAAGGACCCCAACACGCAGGTGGGCGCGTGCATCGCCAGCACCAACCACCGCATCCTTTCGGTGGGCTACAACGGTACGCCCTCGGCGCTCAACGACGACTTTTTCCCGTGGGGCACGAGCGATGACCCGCTGCAGGACAAGCATAACTACGTAGTCCATGCCGAGGCAAACGCCGTGCTCAACTACCGCGGCTCGCTCAAAGACCTCGAGGGTTCCACGGTCTACGTCACGCTGTTCCCGTGCCACGACTGCGCCAAGATCCTGGCGCAGGTGGGCGTGGGCGAGGTCGTCTACCTGGACAACAAGTATGCCGACACCGATGACGGCCGTATCAGCCGCCGCATTCTCGACTCCTGCGGCATCAGCTACCGCCAGGTCATCGTCGATGTCCAGATTGGTACCGGGGGACAGGCTCAGCAGTAGTGCGTGCCAACGCTAGCTGGCGGCAAAACAGCCAAAAGAGCCCCGTCCCAAATTGACTACTCGTGAAAGTCGCGTCTGCGCGCATGGACGGCTCGTGAGCGGGTACATGGCTGTAGTAACATAGCTTCTGTCCGCGGGCGTGCCCGCGTTATTGTGAGAAAGGAGCCCCTGTGGCTGTTAACGAAGAGCTGCTTAAGAAGGTTCTTGAAGAGATCCGCCCCAACCTGCAGGCCGACGGCGGCGATATGGAGTATGTGGGCGTCGACGACGAGGGCGTCGTCAAGCTGGAACTGCAGGGCGCCTGCGCCGGCTGCCCCATGAGCTCGCTAACCCTTTCCATGGGTATCGAGCGCATTCTGAAGGAGCATGTGCCTGGCGTTACCCGCGTTGAGCAGGTCAATGCTTCCGGCGAGGCCGAGGACCTGTACGACGAGTACGCCCCGTTCTAAGATGCGAAAGCTGCGGACGGTACGCTCCGCATAGACGTTACGCCCAAATATGCGGCTGCGAGCGTAAGGCCCGCGGCCGCATTTGTATGTAGGGAGCAGAGGGATCGATATGCTCAACGACCTCTACCATATGCTTGATCCCGTCGCGATCTCGGCGGGCCCCATCACCATCTACTGGTACGGTCTGGCCTACGTGGTCGGCGCTCTGCTCACGGCGGTCGTTATGTGCCGCACGCAACGTCGTTGGGGCTTCGACATTACGATTGATGACCTGACGAGCGTCGTGGTCGGCGCGGTCTTTGGCCTTATTATCGGCGCGCGCCTGTTTTACGTCGTCTTTTACGGTGATGGCTACTATTTGGCCCACCCGCTCGAGATCTTTGCCACCAACGAGGGAGGCATGAGCTTCCACGGCGGCCTGGTGGGCGGCATCTTGGGCGGCATCATCGTGTGCCGCATGTACAAGCTCGACGCCTGGACCATCGCCGACCTTGCTGTGATCGGTGCTCCGCTGGCGCTGTGCCTGGGACGTTGCGCCAACTTCGTCAACGGCGAGCTGTGGGGTAAGCCGACCGATCTGCCCTGGGGTGTGGTCTTTGGCGGCACCGCGGGCGATATGCCGCGCCATCCCTCCCAGCTCTACGAGGCGTTTCTTGAGGGCGTCGTGCTCTTCTGTATTTTGCAGGTGCTCAGCCGCAAAAAGCCGCTGCTGCCCCAGGGTACGTTTATGGGCGTGTTCGTGATGGGGTACGGCATCGTCCGCTTTCTCGTTGAGTTCGTGCGCGTGCCCGATGCCCAGCTGGGCTATCTGCTGGGAGGCGTCATCACCATGGGTCAGCTGCTGAGTTTGCCGCTCGTGATCGCCGGCCTGGCGCTCATCATCTTTGCCCGTCGCCGCAACCAACCCCAGCGCGTCTACCTGGACGCCTAACCAAGACCACCACAAAGGGGACAGGCACTTTTGTGGTGGTCTTGCCGAGCAACGATGACAGAACCGTAACGTTTCCCAGATAAAACCTGCCAAAATAAACCTGTCCCTTTTTGGCAGGTTTCTAGAAAGGCTTTCGGACTGTGAAGGATTCCGACCTCTCCACAACGGCTGCGCGCGACGCTGCCCGCATCGTCTGGTTTAAGCGCTATCCCGCCAAGCAGACCCTCATCGCATTTTTGCTCGCGCTGTTGGCGACCACGGCGTTTTCCATCGATCCCGCCCCGGTGTCGAGCAACGCAGTCTTGGCGATTGACCCTAAAGCCTCGGGCATGCTGTACGTGTGCTACGAGGTGCTCCTCTCGTTTGCCGGCCATACCGACGCGGTCATGCTGCTTGCGCTTGCCTGCCTGCTCACCCTGCCGTTTCGCTACGTTTTCTTTGGCCGCGGCGACGCTTGGCGTCCCTCGGTGATCCTTCCGTCGCTGTTCTTTGCCGTCTGCATGGTGTTTGGCCGCAGCTACGACCTCACCGACTCGGCCGAGATTGTCCTTGGCGACAAAGCCCGCATCATCTGCGCCTGGATTGGCGGCGCGGGCTGGATGCTCTTGGCGGTCGTTGCCTTCTACCTTGCCTTTGAGTGCCTAGATTGGCTGAGCTCTCGGCGCATTCCGTTTTCCGAAGCGCACTTTGGCCGCGTATGGCGTGTGGCTCACGCCGTGCTCTCGGTCCATCCCTTTGCCGGGCCCTTCCTGGTGCTTATGGTCGCCTGGGCGCCCACGCTCATCGCTTCGCTGCCCGGCCTTTTTATGGGAGATACGGGTGCGCAGATTCGCCAGTGGTTCAACTACCCCAACGGCACGAGTGACTACCTGCGTCTGCTCAATCCCAATGTGTTGCTCAACGGACATCATCCCGTGGTGCACACGGCTATCATCGGTTCGTGCGTCCAGCTGGGGCTTTCACTGTTCAACAGCGCCAACGCAGGTCTTGCCATCTACACCTGCGCTCAGTTCGTCATTACGGCCGCCTGCATGGCCTATTCCATCTCGTCGCTGCGCAAGCTGGGCGTGAGCCTGCCGGTCCGCGGCGTGATCTTGCTGTTCTTTGTGTTTATGCCGATGTTCTCTAACTACGCGGCGTTGCTCACCAAAGACGTGCTCTTTGCCGACGCGTTCTTGGTGCTGCTGGTACAGACCGTCAAGCTCGTGGCATGCGGCCTGCCCCGTCGTGATGCCAATGTCGAGCGAGCGGGCGAGAAAGCCCCCGTGCTCTTTGCGCGCCACGACTGGCTGCTGCTTGCTCTGGGCGCCATGGGCTCCACGTTCCTGCGCAACGGCGGCCTGGTGTTTCCCCTGGCGGCATGCGTAATCGCGGCGGCGTTTAGCGCATGGGACGCGCATGCGGCTCGTCGTGCAGCCAAGCAGGCTGGTGCTGCGCCTTCGGGCACCACCCCGCGTTTCCGCTGGGTGGGAGTTCTTGCGGTGCTTGCGCTCTGCCTTGCCTCTAATATGTACTTCACCAAGGTCTTTATGCCGGCACACGACATCACGCCTGGTTCCAAGCGCGAAATCCTCTCGATTCCGTTCCAGCAGACGGCTCGTTTTGCCCAAAAGCACGACGGCCTCAACTCGGGCGTCAACCCCACGGTTAAGGAGGACGGCACCATCGTGGAGGCTCCTTGCGACGGCTTAGTGACCGACGAAGAGCGTGCCGTGATCGACCGTGTGCTCAAGTACGAGAATCTGGGGCGCCGTTACAACCCGGATAAGTCGGACGCCGTCAAAAATTGCTTTAACGAGTACGCCTCGCAGGAGGACATCAAGGCCTATTTTGAGGTGTGGGCCCAGATGTTCAAAAAGGATCACGAGTGCTATATCTCGGCGCTCATCAATAACTACTACGGCTACTTTTATCCGAGTGCCCGCGATGCGTGGGTCTACAGCACGGCGCGCAGTGCCGAGATCATGGCGAAGCCCGATAACCTCAAGTACTTTGACTTCCATCCGGTCGATAGCAAGGTCGTGCGCTGGTGCGACCACCTGATCAACCTGTATCGCGTGGCAGTACAACGCGTCCCGTTTATCTCGCTCACCATGAGCTCGGCCACCTATGTGTGGATCACGATCGCCGTGGTGGTCTATCTGCTACGTCGTCATTCGTGGCGCGGGCTGGCCATTTGGGTGCCGCTGCTGGGCGTGCTCGCCGTGTGCCTGATCGGTCCCTGCAATGGCTCGACCTACATGCGCTACCTGTATCCGGTCATCGCCTGCATGCCCTTTGCCATCGGCGCCACCATCACCCGCAGCGACCTCCTCTGGTCCTAATTTGGTGCAAAGGGGACAGGTTACTTTGCACCAAGGGGCTGCATCATCACGACGCCTTCATTTTGGGGTTTATCTCGCAGGCCAGTAGGTATATCATAACGACGTTTGTTTATATTGCCCGAGCATCTGCGCTGGGCTTTAGGTCGAAACCGATAGGAGACACGTATGTCCGGACACTCTAAGTGGGCCACAACCAAGCATCGTAAGGGCGCGCAGGACGCCAAGCGTTCCGCCCTCTTCTCCAAGCTGAGCCGCAACATCACCGTTGCTGCCCGTCTCGGCGGTGACCCGCTGCCCGAGAACAACGCCAGCCTCGCCGCTGCCGTTGCCAAGGCCAAGGCTCAGTCCATGCCCAAGGACAAGATCAAGTCCGCTATCGACAAGGCCTTCGGTTCGGGTGCCGACGCCGCCGTCTACGAGAACATCGTGTACGAGGGCTACGGTCCCGCCGGTGTCGCCGTCTACGTCGACTGCCTGACCGACAACCGCAACCGTACCGCCGCTGATGTCCGTTCCGCCTTCTCCCACGCTGGCGGCAACCTGGGCACCTCCGGCTCCGTCGCCTTCCAGTTTGAGCGTAAGGGCCAGATCGTCGTCGCCAAGGAGATCCTGGACGAGAACGCCAAGAAGGAGACCATGATCGCCAACGGTGCTGCCGGTGACGAGGATGAGTTCATGATGGCCATCGCCGAGGCCGGTGGCGAGGACTACGAGGATGCCGGCGAGGAGTGGATCGTCTGGACTACTGCCAACGAGGTCATGGCTGTCTCCAAGGCGCTCGAGGAGCAGGGCGTCCAGGTCAAGGGCTCCGAGACCACCATGGTCCCGACCACCCCGACCGAGGTCTCCGGCGCCGACGCCAAGAAGGT
Source organism: Collinsella sp. (assembly GCA_048387515.1). Taxonomy (GTDB): domain Bacteria; phylum Actinomycetota; class Coriobacteriia; order Coriobacteriales; family Coriobacteriaceae; genus Collinsella. The sequence goes on from DBFMRS010000180.1 coordinate 15,289, forward strand.
TCAGCGCCTCATCGACCGTCTTGAGGAGCTCGACGACGTCCAGGATGTTTACAGCACCATGGACATGACCGACGAGGTCATCGCTGCCCTCGAGGAGGAGTAGCGCCCGCACGGGTTAAGCCGTGCATATCTGGGCATAATGAAGCGAGCATGCAAGCCTCGTGGAATAGATGAGCCGGATCCGCGTGCGTAGAGCACCGGACCCGGCTCTTTTATAATGATGCGAACCGTTTTGCATTTCGAGAGCCGAGATTTGAAGGGAGCGCCACGTGCGCGTACTCAAACGAGCCCTAGCGATTGTGTATCTTGCCGCCGCCATCGTGGCGCTGGGTACGCTTGTCTGCCAGTTTTGGGGGCCGTATACGTATCGCTTTATGCTGCTGATGCGCGACCCCATGCCGCGCATTGTCGTGACGGCATGCGGCGGAGTTGTGGCGATCGGCGTGCTGGTAAGCTTCTTCCGCCTGATGTTTGCTCGTCGCGAGCCGTCCTGCGTGCATCCGGCGGGGGAGCGCAATATCGAGGTTACCCTTGCGGCGCTTTCTTCGTGCGCTCGCACTGCGGCAGAGCGCGACGATCGCGTGATGGTCGAGCATGTCGAGGCCCGCGTCCAAGGCTCCGACGATTCGCACGTCCGTTTTAAGGTCGAGGCTATCGCGCTTGACGACCGGGACGTGGCCTCCCTTGCAGCCGCGATGCAGCAACGTATCGAGGAGGCCTGCGACACCATGCTCGGCACGCCGGGCACGACCGCACGCGTCCGTTTTTTGCCGTCCAAGACTACCGTCCAGACCGTGGAGGTTTCCGGTGAGTGATACCAATCAAGATAAGACCGCTCGTACGCCGCGCCTGACGATTGACCAGAGCGCCACGCCGGCAGGCGAGTCCGCCGACACCAAGCCCGAGGCCGGCGAGCAGCACGACAGCGCCGCCAACGACTTTGACGAGGCCATGGGTCTCATCAAAGGTACGGGCGCTGCTATCTGGAGCTACGCCGTGCGCCACCCCAACACTACGCTCGGCGCCTTGGCAGGCTTTATCCTCGCCGTGCTGGTACTTACGTTGGGCCTGTGGGACACGCTCGTCATCGCATTCTTTGTGCTGATCGGCGCCGTAATCGGCCAGATTCGCGACGGCGAGAACGGTATCGTCAACTTCTTCGGCCGTCTGTTTAGCGGCCGCTAATACGTATTCGACTGTCGCATCCGCGGCAGGCATAAGGAGGAATCATGGCTTTTAATACGAAGGTCGATGTAGCCGATACCGAGCTCGAGGAGAACGAGGCGGTCGTCGCCGAAGCTGAGGATGTAGAACTCGAAGGTCAGTCCCTCGCCGAGACAGAGGCAGAGTCCGATGCGGACGAGGACGACGAGGAAACGGACGAGTCCGAGGACTCGCTGACCTATTCCAACGGCGTGATCGAGAAGATCGTTGCCATGGCCACCCGCGAGGTTCCGCACGTTCTGGGCATGAAGGGTAACCTCATGCACTTTGTGCAGGAGCAGTTTGGTGCCGAGAATCTGACCAAGGGCGTGACGGTCGAGGTCACCGATGACAATCGCGTGGTCGTCAACATCTCCGTCATCATCGAGTACGGCGCCTATGCGCCCGCGATCTTCGACGATGTTAAGGCACGTGTCACCGAGCGTCTGGCCGCGATGACCGGCCTTGAGGTGGCGGGCGTCAACCTGCGCATCGAGGACGTCATCACCCCCGAGGAGTACGAGCACCGCACCAGCCAGCACGAATAACCTTCCAAAAAGGGATGTTTGTTTTGGCAGGTTTTATCTGCGAAAACGTCAAACGGCCGGTCGCACGGATGTATGTGCGGCCGGCCGTTATTTGTATGCCCCCGATGCAGGCATACCGCTCGTCTAACTAAGGGTTGCAATCCCCACGTTCCGCGTTACCCTAATGGGCGCATTGTTTCCAAATTGTTAACGAGGGGTTGCCGTAATGGCCGATGAACACGAGACCGAAAGCAAGGCATGGGCGATTGAGGCCGCTGCGGCAGAGGCGGCATCGCGTGCTGCCGAGGAGGTGCATCGTCCTCCCGTGGTGCCGATGGAGCGCGTTGTCGGTCGAGAGGATATCGAACGTGGCGAGCGCGCCGGCCGCAAGCGTAGCCAGGAGCCAGGCTTTCCGCGCTTTTTTGCCGAGCTCAATCTGGGCCTGATCCTCACGGCGTTCGCCATCGTGGCCTTTAAAACCCCCAATCACTTTGCCTTCGGCGGCACCTCGGGCGTGTCGGTCATTCTTTCCACGCTGTTCCCGACTCTGCCCGTCGGCGTCTTTATGTGGATTATCAATGCGGTCCTGGTCATCCTGGGTTTTATCTTTTTGGAGCGCAAGGCAATCCTTTGGAGTGTCTTTGCCTCGTTTGCGCTTTCGGCCTACGTCTCGCTGTTTGAGCTCTTTATTCCGACCGATGTCTCGATGACGGGCGATATGTGGCTTGACCTGTGCTTTGCCGTGATTCTGCCGGCGCTCGGCAGCGCTATCGTCTTTGATATTGGCGCCTCGACGGGCGGCACGGACATTCTCGCTATGATCCTCAAACGCCGCACCACGCTTGAGATCGGTCGTGCGCTGCTGCTGGTCGATATCGGCATCGTGACCATCGCGGCCTTCTTGTACGGTCCGCGCGTCGGTCTGTACTGCGTGCTCGGCCTGTTTGCCAAGACGCTTGTGGTCGACAAAGCCATCGAGAGCATCCACCTTCGTAAAGTCTGCACGGTCATTTGTTCCGAGCCCCTTAAGGTCGAGGAGTTTATCGTCAAGCATCTCAACCGTACGGCGACTATCAGCCGCGGCTACGGTGCCTTCTCGGGCAAGTGCGTGACGGTGATCATGAGCGTGCTGAGTCGTCGCGAGGCCGTGCAGCTGCGTCGCTACGCGCGCGAGATCGATCCGGGTGCCTTTATCACTATCGTCGACAGCTCCGAGATCGTCGGTAAGGGCTTCCGCGGAACGAACTAGCGTAGACACACTCATCAAACAATCGAAAAGCGCCTCGCGCGTTGCAAATATGTCATCTAAGAGTATTTGTCCTCACATTGGGTGATAATGATGCCAAAGACATCGTTTGCGATCCAGGTGATTCGCTCTAGATACGAAGGGATGATTTCGATGTTCTGCTCGCAGTGTGGTGCCCCCATGGGCGATAACGACAAGTTCTGCGGTGTGTGCGGTGCTCCTAATGCTGGTGCTGCAGCTTCCACCCCTCAGGGTCAGCCTCAGCAATTTGTCCCTCAGCCTCCCATGAACGCGTCCAAGGGCTGTGTGGCTCAGGCGTTTGAGGATATGACCAAGACTCCGGGCGTGCTGCAGCGCGTGTGCCAGATCGCTTTTTTGCCGGCGCTTATCTGTGTCGTGTCGGTACTCGTTCTGTTCATCCCCGTTATCGGCGGTATTGCAGCTGCCATCGGCTTTTTGGCTGCCTACGTGGCGAGCGTGTGCGGTTCCGGCTTTGGCATCGAGTGGGGTCGCGATCTGTCGCTTAAGATCGATGACGGCATGGATCGTCCGCTGATGCGTTCCACGTCGTTTGGTCTCGGAGTCTTTTCGAGCGTTATTTCGGTCGTGCTCGAGGTTATCGCTGCCATTCCCGTTATCGGTGTAGTGCTTTCGCTGGTGGAGGGCGTGGTAATTGGCGCTGCGGGCTCGTATTCTTATTACGGTTCTTATGCGCTCGAGGCTGCGCTGTTTGGCTCGCTTGGCCTGCTTGTCCTGGCGCTAATTGCCTCGGCGATTCTGGGTGTCTTCTTTAAGATGTTCGCCGACATCGCCGTGATGCACTTTGCGGTGACCGGGCGTGTCGAGAGCGCGTTTTCGCTCGATAAGGTCTGGGCGGCGTTTAAGCACAACAAGACCAAGCTGTTCTGTGCTTCGTTCCTTCCCGAGTTTTTGACGGGCCTGGTCGCCAACGTTGTCACATGGATCTTGACGGTCGTCTTTGGCGCCATTGCCTCTGTCGGTATGTATAGCTACTACTATCGTCCTACGGGTATTGAGGCAATTGTTACCGGCGGTGGCGTCACGCTCGCGCTGTTCTTGGTGCTGGTCGCTTTTGTCACCGTATTTCTTACGGTCTTTGGCAAGATGCTCAAGCACCGTGCCGTTGGCTATTGGGTTGCACGCTATGCAAGCGAATGGGCCGATGAGGATAAGGACGACGTTCTGACTTTTGTGCTGCCGTTTGAGAAGAAGTCTGCTCCGGCTGGTTTTAGCGCCGACGCAGCGCCCATATCCGATTCCGCTGCGGCGCCCGAGTCCGAGCCTGAGCCCGAGCCTGAGCCCGAGCCTGTGCCTGAGCCCGAGCCCATGCCGGAACCGGAGCCCGAGCCCATGCCGGAACCGGAGCCCGAGCCCATGCCGGAACCGGAGCCCGAGCCCGAGCCTGCACCAAGCTCCGACGAGGACCCGCAGGACGAGTAGCCCTGCCGCCTGCCATTTGGGGACGGGGTAGAAACG
>DBFMRS010000181.1:0-11984 GCA_048387515.1 Collinsella sp.
GCGGTGCGCCGTGATGGTCTTGATGTCGGCCTGAATGCCGGCGCCACCGCTGGAATCGGATCCCGCGATGGACAGGACGGCAGGTACCTTACTACGATCCATGTTCGCTCCCTTGTTCGGTCGGAATCAAATGGGTCTTTAAGCCAGCATTATAAAGATGCCCGGGCCGACTCTATGCCGAACCCGGGCGGGCGATGCAATCTCTACGCAAGTGTAAGTAAATGTTCACAAGTCAACAATTGACAGGCACCAGCTCGCCGCCAGAAGCGGCCGCGGCGACAGGGTTAGTCCTCCATGCCGAGGTCGATCGTGGTGCCCTCGAAGATCTTGTTGACGGTGCGGACGGCGCACATCTTGCCACACATGGTGCAAGTGCCCTCGGTGGCGGCGGGGGACTCCTCGTAGCGCTTCTTGCCCGTAACCGGGTCGAGCGCGCACTTCCACATGGCGTCCCAGTCGAGCTTGCGGCGTGCCTGGCCCATCTTGTCGTCCATGTCGCGGGCGTGGGGCACCTTTTTGGCGATGTCGGCGGCGTGTGCGGCAATCTTGGTGGCCATGAGGCCGTCGAGCACGTCCTGGGCGTTGGGCAGGCACAAGTGCTCGGCCGGCGTCACGTAGCACAGGAAGTCGGCGCCGGAGCTGGCGGAGATAGCGCCGCCGATGGCAGCGGTGATGTGGTCGTAGCCCACGCCGATATCGGTCACCAGCGGCCCGAGCACATAGAACGGGGCGTTGTGGCACAGGCGCTTCTGCAGTTTCATGTTGGCGGCGATCTCGTCGAGCGCCATGTGGCCCGGACCCTCGACCATAACCTGGACGCCGGCGGCCCATGCGCGCTTGCACAGCTTGCCCAGCTCGATCATCTCGGCGGTCTCGGTGGCGTCGTTGGAGTCGTAGAGGCAGCCCGGGCGACAGGAGTCGCCGAGCGAAATCGTCACGTCGTACTCGTGGCAGATTTCGAGCAGCTCGTCGTAGAACTCATAGAACGGGTTCTCGTTACCGGTGACCTCCATCCAGCCAAACAGCAGCGAGCCGCCGCGGCTCACGATGTTCATGAGGCGGCCGGTCTCCTTAAAGGTCTTTGTGACCGACTTGTTGATGCCGCAGTGGATGGTCATAAAGTCCACGCCGTCCTCGGCATGCGCGCGCACGACCTCGAACAAGTCATCCTTGGTAAGCTTGACCAGCGGCTTTTCCATGTAGCCGATGGCGTCGTACATGGGGACGGTACCTACCATGAGCGGCGTCTCGTCGATGAGCTGCTGGCGGAACTGGCGCGTCTTGCCCGAGTTGGAGAGGTCCATGATGGCGTCGGCGCCAAAGTCCTCGGCGATCTTGACCTTCTTCCATTCCTCGGCGGCATCGGCCTTGTCGCCCGAGATGCCCAAGTTCACGTTGACCTTGGTGGACAGGCCCTCACCGACGCCAAAGGCGCGCATGCCTTTTTTGATGTGCACGATGTTGGCAGGAATGGCGATGCGGCCGTCGGCCACGCGCTCGCGGATGTACTCGGGGTCGCGATGCTCGCGCTCGGCGACCTCCTTCATCTGCGGTGTGATCTGCCCGGCGCGGGCGAAGTCGATTTGCGTGACGAGCTTGGGCTCGGTCTGTGTGCTCATTGGCACGGCTCCCTTCGTTGGCATTACCCATATCAGGTTTGCGGGTCAGGGCGGGCGCGCCCAATCTCAGCCTGCCGTCTTGTCCTGCAAGCCCCCCGTTTATGTAATGGGCTCAAGTATAGCTCGAATGGGTACGATTGGCCTAACGAGCGTGCCTGTGAGGAGGCGAACATGGAAGACAAGCATCTATATCGAGAGACGCAATGGGATGTATCGGCCGAGGAAAGCCGTGCGCACCATGGCCTTGTCGCGATCGGTTTTGCGGTGCTTGCCGTGCTGGTGATTGCCTTTTGTATCTGGACGTTTGGTGGTCGCGGCGGCGCTGCATGGGAGTTCGAGGCTGATGATAGCCTACCGATTATGACGGTGAGGAGTACTGGCGGTAATGCCAATACGCTCGCCGTTCCGGGCGATTATTGGTACCCGTGCGATGAGTTTGTGCAGTTGCAGCTGAGTGGTGGGTCTATTCCTGGTGAGGAAATCGAACGCGTGACGTATGATGCGACGTTCAAAACGTTGACGGTGAAGCTCAAAGATCAAGGGGATGTGCCCACGACGATGGATATCGCGCTGACGGAATGGCGCCTGGAGCCCCCGTCGGGTGTTGCGGTGTCCGAGGTCGAGCACGTCAAGATTGTCTATCAGGACGGTTCGACAAACGGGATTGCAAAGGCCGACGGTCTAGCAGAATAGGTGTCGAGCCTAGCAGCCAATTCATAAAAGTTGCGGTGGAATAGTTCCTGATTGTGCGAAAAAGGCTCAAATAGGAATTATTCCACCGCAAGTTATATAGAGAAGGCTGAGCGGGTCAGTGTTGGGTGCCGGCTCTAGAGCATCTGTTCGTTGATGAACATGAGGGTGCCTAGGTATGAGAGCTCGGGGACGTGGCGATAGCCGATGTTGAATGCGGTAAGTTCGCTTGCATCCTCGAGCTTGTTTTCTGCCATCCACCGCACCATGGAGCCGCGCGCCTTTTTGCTGGCGGTCGACCGTTGGACGGGCTTCCCGTTGCGGATACCCTCGCCAAAGAGGCACGTGACGGCTGTGGCGTCGCCCGCGAGGTGGGGCAGAACGGCTTTGGCATACTCTACGCTGGCGAGGTTGACGATCGTGGTGTTTGAACCTGCCGGGGCGATAGCCCGCGCGAGCTTATCGCTCCAAAATGCGTAGAGGTCTCGGGCACCGTCGACGACAAGCTTCGCGCCCATCTCCAGCCGATACGGTTCGACGGCATGAAAGGGACGAACGCACCCGTAGAGGCCGGAGAGGATCCACAGATGGTCTTGCAGCCATGCGAGCTGCGCGGAATCCATCACCTCGGGTGCCATGCTCTGGTATTGAATGCCGTGATAGGACATGGCGGCAGGGGAGAGGTGACGGGCGAGTGCGGGATTGTCGAGATCGCCGCTTTTCAGGATGGGCCCGAACTCATGCAGGGTGTTGAGGCAAGGTCCCAGCAGTTTGTCACTCACGTTCCACAGCGCCTGCAGGCCGCCGCTGCCTTCATTCCGCTCGATATCTAGCAGTGCGCGGTGGAGGCGAGCCGTCTCGCGCACAAAGGGTGGGATGCCCAGGACTTCAAAAGCATCTTGGGCCGCGCGCATCTGCTTGGCGGGCGAAATGATGACCTGCAGCATGGGCTCTCCTCTGCCAAAAAAGTTGCGGTGGAATACGGTCTGTTTTGGCTGTTTATGGGCCAGTTTAGTCCGTATTTCACCGCAACTGATGAAGGGTTGGTTAGGCTCGCTCGATGAAGGCCTTGTAACCGCGATATGCCTCGTAGATGTCGGCCTTGTTGGCGACCTCCCACAGGGCGTGCATGGACAGGACGGCAACGCCGGAGTCGATGACGTTCATGCCGTACTTGGCCATGATGTAGGCGATGGTGCCGCCGCCACCAGCGTTGACGCGGCCGAGCTCGCAGGTCTGGAAGTCCACGCCGGCCTCGTCCATGATGTCGCGGACGAGGGCCACATACTCGGCGTCGGCGTCGTTAGAGCCGCCCTTGCCGCGGCTGCCCGTGTACTTGTTAAAGCACAGGCCGCGACCCATGAAGGCGGCGTTCTTGGTCTCGAACTTGCCGGCATAGCCCGGGTCGAAGCCGGCGGACACGTCGGAGGAGAGCATACGGCTGCGGGCGAGCGCGCGGCGCAGAGCCAGCGGGCTGTCCTCGCCGGCGAGCATCATGATCTCGGCGACGGTGTTCTCGAAGAAGCGACTCGTCATGCCGGTGGCACCCACGGAACCGATCTCCTCCTTGTCGACGATGAGCGTGATGCTCGTGCGCTCCACGTTGGCGACGTCGATCTGGGCGAGCATGGAGGGGTAGGCACAGACGCGGTCGTCGTGGCCATAGCCCAAAATCATGGAGCGGTCGAGGCCCATGTCGCGGGCGGGGCCGGCGGGCACGACCTCGATCTCGGCGGAGAGGAAGTCCTCCTCCTCGACGTCGTACTGCTCCTTAAGGATGTCCAGGAACATTTGCTTGACGGGCTCCTTGGGGGCGTCCTTGTCGTCCTCATCGAACTTGACGGGACGGCCGCCCACGATCACGTCGAGGATCTCGGCGTCGACGGCGTCCTTGGCAGGCTTAGACATCTGCTCGCTCGAGAGATGGATCAGCAGGTCGGAGATGGTAAAGACCGGGTCGTCGGCCTTGTCGCCGATATTGATGTCGACGGTGGTACCGTCCTTTTTGCAGATGACGCCCACGAGTGCGAGCGGGGAGGCCACCCAGTGGTAGCTCTTGACGCCGCCGTAGTAGTGCGTGTCGAGATAAGCCATGTCGCCGGCCTCGAAGGCGGGGTTCTGCTTAAGGTCTAGGCGCGGCGAGTCCACGTGGGCGCCCAGGATGTTAAAGCCCTGCTCGAGCGGGGCGTTGCCCAGGTTGACGAGCATGAGGTCCTTGCCGTGATTGGCGGCGTACACCTTGTCGCCTGCCTTGAGCTCGCGGCCTTCGGCGATCACGGTCTCCAGGTCGACGTATCCCGCCTCCTCGGCCATCTTGATGCCGGTCTTGACGCACAGGCGCTCGGTCTTGTTCTCGCTCAAAAACTGCTTATAGCCGCGGCAAAGCTCCTCGAGCTCCTCGACTTGCTGTGGCGTGTACTTTTTCCATGCGCAGGGACGCTCCATGACGCAGGCTCCTTTCGGATCGATCGTGCTGGTTGATGTACCGTGAGCCATCGTATCACGCGCGGGCTCACGGTGGCGGGGGAGCTTGATGTGAGGTGGCCGCGGGGCGGGGAGCGTGTAAACTGGAGTGAGCAAACCGTGCCCAGCCTAAAGCGAGGTATTCAATATGTCTGACAAGCGCCGCACCTTTGCCGTTATCGACGGCAACTCGCTCATGCATCGCGCCTTCCACGCCGTGCCGCCGACTATGAACGCGCCGGACGGTCGCCCCACCAACGCGATCTTCGGCTTCCTGAACATGTTTCTTAAGATGATCGATGCCTTTAACCCCGACGGCGTGGTCGTGGCGTTTGATAAGGGCAAGCCGCGCGTGCGCATGGAGATGCTGCCGCAGTATAAGGCGCAGCGCCCGCCCATGGACCCCGATCTGCATGCGCAGTTCCCTATGATCAAGGAGCTGCTCGGTGCGCTCAACGTGCCGATTCTGCAGTCTGAGGGCTGGGAAGGCGACGATATCCTGGGAACCATGGCGCGCCTGGGTGAGGAGGCCGGCTGCGACATGCTGCTGGTGACCGGTGATCGCGATATGTATCAGCTCGTGACCGAGCACGTCAACGTGGTCTCGACCCGCAAGGGCCTGTCCGACGTGGCGATCATGACGCCCGAGAGCGTGGACGATCTGTATCACGGCATCACGCCGGCGCTCGTGCCCGACTTTTATGGTCTGAAGGGCGACACGTCCGATAACATCCCCGGCGTGCCGGGCATCGGCCCCAAAAAGGCGAGCGCGCTCATTGCGCAGTACGGTAGCCTGGACGAGGTCATCGCGCATGCCGACGAGGTCAAGGGCAAGATGGGCGAAAACCTGCGCGCACACATCGACGATGCTCTGCTGAGCCGCAAGGTCGCGACCATCCGCACCGATGCGCCCGTTGAACTCGATTTTGAGGCGACGTCCTTCCCGGCGTATTCTGCCGATGAGGTTTCCGCGGCACTGGGTACGCTCGGCATCACCGCCATGCAGAACCGTTTCTTGGCGCTGATCGGTGACGAGGGTGGCGCTGCTGCCGCTGCTAGAACGTTTGAGATGCCCACGATTGAGCGCACCGCTGCCGGCGATGCCGAGGCGCTTGCTGACGTGGCGTCCGAGGTTTCGCGTGCGATCGAGGCGGGCGAGTGGGTCGCCACCGTGGTGGACGATGACAAGGAAGAGGGCGCGCTCTTTGGACTGACGCGCACGCTGTGGTTGGCGACGTCCAAGGGCCTCTTCGCGCTCGAGGAGGGCGACAGCTGCGCGGCGGCTGAGGTTGAGGGCTTCAACTTCGTCCACGGCGTGATTGCTGGCGTGCTCGCGCGTCTGTTTATGGAGGGTCGCGTGGCGAGCCCGGATATGAAGGTGCTGTTGCACGAGCTTTCGCCCATCGATTCTTCTGAGCCCGAGCTCATGGATCCGCTGGCAGTCGATTCTACGCGCATCTTCGATACCGTGGTTGCCGCCTACCTGCTGGATTCCGACCGCTCCGAGTTCGATGAGGCATATCTTGCCGATACGTATCTGCAGATGGCGCTGCCTGCGGCGCGCGGCGCAGAGGGTGCCGGCGAGGACGCTCCGGCACCTGCCGCCCGTACTGCGGCTCTGACGCTGGCGCTCGTGGCGCCGTTGCGCGAGTGCATGGCCCGCGAGAACGCCGCCAACGTGTTCGATGGCATCGAGATGCCGCTCGTTCCGGTACTTGCCAAGATGGAGCGCGCGGGCATGCTCGTGGACCCCGAGCGCCTGCACAGTCTGTCCGAGGGTCTGGCGACCCAGATTGCCGAGGTCGAGCGCAGCATTCGCGACCTGGCGGGTGATGAGACGTTTAACATCGGTAGTCCCATGCAGCTGTCGCACGTGCTCTTTGATGTGATGGGGCTTCCGACCAAGGGCCTCAAGAAGACTAAGCGCGGCTATTATTCGACCAATGCCAAGGTGTTGAGCGATCTTGCCCGCGACCACGAGATCGTGCGCCTGATTTTGGACTGGCGTGAGAAGTCCAAGATCAAGTCAACCTATCTGGACACGCTGGGCCCGCTGCGCCGTGGTGACGGTCGTGTGCACACCACGTACAACCAGACCATCACGGCAACGGGGCGTCTGTCCTCGAGCGACCCGAACCTGCAGAACATCCCGACGCGCTCGGAGCTGGGCCGCACCGTCAAAACGGCGTTTTCGGCAGGCGAGGGAAGCGTCTTTTTGGCGGTGGACTACTCGCAGATCGAGCTGCGTCTGCTGGCGCATCTTTCGGGTGACGAGCACCTGGTGCGCGCCTTTAACGAGGGCGAGGACTTCCATGCCGAGACGGCGGCGCGCGTGTTTGGTGTGCCGGTGTCCGAGGTGACGCCCGACCTGCGCAGCCGCGCCAAGGCCGTGAACTTTGGCATCGTGTACGGCCAGCAGGCCTACGGTCTGTCGCAGTCGCTGCATATCTCGATGGCCGAGGCGCGCGACATGATCGATCGCTACTACGAGGCCTACCCGGGCGTGCGTACGTTCCTCGACAACGTGGTGGCGCGCGCCAAGCAGACGGGCTACGCCGAGACCATGTATGGCCGCCGTCGTCATATTCCTGAGCTCAAGGCCAAAAACCCGCAACTCCGCGGCTTTGGCGAGCGCACGGCTATGAACCACCCCATGCAGGGAACCGCCGCCGACATCATCAAGATCGCCATGGCCCGCGTAAGCCGTCGCCTGGAAGAAGAAGGCTTTGCCGCCCACATGATCCTGCAGGTACACGACGAACTGGACTTTGAGTGCCCCGTCGACGAAGTCGAGCGCCTAACCACCATGGTCCGCGACGTCATGGAACACGTAGTAGACCTCCGCGTACCGTTGATCGCCGAAGCTTCGACTGGAGTGACCTGGGCAGACGCCAAGTAAGGGCACGACCACAATTCCAAAGTAACCAAAACCAGAAGGACGCCCCTCATCAACAAGGAGCGTCCTTCGTTTAATAAAAATCAGCCAAAGTATCTAGGCGCCAAGACGCCATCCATGCGGCAAGCAAGTCAACGTAGCCATGCCCGGGGCCGGCCGTTTAATTTTTGTAGATTCCGCACGAGCCGAAGAGCACTTAATGTGCTCTTCGAGCGAGCCCAGGACCTGACCGAACAAAAATCAAACGGCCGGCCCCGGGCATGGCGGCGAGTTTAACGAGCCGCCAGGATGGCGTCGATGAGAGTCAGTACGCCCCCGTCGTTGTTGCTCGGAATGCGCCACTTGGCGTGCGCGTTCATATGCTCCTCGGCATTGTCCACGATAAAGCTGTGACCAACGCGCTCCAGCATGGGGATGTCGTTGTACGTATCGCCCACGGCGGCGGCGTCGGCGATATCGATGCCCAGGTGCTCGCACAGGTGAGCGACGCCGGCGCCCTTGTCGACGCCCAGGTTCATAAAGTCGATCCACTCGCGCCCAGCGTTGGTGACGTAGAGCTTGCCCGAGAGCTCGGGGCTATAGGTCTCGCGGAAAGCGGGCTCGGCGTCGTAGCCGGGGAAGAAGACCGAAATCTTGTTGGACTCGAAATCAATGCCATCAAAGCTGTCGACGTAGTTGATTGTGTTGTAGTAGACGCTGATCTCGTCGTGGTATTGATGGTCGCGGGCAAGCACGTAGAACTCGTCGAAGCAGCAAAGGACGGGGACAGCGCGCGGATCCTCCGAGGCACGGCTCAAGACCTGCTGATACAGCTCCACGTCAATAGTGCTCTTATAGATATAGCTGCCGCGATAGATCACGCACGCTCCGTTGTCGGGACAAAAGGCGAGGCGGTTCTTGACGCCCTCGAACATCTCCTCGAGCTTGGGGGCGGGACGTCCGCTGGCGGGGCAGAATACGATGCCGGCGTCGGCGAGCTTGTCCAGGCGCTCATCAAGACCCTGGGGCAGCACACGCTCGTCGGTCAGCAGCGTCTTGTCCATGTCGACGGCGAGAATCTTAATGTTTCCGATATTGGCGTCCGATTCGTAAGTTTGCATAAAAGCGAGCCTTTCGTTTCGAGATTGTTTCAGACGTTATAACCATCAATTCGTAGTCGGGCGTATTTTCGCAGGAACGGAGCGTATTTGCACCACGCTTCACAAAGTAATGAAAAAACTTTTCAGAAATTTGAATTTGTCGCTTGTGCTGCGGGCACTTTAGCGTAATATAGCGACCATCGAAAACGGAGACGGAAAAACAACCGCTTACCGAGGAAAAGGTACCGTTTACGATATTAGAATTGCGCCCGGCGATAGGTGAAAGGAGAGGCAGATGCAGTTCGTAAAGATCATCACCACTGCAGACAATGCCATCCGACGCCAGCGCGCAATTTCCCGACGACGATAACAATCGTCTCTGTCCGCATGGGGCGAATTGCCTCAACAGAGTCATTTTGAGGTCGTTGGGTTTTAGCACGACATTGCTACATGTTTCTAGGGCATGTATGTGCTGATTTTTGCTATTTAACCTGATATTGCACGGTATATGACCTTGAAATGACTTGCAACTGACCGATGTTCTAACTAGCTACCAAGGGCGAAAGGAAACAGCCATGAGCAAGGAAAAAGTCGTTCTCGCATATTCCGGTGGTCTTGATACATCCGTATGTGTCAAGTGGCTCCAGGACGAGAAGAACCTCGATGTCGTTTGCGTCTGCGGCAACGTGGGCCAGGAAGAGACCGGACTGGATGCCAAGAAGCAGAAGGCGCTCGACCTGGGCGTTCTCGATTGCCAGGTACTCGACCTGCGCGACGAGTTCTCCGATGAGTTCCTGACTATGGCCATCGCCGCAAACTCCATGTACGAGAACAAGTATCCGCTGCTCTCCGCCCTGTCTCGCCCGCTGCTTGCCAAGAAGCTTGTTGAGGTCGCCCACGAGTTTGGCGCGACCTACGTCGCCCACGGCTGCACCGGCAAGGGTAACGACCAGGTCCGTTTTGAGGCCGCCGTCAAGGCCCTCGACCCCGAGCTCAAGGTTATCGCCCCGGTGCGCGAGTGGGATCTGAAGTGCCGTCCCGACGAGGTCGCCTATGCCCACGCTCACAACGTGCCGGTTCCCGAGGGTGCCAACGACAACCCCTACTCCATCGACGACAACCTGTGGGGTCGTGCCATTGAGTGCGGTCACCTGGAGGATCCCTGGAACGAGCCGCTCGACGACGCTTGGGTTATGACCAAGAACCCCGAGGACACGCCGGACACCCCGACCTACACCGAGATTGAGTTTGAGGCCGGCAAGCCCGTCGCCGTCGACGGCAAGAAGATGAAGCTCTCTGAGATCGTCATCGCCCTCAACAAGATCTCCGGCGACAATGGCTTTGGCCGTCTCGATCTGGTCGAGGATCGCCTGGTGGGCCTTAAGAGCCGCGAGTGCTACGAGGTTCCCGGCGCCCTGACGCTCATCACCGCCCACAAGGCGCTCGAGGACATCTGCGTCGAGGGCGACCTGCTCAAGACCAAGATCAAGCTCGAGCAGGATTGGGCCACCGCCGTGTACAACGGCCAGTGGTACAGCCCGCTCAAAAACGCGCTCGATGCCTTTATGGCCGACACGCAAAAGTTCGTGACCGGCACTGTCCGTCTGAAGTTCTTTAAGGGCAACTGCCATGTCGTCGGCCGCAAGAGCCCCTTCAGCCTCTACGACTACGGTCTGGCTACCTACGACCGCGACACCACGTTTGACGAGAAGGCCAGCGCCGGCTTTATCGAGATCGATACGCTGTCGCTCAAGACGTGGGCAAAGGTCCAGGGCCCCAGCTCTGCTGCCGCTCAGGCCTAGCGCCTCCTTCCCTTGGTATCCGCGCGGCCCATCCGCGTGATACATAACGGGCGCACGGGGTCCCTACCTTTCGTTATGCTTGCTGACACTTCTTAACATCGGTGGCCCCTACGTTCCGCCCGCATATATGATGCCGCGTCTGCGGCTGAGTCCGAGCCCCGCCGGGGTTGTCCGGCGGGGCTCCTTCTATCAATTTGGCGGCTCTGTGCCTATATATATGAGGAGTATCCATTATGTTCAATGCTATCGCGCATGCTTTGCTTGCCCTCGCGCCCGAGTTCGATGCTGTAAGGGTCGAGGACGTTCCTATGAGCCTGAAGGCCTGGATTGATGGTTCGCAGGGCAACATCCGGAGGGAGACGTTGGGCGCCAAGTGTATGGCGCGTCACTTCTTTGCAAATTAGCTACATGGCTCCGCACACGGTGGGGAATGTGCAAAACTAGCGGTTGAAAAATCGCTTTAGCGATATGGCGCATTGCTTTGGGCGCTTGTTTTGGTATTTGGAGAAAGGGGACGGTTCCATGGCTCTTTGGGGCGGTCGTTTTGAGGCAGGTGTGGCCGAGGTCACGCAGGAGTTTGGCGCGTCGCTGCCGGTCGACAAACATCTCTATAAGCAGGATATCGCCGGCTCTAAGGCGCATGCCAAAATGCTGGCGGCCCAGGGCATCATCAGTGCCGAGGACGAGCGCGCGATTGCCGAGGGCCTGACCGGAATCGAACAGGATATCGATGCCGGCAACTTTACCTTCGACATCAACGACGAAGATATTCATATGTCCATCGAGAGCGAGCTGACGCGTCGCATCGGCGAGGCTGGCAAGCGCTTGCATACTGGGCGTTCGCGCAACGACCAGGTGGCGACCGATACGCGACTGGGCGTCAAGGCGCTGGCCAAGGAGCTCATGGAGGCCAATCTTGAGCTGCGCCATGTGCTGGTGGATGCGGCTAAGAAGTATGACAAGGTGATTCTGCCGGGCTACACGCATATGCAGCACGCTCAGCCCGTGCTGCTCTCGCATCATCTGCTGGCGTATTCATGGATGTTCGCGCGCGACTTTACGCGTCTAAAGGCCGCCTTCGATGCCGCTGATAATTGCCCGTTGGGCGCCGCCGCACTTGCCGGTACGAGCTATCCGCTCGATCGCCAGATGACGGCTGCCGAGCTTGGCTTTGCGGGCGTGATTCCTAACTCACTCGATGCTGTTTCCGATCGCGATTTCCTGCTCGACCTGCATTACGCCGGCTCCGTCATGGCGATGCACCTGTCGCGTCTTTCCGAGGAGATCGTGCTGTGGTCGAGCTCCGAATTTGGCTTTGTCACGCTTTCAGACTCGTACTCCACCGGCTCGTCTATCATGCCGCAGAAGAAGAATCCCGACTTTGCCGAGCTTATCCGCGGCAAGAGCGGCCGTGTGTATGGCAACCTGGTGCAGC
>DBFMRS010000182.1:0-28203 GCA_048387515.1 Collinsella sp.
CGTCTGCATGGTCGCGAGATTTTCCGCGGCGGCAAGCCCGACCGCACGCCGTCCGATCTGCTGGAGCAGGATAAATAAGACGCCATCATCCCGCGTGAGCCAAGCGCCCGCGCGGGATGATTTTTCTGGGACGGGGATTAAATAATCATTTTGAGAACGGGGCTTTGGCGCCAACTGCATACATGGCAGAATGATTTTTAAATCCCCGTCCCAGAAAAATCATTATGCATAGAAAGTCATAATTATCATTTCGTAAACATTTCGATGAAATTAACGCCATGGCGCATACTTGCGGTTAAAATACCGCAAGGCCTAACTACACACCTTTAAGCCGGTCCTGTGAGACCGGGAAGGAGAATTATGGCGAACAACCATACCGCGGGCGCTGCCGCCCGCACCTTCGCGCCCAGCGAGCTTTGCCAGCGTATGCTGGCCAAAACCAGCAAGGGCACCTGCGGTCCCTGCATCCTGTATCTTGAGGATGGGACCATTTTTTATGGACGTGCATGCGGCGCCGAGGGCACCGCGACCGGCGAAGTCTGCTTCAACACCTCGCTCGAGGGCTACTTTGAGGTCATGACCGACCCGAGTTATGCCGGCCAAATCGTAACCATGACCTATCCGCAGATCGGCAACTACGGTATCGACGAGACCGACGTCCAGTCGGCCTTCCCCGGTGATACCGCCCGCCCCGCGAGCGCTCCGGCTATGCGCGGCATGATCGTCCGCGACATGTGCGCCACGCCTTCCAACTGGCGCTCGGCCGTCAGCGTGCCGGAGTACCTGCGTGCCCACGGCATCGTCGCTATCGAGGGCGTCGACACCCGCGCTCTTGTGCGCCACCCACGCAAAAACGGCTCCAAGATGGGCATTATCTCGACGGAAATCTTTGACGTCGTCGAGCTTGCCGAGCGTCTGGCCGCAGCGCCGACGCTGGTGGGCGAGAACCTGGTCAAGACCGTGAGCTGCCCTGAGCCCCACGAGTTTGCAGCTGCCGACCTGCCCGCTACGCATGACTTTGCGCTTGCCCCTGCCGCTCCTGCCCGTCACAAAGTGGTCGCCTACGACTGCGGCGTCAAGCGCGGCATTCTGGAGGGCCTCGTCCGCGCCGGCTGCGACCTTACTGTCGTGCCGTGGGATACGCCTGCCCAGCAGGTGCTCGACATGAATCCCGATGGCGTCTTTTTGTCCAACGGCCCCGGCGACCCCGATGCCGTGGTGGAGACCTACGAGCAGGTGCAGCAGCTGATCGGCAAGGTGCCGGTCTTTGGCATTTGTCTTGGTCACCAGATGATTAGCCTGGCCTGCGGCGCCCAGATGGAAAAGCTTAAGTTCGGTCACCGCGGTGGCAACCAGCCGGTCATGAACCTGGTAAGCCGTCGCGTGGAGATCACCGCGCAAAACCATGGCTTTGGCCTGCTGTTCCCCAGCTTGGGCAAGCTTGTCCCCGAGCTTTCCGGCGGCGAGACCGAGCATGCGGCCGATGGAGATCTGCGCGTCTGGGTGCGCCGCGGAATCGCGCCGGTCGTGATGAACGAGCGCTTTGGCCGCATTCGCCTAACACATGTGAACCTCAACGACGGCACCGCCGAGGGTATCCAGCTGCTCGACGCCCCGTGCTTCTCGGTCCAGTACCACCCCGAGGCTTCGCCTGGCCCCACCGATGCCCACTATCTCTTTACCGCCTTTACGCGACTCATGGACGGCGAGGAGAACTACCTGGACATCGACACCGCGAAGGACCGCCTCGCCGGCTGGAATTTTGCCGAGACCGCCGCGACCGAGACCGAGGAGAACTAACATGCCGAAACGTACTGACATCAAGCGCATCCTCGTTATCGGTTCGGGCCCCATTGTTATTGGCCAGGCCTGCGAGTTCGACTACTCCGGCGCCCAGGCCTGCAAGGTGCTCAAGGAGGATGGCTTTGAGGTCATCCTGGTCAACTCCAACCCGGCGACCATCATGACCGACCCGGGCTTGGCCGACCGCACCTATGTCGAGCCCATCACTGCCGAGTTTATCGAGCGCGTAATCAAGAAAGAGCGCCCGGACGCGCTGCTGCCCACGCTGGGCGGCCAGACCGGTCTGAACGCCGCCGTCGAGCTGGCGAAAGACGGCACGCTCGACAAGTACGGCGTCGAGATGATCGGCTGCGACCTTGCCGCCATCGAGCGCGGCGAGGACCGCAAGCTCTTTAACGAGGCCATGGCCGAGATCGGCCTGGAGGTCGCGCGCTCGGGCTATGCCTACAGCGTGGCAGACGCCGAGGCCATCGCCGAGCGCGTGGGATATCCCTGCGTGCTGCGTCCGAGCTTTACCCTCGGCGGCGCCGGTGGTGGCATCGCGCATACTCACGAGGAGCTCGTCTCCATCGTGAGCCAGGGCCTGGAGCTCTCACCTGCCCACGAGGTGCTGGTTGAGGAGTCCATCGAGGGCTGGAAAGAGTATGAGATGGAGGTCATGCGTGACCACGCCGGCAACGGCATCATCGTGTGCTCCATCGAGAACCTCGACCCCATGGGTGTGCATACCGGCGACTCCATCACCGTGGCGCCGGCGCAAACCCTCTCCGACCTGGAGTATCAGCGCATGCGCGTGGCCTCGCTCGCCATTCTGGAGAAGATCGGCGTCGAGACCGGTGGCTCCAACGTGCAGTTTGCCGTGAACCCCAGCACCGGTCGCTTGATCGTCATCGAGATGAACCCGCGCGTGAGCCGCTCGTCCGCACTGGCCTCCAAGGCAACGGGTTTCCCCATCGCCAAGGCCGCCGCGCGCCTGGCTGTGGGCTACACGCTCGACGAAATCGTCAACGACATTACCAAGGCAACGCCCGCCTGCTTTGAGCCCACGATTGACTACTGTGTGGTCAAGGTGCCGCGCTTTGCCTTCGAGAAGTTCAAGGGTACCGACCCCACGCTCACCACGCGCATGAAGGCAGTGGGCGAGATTATGGCGATTGGCCGCACCTTTGAGGAGGCCTTTGGCAAGGCCATGCGCTCGCTGGAGGACGGTCACCAGGGTATCTGCGCCGGTGGCAAGGAGGGTGCCGATAAGCTGAGCGACGACGAGCTCGCTCAAGCCGTGGCCACGCCGACCGAGCACCGCATCTTCTTTGTGGTCGAGGCCCTGCGCCGTGGCTGGGACATCGCTCGCATCCATGCCACCTGCGGCATCGACCCGTGGTATCTCAACCGCATCAACGACATGGTGCAGGTCCAGGAGAGCATCCGCGGCCTGCGTGTGGAGGATATCGACGCCGACGCGATGCGCCTGCTCAAGCAGTACGGCACGAGCGACGCCGAGATCGCCGCGTTGACCGGCTCGGACGAGCGCTTTGTGCGCGCCTATCGCAAGGGCCTTGGCGTGGTTCCCAGCATGAAGACGGTCGATACCTGCGCTGCGGAGTTCTCGAGCGCCACGGAGTACCACTACAAGACGTACGAGAACATCTACCGCACGAGCCCGGATGCCAAGAAGTGCGTGGCTCCCGACGAGACCACGCCGGCGGACAAGCCCAAGGCGATGATCCTGGGCGCCGGCCCCAACCGCATTGGCCAGGGTATCGAGTTCGATTACTGCTGCGTGCACGCGAGCTACGCGCTGGCGGCCCGCGGCTTTGAGACCATCATGGTCAACTGCAATCCCGAGACCGTTTCGACCGACTACGACACGTCCGACCGCCTTTACTTTGAGCCGCTTACCTACGAGGACGTCATGGACGTTATCGATGTTGAGCGTCCCGACGGCGTCGTGGTGACGCTTGGCGGCCAGACCCCGCTTAAGCTGGCGCGCATGCTCGAGGAGAGTGGCGTCAACATCATGGGCACCAAGCCCGATGCCATCGACTTTGCCGAGGACCGCGAGCGCTTTGCCGCCCTGCTCGACAAGCTGGGCATCATGTACCCGCCGGCGGGTCAGGCCACCTCGTTTGAGGAGGCCGAGGCCGTGGCCGCGCATATCGGCTACCCGCTGCTGGTGCGTCCGAGCTACGTGCTGGGCGGCCGCGGCATGATGATCGCCTACGATGCCGAGCATCTGCGCGATTACATGGCCGAGGCCGCGCGCATTAGCCCCGACTACCCGGTGTATCTGGACCGCTTCCTGGAGGGTGCGATCGAGTCCGATGTCGACGCCCTGTGCGATGGTGAAGAGGTCTACATCGGCGGCATTCTGGAGCATATCGAGGAGGCCGGTATTCACTCCGGCGACTCTGCGACCTGCATCCCGCCGTTCAGCTTTAGCGAGAGCCTGCAGGCAAAGCTTCGCGAGACCACGCGCCGCATCGCGATGGCGCTGGGCGTACGCGGCCTGGTCAACGTGCAGTACGCCATCAAGGGCGAGACCGTTTACGTGATCGAGGCCAACCCGCGTGCCAGCCGCACCGTGCCGTTTATCTCCAAGGCCACCGGCGTGCCGCTGGCCAAGTGTGCGGCGCGTATCATGGCGGGCGATTCCATCGCCATCCTGGGCCTGCCGAGCGACGAGCGTCAGCTCGATTGGTTCTGCATGAAGGAAGCCGTTATGCCCTGGGGTCGTTTCCCCGGTGCCGACGTTATCCTGGGGCCCGAGATGAAGTCGACGGGCGAGGTCATGGGTATCGCCAAGAGCTATCCCGAGGCATATGCCAAGACGCAGCTGGCGATTGACTACAAGCTGCCCGACCCGAGCGCCGGCAAGGTGTTCATCAGCGTGTGCGACCGTGACAAGCGCCACATCCTTTCGGTCGCGCGTATCCTGCGCTACCTGGGCTTTGATATCTGCTCCACCGAGGGCACGGCGCGCGTGCTGCGCGGCGGCAACGTGACCTGCGAGGTCGTGGAGAAGATTAGCGGCCCGCACGACGGCGAGCGTCCCAACATCGGTGACCTGATCGCCGATGGCAAGATTGCGGTAATCATCAACACGCCGTACGGCCCGGGTTCGCGTGGCGACGGCTATCTGTTGCGTACCGAGGCGGTGCGCCGCGGCGTGACCTGCGTGACGGCGATGTCTGCCGCCAACACGTACGTGAGTGCCATCGAGGCCGTGCGCGAAGACCAGCAGGGTCACGGCAGCGCCAACGACATGGGCATGGACGTCATCGCCCTGCAGGACCTGCCGCAGTACACGGTGTAGTTGACCTGGCCGGCCGGGGCGGGAGGGGCCGAGTTTCCCCCTTTCGCTCCGGCTGCAAGCAGAGTCGCTCAGGAGGAAACTCGGCCCCTCTTGCCCCGACGCACTGTGTCTAGACGGATTGCACCTCCTGTTTTTAGAGATAAATACCATTAGCGGTGATATTCAACCGTTCAAGATATTATGTAATGGCATATTACGTCATATGACGTAATATGCCATTAGCAGTCAAGGATGACTGTCTGTGTTCAAGTCGAGAAAGGGGCAAAATGATTAAACTGTGTCGCGTCGATAGCCGGTTAGTGCATGGGCAGACCGTGTTCTCTTGGTATCCAACGCTTGAAGCAAACGCTATTCTTGTGGTTTCAGATGAGTACGCCGCAAGCAAAGAGCGAATTCAAGCGCTGCGAATTGCAAAACCCGCTGATGCCAAATTGGTTGTCAAAAGTGTAGAAGATTCCATCGTGGCCCTTAACGGAAGCGCGGTGGATAAATACGAGCTAATTGTTGTTGCGGGAAATGTACATGACGCCTGTGAAGTTGCGCGTGCGTGTCCAAAAATAACGTCTGTGAATTTAGGCG
Source organism: Collinsella sp. (assembly GCA_048387515.1). Taxonomy (GTDB): domain Bacteria; phylum Actinomycetota; class Coriobacteriia; order Coriobacteriales; family Coriobacteriaceae; genus Collinsella. Next base: position 5,696 of record DBFMRS010000182.1, read on the forward strand.
GCGCTCGACCGTTGGGGGATAGCGTAAAGGAGCTTGGCCCTGCTGTGCGCCTTTCCCAATCCGATATTAATGAAATTAAGAAAGCCATGGCTGATGGAATCGAATTCGAGGTAAGGCAGGTTGCTAGCGAGAAAAAACGCATCGTAACAAGTTTTGATTTGTAGGAAGAGGGAGAAATATGCTGCTTCAAGCTTTTCTGGTTGGTCTTGCCGCTGCGATAGGTCAATCGGATTATTTACTCGGTACTGCGATGGTCGAGCGGCCGATTGTCCTCGGAGCGATTGTCGGTATTTTTTTGGGTGATATTCCGACTGGCGTTATTGTTGGTTTCCAGCTCGAACTCGCGTTCATGGGGGTCTGGCAGGTTGGTGCTGCCGTGCCGCCCAACGTAATTGTTGGTTCAGTTTTGGGAACAGCCTTTGCGATTACTATGGGTGCGGGTCCCGAGACCGCTCTGACTATTGCTATGCCCACTGCGGTGCTTGCCGGCATGTTTGACAGCCTTATGTATAGCGTTGTTACGCCTCCTATGGCTGTCTGGGCTGATCGTGGCGCCGAAAAAGACGACCCCAAAACGATTGCAGCCGCTATGTGGACCAATGGAATTCTCTACATCATTGCGCTTGGCTTGATTTGCGGCGTGGCTTTTTACGTTGGAAATGATGCTGTTCAGGCACTGATTGACGCCATTCCTGATTGGCTTACGAATGGGCTTACGATCGCAACGGGTATTCTGCCCGCGCTTGGATTTGCGCAGCTTATGTCAATCCTGTCCACCAAGGAGCTGAGCTTCCTATTCTTTGGAGGCTTCTTGCTGAGTGCCTATCTAAACATTCCGCCGATCGGTATCGTGGCGTTTTCGCTGATCCTGATTGGGATTCTCAATATGGCTCACATTTTTATGCCTGCCAGTGCGGCGGTCGCTAAGGAGGTTGACGATGACAACGAATTCTAATGATGTTCTTGAGCTCTCGCCGGAGTCAAATAAATCGACCGATAAGAGAATAACCAAGAAAGACTTAAAGGCGTTATTTTGGCGTAGCTTTCCACTCAACATCATGTGGAGCTTTGACCGACAAATGAACGTTGGTTTCTGCTACGACATGATTCCGGTAATCAAGCGGTTATACGATAAGCCTGAAGACCGGATCGAGGCATATAAGCGTCATCTTGAGTTCTACAATATTCAAGTTACGTTTAATCCTCTGGTCGCCGGCATTGTGGCCTCCATGGAGGAGGAGAACGCCAACAATCAGGACTTTGACACCGCCTCAATTAACGCCATGAAAGCATCGCTTATGGCTCCGCTTTCCGGTATTGGAGATTCACTGATTGCCAGTACGCTTCGCATGATTGCGACGGGCGTTGTGACAGGACTTTGCCTTTCGGGCAGTCTGCTCGGCCCAATCCTGTTCCTGCTTCTTTATAATGTCCCAACGATCCTGATCCGCTGGTTTGGGCTTCAGTATGGTTATTCGCTTGGCAGTGGCATGATTTCGAAGCTGAACGATTCTGATGTAATGCACAAAGTTACGTCCGGCCTGGCGATTGTGGGACTAATGGTAGTTGGTGGAATGGTGGCGACCACCGTTGCAGTTACCACTCCGCTCGCTCTTAACTTCGGCGACACCGCGTTTAAGTTGCAGGAAACGCTCGATGGGATATTCCCGGCTCTTTTGCCGCTCTGCGCGTTCGGGATCATGTGTCTTTGCAATAAGAAACAGGTCAAAATTATTTGGCAGATTGTGGGCATTCTCGCTGCGGGTATTGTGCTCGGCGTCCTGGGGATTTTGGGCTAGAGAAGGCGTCCATCTTTTGAGATGCTGAACTCGAAGGACGATGCGTCTGCTCGCCAAACGGTTTTTGAATAGTGGAGCGGCATTTCATCGCAGGCATATGTGACGTGCTCGACAACGCTCACGGGGGCTCCAACGATATAACCGAGAAGGTTTGCTTCTTGGAGCCCCGCTATTCCTGCGGTGATTTTGAGCTTCTCAATACCGGTTGCGATGCTGTAATGGTTGGCGATCAGGTCGAAAAGACTGGCATTGTCTGTGAGAAGCTCCAGTAGTCCGGGCAGAGTGCCCTGCGTTGCATAAACGGTGTCGATGGCGCAGGGGGCATTTTCGATATAAACCAAGCGCGCAACTCGTTGCACTACGGTTCCGTTGTCAATTTTGAGCTCCCGTGCAATGTGGGCATCAGCCTTGATCAAGCCTGTTTCCAAGATGGACTTGGTTGTTTTATCGCCGTATTGGGGGTCGGAGCTCAAATTGAAAATGGTGCTTGTTCCTCGTTTCAGGGTGAGCTTCGATGGGTTTACGAATGTTCCCTTGCCTCGCAGGCGGTAGAGCAAGTTTTGGTCAATGAGATTCTGTACGGCGCGTCTTACGGTGATCCTGCTTACTTTGTATTGCTTGCAAAGCTCGGTTTCGGTGGGAATCTGACTGCCGCCGGGGAGTTCGCCAGAAACTATTTTCTTGAGGATATCGTTTTCAACGGTCTGATAGAGAAGCTCTGGCTGAGTGAGCTCGTCTTTTGCTGCAGGCATGGTGGACCCCTTGGTCTTCAGTTTCTTTAGTACATAGATATACGACAACTGAGGACATCATAAGCCGTTATCTCAAAAGTTATGGAAATATCGATTTGGCGTTATCGCCGAGAGGGGATTTAAGATGGGCAGACAATACGACGAGGCGTTGATTGGCGCCATCTCCGGTCGCTCGTTTATAACCGAGAAGAGGGGGCTCGAGGTTCAAATTCGTCCGGTTCCTGATGATGAAAGAGAGCATGTGCTTGACCCACGAATTCTCGAGGTATCTCGCAAGAAGATGCGGAATGTTAGCATGTCTCCGAGCTGGACGAGCCTTATTGGAATGCGCCATCGCCCGGATAAGCCGACATACCGCCTACTCGATGGTGAGGTTCAGCGCGATGAGATCCTCATGGAGGCGGCCGATCGCTATATAGATTTATTCGTCTGGACGCCACCAAATCATAAGAAGGCAAGTCCAGCGCTTGTTTACCTGCATGGCGGCGCGTTTATGGCGGGGAATGTTCTGCAATTTGAACATCAGCTCGAGTTCATCGCCGAAAAGTCTGGTGCAGTGGTGGTTTATCCAGAATACCGCTTGGCGCCGGAGACGGCATTTCCCGGGCAGATCGAGGATTGCGTTCTTGCTCTTGATTATGTGTGCGAGCATGCCGGGGATCTCGGAATCAATCCTCATAAAATAATGGTCGCCGGCGACTCCGCAGGAGGAAGCCTTACTAATGCGTGTGTTCAGCTCAGGGGTGCTGGAGCTGTAGCCCATGCCTTCGAAATCTATCCTGAAGTCGACCTTGCGGGCGAACAGGGCGAGGGATATGAGGATTTTCCTGCGATAGCCGATCAAGAGGACGTTGCGCGTTTTCGCATCGACCATCTTCGCGATTCGGACGGCCCGATGGTCGAACTTTGTGCACACGGAAAAATGTCTCCTCATGACCCGTTGATTTCTGCGCTAATGCTTGAGGACTGCACTGATTTCCCCCCGGTGACTATCGTGACATCCGAATACGATCCGCTTCGTATCCCCGATGAAAAATGGGCTACAAAATTACGGTCTTCAGGAATCGATGTCGAGGTCATCGAATATGCCGGATGTGACCATGGTTTCTTCGATCATTTTGGCGTGTACCCGCAATCGGAAGACGTGTGTTTGTTGATGGCTGAGAAGCTTAAAGAAATGGCTGCACAATAACGTCTCTCGGCGATAAGGGACTGAAGTCGCCTGTGTTTCTGCATTCGTGGTTCTCAGTCTGATTAAAAATGAGGCTTGCTCCTTGCCCGAGTGGGTGGGGAGCAGTTTGTTTTTTGTAGCGATGCGAGGCGAGTGCCGCGCACTTTAGATCGCCATTTTGCTTCGCTGTATACCACTTGACGTAATAAAAGAGGCAAGGGCGGTGCGAGGGCCAACAGTCATTCTAAGCTCGGATTCGTATTCTAAAAAGGTTGTTTCGGTTGCGCGGTACAATATAGCAAAAAAGAATGATAAAATGAATTCGAAAAAGAATTCATTTTTAGGAGGTATGTATGCCTGCTTTGCAGATGCTCGACAACCTTGTTCCAATTAGCGATTTCAGCCACGGTAAGGGCTCGGCTGCATTTTCGAAGGTTGGGGACGACAATCCTGTTGTGGTTCTCAAACACAACAAGCCAGCGTTTGTGATTGTTACACCCGATGAATATAGGGAAGCGAAGCAAGCGGAGGAGGACCTCACCTTGTTAACGTTGGCGCTTAAGAGAATGGCTGTGGCAAGTGACGATGCGCTTGTTTCCCTGTCTGATGTTATGGAAGAGCTGGGTGTGAGCCAGGACGAACTCGATCAGATGGATGAGGTCGAGTTTGAATGAGTGGGTACGAAGTCGCTTTCTACCCGGATGCTCTCAAGGATATTAAGCGTCTGGACGGCTCCCAACGAAAGATCGTCCTTAAGGCTATAGAAAAAATCAGAACGAACCCATTGCCGCAGAACGAAGGTGGATTCGGCAAGCCTCTTGGAAACAAGGCAGGTACGGATTTGACTGGCTTTATGAAGATCAAGCTCAGGGGAAGTGGCATTCGAATCGTGTACCGCCTCATCAGAATTAAAGAAAAGATGGCCATCGTAGTGGTAGGCGCTCGCGAAGACATGGAAGTCTACCGAACTGCTCAGAGACGAGAACTCGATTTCGAGAAATGGGCGGAAGAGAATATCTAGCTTTAACGATGAACGACGAGTGAGCGTTGGTGGGGCCCTGACGAATTAGATTCGTCAGGGTTTTTCGCTGAACCAATTGCCTTCAGCCTCCGTTGACCTTTCCTTCCAATTCATCAGCCAACGTACGTCATGGCAATTCCCGGTAGGTCGCAGGGCGCTTCGCAGGCGGGCCAGGCTTTATCTGAACGACTTTGCGAAGCAACCGGAGTGAAGATAAAGCCTGGCCCACCCGCGAAGCGCCACAAAGACCGCAGGGACGGGAGCAGCTATACTACTCTCAGTAGTTAAGGGTCGCGGATCCGCCGCGTCACCGCTCTCAACAGGAGGTCTTTGTTTATGGCAGATCAAAAGCCGGTTGTCGGGATCATCATGGGCTCCAAGTCCGATCTAGGCGTTATGGAAGGTTGCACCGCCGAGCTCGAGGCGCTGGGTGTGCCCTATGAGCTTGTCATTGCGAGCGCACACCGCACACCGGCGAAGGTCCACGAGTGGGCTTCGACTGCCGCCGATCGCGGTATCAAAGTGATTATCGCCGCCGCCGGCAAGGCCGCTCACCTGGGTGGTGTCGTGGCTGCCTTTACGCCGCTGCCGGTCATCGGCGTGCCTATGAAGACGAGTGACCTGGGCGGTATGGATTCGCTGCTGTCGATGGTGCAGATGCCTTCGGGCGTGCCCGTGGCCTGCGTTGCCATCAACGGCGCCAAGAACGCCGCCATCTACGCCACGCAGATTCTAGGCGCTTGCGACCCCGAGTACCGCAAGGTTATCGAGAAGATGAAGCAGGAGATGGCCGACGCCTAGGCGTTCTGCCGTTTCACCGCAGTATAAGGAGAGCCATGTCCGACTATCAGGGAAAACGATTCAAGGCTTCTCAGATCCCCGATCCGTCGAAGCTGAGTGCTGCCCATGGGGCACAGCAGGGTCGGTCATCCTCTCCTCAGCAGCCGCGCGCGCCGCGCCCCGTGACGCCGGCGACGCATCGTCGACAGGACGCGCCAGCCGCATATCGACCTTCATCTTATAGCAACGCTAGGAAGCCGCCCCGGTCTTCATCGCATGCCGCGCCGTCGGATTACACCGAGCCGCCGCGCAAAAAGCGCCGCTCCATTATTCCCATTCTGCTCATCATCATCGGCATCGGCCTGATTGTTGCCGCCGCCGCCATCTTTATCAATGCACAGATTGGCTACAAGCAGGCGAGCGAGTCGTATCAGAAAATCGAGAAGCAATATGTAAGCGATAAGGACGCCAGCGGCGTGCCGATTATCGACTTTGATGCACTTGCTCAGACAAACCCCGAGATTGTGGGTTGGATTTATGTGCCGGGAACCAACATCAACTATCCCGTGGTGCAGACCAACAACAACTCCAAATACCTCAACACGCTGTTCGACGGTACGGCCAATGCATCTGGGGCCATTTTCTTGGATAGCGACGACACCGCGCCGGGCATGGTGGATCAGCAGACCACGATCTACGGCCACCATATGAACGACGGGTCGATGTTCAACGTGATTTCGGACACCACCGACCAAGCGACGTTCGATAGCATCGAGTACGTGTATTACATCACGCGCGATGCAACGTATAAGCTGCGTCCGCTGGCGACCAAGGTCGTTGAGGATACGTACTCCAAGGCGCGCACGCCCAATTTTGAGGGCGACGACGGGCTCAAGAACTACCTGTCCGAGATGCTCGACGGTGCCTCTGCCGTGGCGAGCGATGCCACCGATCGTGCCGTTTCGGCAACCAAGGTCGTAACGCTTGTGACCTGTCGTTCGTTATCGCTGAGCAACACGCGTGCCGTCATGGTGCTCACGCCGGTCGAGGAATAAGTTGTTCGAGAGTAGCTAAAAAAGCCCCGTTCCAAATTGGCTACTCGATGACGGTAAGGGAGAAATGATGCTAGAGAATGGCAAAACGATGCCTTCGGTTGATGCTTGGCTGCGCGAGGCCAAGGCCGATGCTTCGGCGGCAGGCTGTGGGATGTATCTGACGCATAACGGTGTGGTGCGCGCGACGCCCAAGGCCGAGGCGCGCGGTGTCGAGACCGATGGCGTGGCGCCGGGCCACAAGGTGGGCGGCATGGTGTTCGGCTACGACGCCAGCAAGGTGCAGGCTGCTATCGAGGCCGCGCGCGCGATGCCGGGTATCGGCTATGTGCGCGTGTGGCTGGCAAGCGGCGAGCTTGCCGTAGGTGACGACATCATGCTCGTGCTCATTGGCGGGGACATTCGCCCGCACGTGGTCGATGCGCTGCAGGCGCTCGTTGGCACCATCAAAAATGAGTGTGTGAGTGAGGTTGAGCGCGAGGCGTAGAGGTTTGCGTCGATAGAAGGCTCGTTTATAAAAATGCCCGCAGTTCAGTGTGATACCGGCGGGCATTTTGCGTTTTGGGCGCGGTGAGCGCTACACGCGCGTTGCATCCTTGGGGCTCATGGTCATGCTCTGGAAGCGATTCTCCATAAAGTCATTATCGAAGTACTTGCCGTAGAACTGCGCAACGGGAATATCCGGTTCCGTGCCGTTGACGCGCTGATACCAATAATCGAGCGACTGCAGCGTCATAACGCCATCGACCAGCATAATGATGGTGAAGATGACAGTAGCCGAGTAGCGACTCTTCCACGGAATCATGTTGATGAGCTTGAGTAGCCTCGGCAGCAGCAGCTTGATCCAGATGAGGCCACCCAGGCCCCACAGGCAGGCGAAGCCCGTGCAGGTACGTCCGCCGGTAAGGACGGCGAGCGGATCGGGCATGCCAAAGAGCTTCATATGTGAGTAGCTCCACGAGACCACTCCAAACGAGGTCTGCATAAACCAGCCCACGAACACCTCAAAGCTCGCGCCGAGCAGCGCGCTCACCAAAAAGATAATGATGGGGTTCTTTTTGTAGAAGCGGTTGAGCACCATGGTCATGAGTACGGCGCCAAATCCATAGATGGGGCTGAAGGGGCCAAACAGCATGCCGGCGCGGTTCTGGTAGACGCCAGGGTCGTCGACCGTCATGTGCCAGATGTCCTCGGCGATCAGGCCGAGTATGCAGCAGACAAAGAATACCCAGAACAGGTTGAAGTAGTTGAGCTTGATGTAGCCTTCGCCGGTTTCATCGCGCCCGAGCATGCCCTCGGCGGCGGCGTCGCGATCGAGCATTTCCTGCAGGCGGCGTTGCAGCTCGCGCTCCTGGCGCAGCGTGGGGTCGACGGTGGTCGAAAGCGCGACGAGGATGCCGAGCTGGATGGCGGGGCGCAGCAAGAAAGGCCCGATGCCCTGGAGCATCACGTCAACCAAAAGCTCGACGACGGTCAATGCGATAAGGATATAGGACAGACGGGCGGCATTGCGGCGCTGGTTCTTGATGAGGTCAAGGCCAAAGATGATCAAGATGACGGCACTGGCAGCCGAGAGCATGATGCCGGCGACAATCAGTCCGACCGCGACGAGCGTGTTGTCGCCGAGCTTGGCGGCGGCGTTGCCGTTGATGAGCGCGGTGATGACCTGCCACATAAAGGCGCCGACCGACGGGAGCGTGCCCACGCCGGACAGGATGCACAGGACGGCGTACACCTTAATGATGAGGGGGATCTTCTTGACCTCCGTGGCGCTGGGGACGCTGGGGTCGAGTTCGTTTCGATCCATACATAACCTTTCTCGTTTTGCTGTAGGTACAAGGATACGCCGCCGACCTGCTAAAAGACAGGACAAACGACCCAATTGCAGCAATGTAAGCCCTAGCGGTGGACGAGACGCGTCGCGACGGAAGCATGCGGGATCGTCGGCCCCGAGGCGGTTGCCCAATAAAATGTTTGGCTGCAAAACGGATTATAAGCTCGGTGGGCTTTTAAAAAGCGCTGTTCATGCGCGGGAGTGCTTGTCTTGCCGTGCGTATAATAGGGCAGGTAACGCCAAATAACGAGGCTCTGAGGGGATGCCATGTCTCAAGAAACCATCCGCGCGGCCGAGCGTGCCGCGGGACAGGTGAAGACCATGTCGACGTATGATCCGGACTCCGACCAGCTGCATGAGGAATGCGGCATTTTTGGTGTGTGGGCACCCGATCGCGATGTGGCCCGACTGACGTACTTTGGCCTGCGTGCGCTACAGCATCGCGGCCAGGAATCGGCGGGAATCGCCGTGGGTGATGGCGGCACGGTTATGGTTCGCAAAGACCTGGGACTGCTCGATCGCGTGTTCTCCAACGCCGACTTGTCGACGCTCTCCGGCCAGCTGGCCGTGGGCCACGTGCGCTATGGCACTGCCGGTGCCAAGAGCTGGGAAGCCTCGCAGCCGCATCTTTCCACCATCAACAGCGTCATTATCGCGCTTGCTCACAACGGCACTCTGGTCAACACCGACGAGCTACGCCGCCAGCTGATCGAGCTGGGCGTGCCGTTCCTCTCCAATTCGGATTCCGAGGTCGCGACCAAGCTTATCGGCTACTTTACTCAGCGTACGGGCCACCTGCGCGAGGGCATTCGCAAGACCATGGAGCTCGTGCGCGGCGGCTACGCCATGACGCTCATCAACGAGCAGGCGCTCTACGCATTCCGCGATCCGCACGGCATTCGCCCGCTCGTGCTGGGCAAGCTGGTGGACGAGGGTTTGGACCAGGCCGATGCCGCATCCGTTTCGCAGCTGCCGTCGCAGGACGGCGCCGCGACGGTCGACTCCGCCGTCCATGTCACGCGCGCCGGCGGCTGGGTCGTTGCCTCCGAGACCTGCGCACTCGACATCGTGGGTGCCGAGTACGTCCGTGACGTCCGTCCCGGCGAGATCTTGCGCATCAGCGCCGAGGGTCTGGTATCCGAGCAGGGCGTGCCTGCAGCCGAAGAGCCCGCCAACTGCATCTTTGAGCAGGTCTACTTCGCCCGTCCCGACTCCATCATGAACGGCAAGAGCGTCTATGCCTGCCGTTATGACATGGGTCGTCAGCTGGCACACGAGGAGCCCGTCGAGGCCGACCTGGTCATCGGCGTGCCCGACTCCGGCCTGCCGCCCGCGGAGGGGTATTCGCACGAGAGCGGTATTCCCTTTGGCGAGGGCCTCATCAAGAACCGCTACGTGGGCCGTACGTTTATCGAGCCTACGCAGGAGTTGCGCGCCATGGGCGTGCGTATGAAACTCAACCCGCTGCGCGACAACATCGAGGGCAAGCGCCTGGTCGTCATCGACGACTCCATCGTGCGCGGCACCACCATGGTGCAGCTCGTCAAGATGCTGCGCAACGCTGGTGCCAAGGAGATTCACATCCGCATCAACTCGCCCGAGGTCATCTGGCCGTGCTTCTACGGCATCGATACCGACGTGCAGTCGCAGCTTATTAGCGCCAACAAGACGGTCGACGAGATTTGCGAGTACATCGGCGCCGATTCGCTGGCCTTCCTTTCGGTCGAGGGCCTGCTTAAGGTCATGCCCAAGGGCGGTTACTGCGATGCGTGCTTTACCGGCCGCTACCCCGTGGCGATTCCCGAGAGCTTTGGCCGCGACAAGTTTATGGAGGGCTTTAAGCCCCGCAACCTGGACAAGCCGCTGCACTTTGACGACGACGCCGTGGTCGAGAAATACGACGACCGCAGCTGGGAAGAGGAGCACGGCGAGGCCTAAAACCTGCCATGTAGGGACAGGTTTATTTTGGTAGGTTTTACCTGCTGTTTTGTTGATATGACGGCGCGTGCTGTTATGGCGCGCTCCGAAATGAACGCAACTATGAGCACCGTTTGGCGCCCGCGCTGCGCCACGGTAGTGGGAGAGGAAGGCTCAGATGAGCGACAGCAAGCATGTGACGTACGAGGATGCCGGCGTCGATACCGCCGAGGGCGGCCGCGCCGTCGACGCTATTAAGCAGATGGTCAAGGACACCAACCGCCTCGAGGTTATCGGCGGCATCGGTGGCTTTGGTGGCCTGTTCTCGGCCGCCGCGCTTAAGGATATGGAAGACCCGATCCTGATCAGCGGCACCGACGGCGTGGGCACCAAGCTCGTGCTCGCCCAAATCATGGACCGTCACGAGACGGTGGGCCAGGACCTGGTCGCCATGTGCGTCAATGACATTTTGGCTTCGGGCGCCGAGCCGCTGTTCTTCCTGGATTACGTTGCCATCGGTCACATTGAGGCCGAGCACATGGCAAAGATCATCAAGGGCGTGGCCGACGGCTGCAAGCTCGCGGGTTGCGCGCTCGTGGGCGGCGAGATGGCCGAGCACCCGGGTGTCATGGCCCCCGCCGATTACGACCTCGCCGGCTTTACCGTGGGCGTTGTCGATCGTCCCAAGATGCTCGACCCCGCGAACGTTCGCCCCGGCGATGTGATCCTGGGCCTGCCCTCCACCGGCGTGCACTCCAACGGCTACTCACTCGTGCGCAAGGTCATCGGTGTCGACGGCATTAAGCCGGGCACGCCCGAGGCCGCCGCTAAGGCCGAGGAGCTGAGCCGCCCGCTCGAGGAGCTCGGCGGCGCATCGCTGGCAGACGCTCTGCTGGCCCCCACGCGCATCTACGTCAAGCCGATTCTGGAGCTGCTGCGCGGCGGCGCCAATGTGCACGCCATCGCCCACATCACTGGCGGCGGTATTACCGAGAACCTCAACCGCGCGCTCGCCGACGACGTCGACGCCGTGGTCACCCGCAACGGCGCCGAGATGGGCTGGGATGTTCCGCCCGTCATCACCTATGTGTCGCGTCAGGCCGAGCTCGCGCCCAACGAGGCATGCAAGACCTTCAACATGGGCGTCGGCCTGTGCCTGATCGTCGCCCCCGAGGACGAGGCTGCCGTGACCGAGGCCCTGCTCGCGCTGGGCGAGAAGCCGTTCCGCGTGGGCGAGTGCGTCGAGGGTTCCGGTAAGGTCGTGTACTCCGATGAGCGCTAACGAGCAGACGGCTGCTGCCGAGGGCCTGGGCTTTGTGCCCTACACCCGTCCGACCGGCACCGATACGGCCGAGCCGCTCAAGATCGGCGTGCTCATCAGCGGTTCGGGTACCAACCTGCAGGCGCTGATCGACCTGATCGCCGCCGGCAAGCTCAACGCTTCGATTGAGCTTGTGGTGTCGAGCCGTCCTTCGGCCAAGGGCTTGCAGCGCGCCGAGCGTGCGAGCATTCAGACACTCACGCTGTCCAAGGATGTCTATGCCGACCCCATCGCGGCCGACGAGATCATCGCGCATGAGCTGCTCGAGCGCGGCTGCGAGTACGTGGTGATGGCCGGTTACATGCGCATGGTGCACACGCCGCTGCTGGCAGCGTTTCCCAATCGCGTGGTCAACCTACACCCGGCGCTGCTGCCGAGCTTTACCGGCGCCCATGCGATTGACGATGCGTTTGCTCGCGGCGTCAAGGTGACCGGCGTGACCGTGCACTTTGCCAACGAGATCTACGACAACGGCCCCATCATCGCCCAGCGTGCGCTGGCTGTTGAGGAGGGTTGGGACGTCGACACGCTCGAGGAGCACATCCACGCGATCGAGCACGTGCTGTATCCCGAGGTTGTGCAAATGCTCGCCGACGGCCGCGTCCACGTGCTGGAGAGCGGCAAGGTCGCAATTGACGCGCCTCGCGGCTAGCGGCGCACAGTACAATTTAGCCGAGTAGTCAGGGTGGTCATTGGCGCCAAGGCGCGCGTGGCCACCTTTTGTTTTTGGGTAGTCATCGGGGACGGTCTTTAACGACTAGTCATTCAAGAACGTCGCAGGTGACTGGGTGAGAGAGGTGAGCGCATGGCGGATAACGAAGTTCTGTTTACGCCTGAGCTGGTGTTTTTTGATTGGGAGTGTGCAACGCCGGATGAGGTGTTTGCGCGGCTCGAGGGCGAGCTTGCACCACGTGGCTACATTGCCGACGGTTGGCTCGACGCCGTTCGCACGCGAGAGGATGCCTATCCCACGGGTCTTGCCATGCCGGCGGCAAACATTGCCATTCCGCATACCGATCCGGGGTTTGTGGCCAAGCCCTATATCGCGGTGGTGAAGCCCGCCGCGCCCGTGACATTTAACGCTATGGCTGGCATGGGCGCTCCGGTGCCGGCGCAGATCGTCATCAATTTGGGTATTGCCGAGCCGGGCGGCCAGGTCGAGGCCCTGCAGGCGCTCATGAACATCTTTATGGACGCCGATGCTGCAGCCGACGTGCTCGGCCAGACCACGCCCCAGGGCATGGTCGACGCCATCCGCCGCCACTTCTAAGGTGCCGGCTGCCAGAGCTGTCCCCTTTGCACCAAAATGGTGCAGATTAACTTGTCCCCCATGTGCCAGGTGTGCCGCGGGGTCCGCGTTGTGACACAATGGCGTTTGTTCGATTCGTTATGCGAAAGGCCAACTATGGCAAATAAGAAAAAGAACTCCGAGGCCGCGCCGACGCCCGAGCAGCAGGCCCGCGCTGCCTCCAGCTCTCGCAAGAAGCAGCGCAAGACGTACGTGTCTAAGACCGTCAAGATCGTCCTGGTGGTCATCGGCGTGCTGGCGATGCTGCTCTCCGTCTCGGCCATGGCGTGCTCCGGCCTGATGTCGCAGACCGAAAGTGCCAGCTCGGGCTATAAGCTTACTGGTGGCGTGGCTGCTACTATCAACGGCACCAACCTTACCGAGGACACCGTGACCAAGCAGATTATGAGCATGCGCACGTCCTATGGCTACACCAAGGACAAGGACTGGGCGCAGTACCTGGTCGACAATGACCTCACGCCCAAGAAGTACCGCAAGCAGCTCATCGACTCCTACACGCAGCAGATTCTGCTTCAGCAGGCGCAGAAGGAAAACGGCGTGACGGTGTCGGACAAGGAGGTCGAGAAGGCTTGGAAGGACGCGTGCAAGAGCGCAGGCGGCGCCAAGACCTTTAAGAAGACGCTTAAGACCTACGGCTACACCGAGGACACCTACAAGGATTCGCTCAAGGAGAGCCTGGCGCAGCAGAAGCTCAAGGATGCCGTGGCACCCACCAGCAAGCCCAAGGACAGCGAGATCGTCGATTACATCAATGAGAACCTGTCCAACTACAACGACGCCCGTCGTTCGTCGAATATCCTGATCAAGGTCGATTCCGACGCATCCGACGAGGATAAGGCCGCCGCCAAGGCCAAGGCACAGGAGTGCCTGGACAAGATCAACTCCGGAGAGCTGAGCTTTGAGGACGCCGTGAAGCAGTATTCCGACGACACCGGCTCCAAGGACAAGAAGGGCGATGTGGGCTGGGACAAGCTCACCACCTTCGTCGACAGCTACCAGGCGGCGCTCGAGGGACTCAATAAGGGCGATGTGAGCGACGTCGTCGAGTCGACCTATGGTTATCACATCATCAAGTGCACCGACTACTTCCATGTCGATAATCAGGTCGATGACATTAAGCAGGTGCCCAAGGACATCAAGAAGTACGTCTCCAACGTGGTGAAGACGCAGGCGGCAAGCACCGCGTACAGCGAGTGGCTGGAGCAGTACAAGAAGGACGCCGACATCACCGTTAACCCCATGCCCAAGGACGTGCCGTACAACGTCAGCCTGAAGGGCGTCACCAAGAGTTCGACCGACAATTCGTCGACGACTGAGTAATCATGGGGCGGCGCTCGAGTGAGTGCCGCCCGCACTATTGAGGAGGATTTGCAGATGACCAACGAAGAGCTGCAGAAGGAAATGATCGCGGCCATGAAGGCCAAGGACAAGGTTCGCCTGTCTATCATTCGTCAGGTTAAGGCCGAGGTGAAGAACATCGAGGTCAACGAGCGTCGTGATGTGACCGAGGAAGACGTCAACAGCATGATCAAGCGTCTGATTAAGCAGACGAGCGAGACGCTGGAGATGTCTATCAAGGCCGGTACCGACCAGGAGCGTACCGACAACCTGACCGAGCAGGTCAAGATTCTGGAGAGCCTGCTGCCCGCGCAGGTTTCGGGCGAGGAGCTCGAGGCCCTGATCGAGCAGGTTATCGCCGAGCTGGGCGCCACGTCCAAGAAGCAGATGGGCCAGGTTATGGGCGCACTCGGCAAGGCCACCGGCGGCAACTTCGATAAGCCGGCAGCAGCAAAGATCGTCGGCGCTAAACTCGCGTAGGGGCCGAGCGGTACATAGTTGATGTTGAGGGGGCGTGGCCATAGCGGTCGCGCCCCTTTTTGCTGGGCTGGGCACTCATCGGGGACAGGCTTAAATGAGTGGGTTAAAGGTTGCGGGTTCTTTACGGGAATGTAGTGTGGGCTGCGGAAACGTGATTCTTTCCGTACAATAGTTCAACTCGTGTAAACGCAGGGAAGGGACATTCATGGCAGACATGATCGAGATCAAGCATCTCAACAAGTACTTTGGCGACCTGCATGTGCTCAAAGATATCAACCTCACCGTCAAGCGCGGCGAGAAGCTCGTAATGATCGGGCCTTCCGGCTCGGGTAAGTCGACGCTCATCCGTTGCGTCGATTATCTGGAGGAGCCCACGTCGGGCGAGGTCGTCATCGACGGTACGCCGCTCACCAAGAAGAATCACCTGGAGATGGCTCGCAAGTATAGCTCCATGGTGTTTCAGCAGTTCAACCTGTATCCCAACATGACGGTGCTGGGCAACCTGACGCTCGCGCCCATCAAGCTGCAGAAGAAGAGCAAGGAGGAGGCGACCGAGATCGCCATCGCCGCGCTCAAGCGCGTCGGCATGGCGCATAAGGCCGGCGAGTATCCGCAGAATCTCTCGGGCGGTCAGCAGCAGCGCATCGCCATCGCCCGTGCCCTGTGCACCAAGCAGCCCATCATCCTGTTTGACGAACCGACCTCGGCGCTCGACCCCGAGATGGTCCAAGAGGTTCTGGACGTTATGATTGAGCTCGCGCAGGAGGACATCACCATGATCTGCGTGACGCACGAGATGGGCTTTGCGCGCCAGGTGGCCGACCGCGTCATCTTTATGGAGGACGGCCGCATCCTGGAGGAGGGCACGCCCGAGCACTTCTTCGATAACCCCGAGAACCCGCGCTGCCGCGAGTTCCTGTCCAAGATTCTGCACTAGGCGCGGTGATGGACATGACGGATATGACGAGGGCGGCCGTGTCGCGCCGTCACTTTTTGCAGCTGGCGGGCGCCGGCATGCTCGTGCTGACGGGGACCGCGCTTGCCGGTTGCGGCAACTCCACCAGCGGCGAGGGCTCCGACAAGGGGTCCAAGCTTGCGGCCATCAAGTCGCGTGGCCATCTGAATGCCGGCGTTAAGAAGGACGTTCCCGGCTATGGCTATTACGACACCGCCAAGGGCCGCTTTGAGGGCATGGAAGTCGATTTGTGCTACCAGATCGCCGCTGCCGTCTTTGGCGTGAGCTACAAGGAGGCCCGCGCCCAGGAGCTTGTCGAGTTTACCGACGTAACGCCCAAGACGCGCGGCCCGCTGATCGATAACGGCCAGCTCGATGTGGTCGCGGCGACCTACACCATCACCGACGAGCGCAAGAAGAGCTGGGATTTCTCGACGCCGTACCGCACCGACTACGTGGGACTCATGGTCAAGAAGCGTTCGGGCTTTACCTCGATTGAGGACCTGGACGGCAAGGTCATCGGCGTGAGCCAGGGTGCTACCACGCAGAGTCTGATTGAGCAGATGATCAAGGACAACGGCTTTAGCTGCAAGCCCGAGTTTAGGGCCTTTAGCGGCTACCCCATCATCAAGAGTTCGCTCGACGCCGGCAATATCGACGTCTTTGCCATGGACCGCTCCACGCTGGCCGGCTATATGAACGAGACCGTTGAGTTGCTGCAGCCCGAGGTCAAGTTTGGCGAGCAGGGCTACGGCGTGGCGACTAAGAAGGGCTGCGACCTTTCGGCCGTGGTCGATCAGGTGATTTGCGATCGCCTGGCCGATGGCTGGCTCGACCAAGAGGTCAAGACCTGGGGTCTTGTATAGGCGCATCGTCCAAGGAAGGAATCAAATGCTCGAAGGATTATTTGACGCCGACCGTTGGTCGACGACATTTCAAAACATGGGACCCTTCTGGGAGGGCTTTGGCGTGACGCTGCAAGTGGTCGTTGCCGGCCTGCTGCTGTCGCTGGTGCTGGGTACGCTGCTGGGCGTGTTCTCTACCACTCGCTCGCGCGTGCTGCGCGCCATAAGCCGCGTGTACGTCGAGTTTTACCAGAACACCCCGTTGCCCGTGCAGGTGCTCTTTATGTACATGGCCGGTCCGCAGTTTTTGCAGGCCATGACCGGTGCCGACCAGCCGGTGCGCATCGCGCCGTTCGTGCTGGGCTTCTTGGGCGTGGGCCTGTATCACGCGGCCTACATTTCGGAGGTCATCCGCACTGGTATCGAGGCGGTTCCGCGCGGTCAGATGGAGGCGGCCCAGAGCCAGGGCTTCACCCGTGCGCAGGCGTACTGGTACATCGTGCTGCCCCAGACGTTCAAGATCATTCTGCCGCCGCTGTGTAACCAGGCGCTCAACCTGGTCAAGAACACGTCAGTGCTGGCGCTTGTGGCCGGCGGCGACCTTATGTACCGTTCCGACAACTTTGTGAGTCTGTACGGTTACCTGCAGGGATACATCGTCTGCTGCCTTATGTACTTCATCATCTGCTTTCCGCTCGCCATGCTGGTGCAGTGGCTCGAGCGCCGCTCCAAGGAGCGTCCGCACGGCGTGAGCCTGGCCGAGCTGGGGCTCGACAACGTAGAGGAGGCCTAGCGCATGGAAATCTTCAACGCGACCAACCTGCTCTACATTTGGGGCGGCTTTGTTAAGACCATCGAGATCTCGGCGCTGTCGATCTTTTTCTCGCTCATCTTTGGCACGGTGTTGGCGCTCGTTAAGAGCTATGCGCCCCGCCCGTTCCGTATTTTGGTGAGCGCCTATATCGAGCTGTTCCGTTGCACGCCGAACCTGTTGTGGATCCTGTTTATCTACTTTACAGTGCAGGGTTTGGACATTGTGATTTCGACCATCGCCTTTACGCTGTTTACCAGCGCTGTTATGGCCGAGATTGTGCGCGGCGGCCTCAACTCGATTCCGCGCGGCCAGTTTGAGGCAGCGCAGAGCCAGGGCTTTGGCTTCTTTGCCACCATGCGCTACATCATTCTGCCGCAGACGTTTAAGACGATCATCCCAGCGCTGTTTAGCCAGTGCACGACCGTCATCAAGGACAGCTCGTATCTTTCGGGCATTAACGTGGCCGAGCTCATGTACACGGCAAACGTCGTGATGGCCCACGCGATCGACCTGTCGCAGGTTCTTATGCTCTACGGCCTGGTGTTTGCGATGTACTTTGTGCTCAACTTTGGTATCTCGTTGCTGGTTCGCGCATATCAGAGGCGAATGGTGGCAGCGTAGAATGTGGCAAAGGGACAGCCCCTTTGTCACATAGAGAAAGGAATCGCGATGAGCGATCTGGAGAACAAGAAGAGTCCTGTGGTCATTACCATCGCGCGCGACTTTGGCGCCGAGGGCCACGAGATTGGCCGCATGCTTGCCGACGAGTTGGGGATTCCGCTGTACGATAACGAGCTGCTGGTACGTGCGTCGCTGCGCGCGGGCGAGTCGCTCGACAAGATGGCCGCCTACGACGAGCGTCTGGCCGTGGAGAACATGGCGTTTCTGCCCGACCGCTACGATGCGCGTTCGTACTCGGATAAGTTGTTCCAAAAGATGAGTCAGGTGATTTTGGATCTGGGCGAGACCGAGAGCTGCATTATCGAAGGCCGCCTGTCCGATTACCTGCTTCGCAACAACCCCAACCACATTGCCGTGTTGGTGACCGCTCCCTTTGAGGACCGCGTCGAGATCGTGCGCAAGAAGCGTGGCCTTAATAAAAAGAAGGGCGCCAAGCTGGTCAAGCAGCAGCAGAAGGCGCGCGAGGCGTTCTACAAGCGCTACAGCGCCGGCAAGTGGAAGATGACGAGCGGTAAGGATATCGTAGTCAACCGCGCCAAGCTGGGCCGCGAAGGCTGCAAGGACGTCATCGCCGCAGCCTACCGCTACAAGGTGGCCCAACTCGAAGGCTAACCAGTTGAAACCACCACAAAGGGGACAGGCACCTTTGTGGTGGTTTGGGCGGCCGGCATAGAAAAAGTCCCCGCCGGGCGTGTGCTCGACGGGGACTTTGCCGTTTGGTGGCTAGCGCTGCGGGTGATTACTCGCCCAGCAGGCTCTTGGTGATGGAAGCGGCGGCCTTCTTGCCGGCGCCCATCGCCAGAATGACCGTAGCGGCACCGGTGACGATGTCGCCGCCAGCCCAGATGCGGGGATCGGTGGTCTGGCCGGTCTCCTCGTCGGCGACGATGTAGCCCCACTTGTTGAGCTCCATCTTGCCGCCGATCTTCTTTGCGAAGGGGTTGGCGTTGGTGCCGATAGCCGAGATCGCGACGTCGCAGGGGATCTCCTCGATGGCGCCCTCGATGGGCACCGGGCGACGACGGCCGGACTCGTCAGGCTCGCCGAGCTCCATCTTCTGGACCTTGACGGCGCACACGGAGCCGTCCTCGCCAGCGACAAACTCGAGCGGGGAGACGAGCGGCAGAACCTCGACGCCCTCGGCCTTAGCATGGTGCAGCTCGGCGCGACGGCAGGGCATCTCGTCCTCGGTACGACGGTAGGCGATGATGGCGTGCTCGGCGCCCAGGCGCTTGGCGGTACGGACGGCGTCCATAGCCACGTTGCCGCCACCAAAGACGACGACGTTCTTGCCGTGCTTGGTGGGGGTGTCGTACTCGGGGAACTTGTTGGCCTTCATCAGGTTCACGCGGGTGAGGTACTCGTTAGCGAAGAAGACGTTGGGCAGGTTCTCGCCGGGGACGTTGAGGAACTTGGGCA
Organism: Collinsella sp.; assembly: GCA_048387515.1. GTDB lineage: Bacteria > Actinomycetota > Coriobacteriia > Coriobacteriales > Coriobacteriaceae > Collinsella. Next base: position 25,184 of record DBFMRS010000182.1, read on the forward strand.
GGCCAGCGCCGGTCGCCACGTAGATGGCGTCGAAGCCCTGCTCGAACAGCTCCTCGGCCGTGGCCATGTTGCCCACGACGGAGTTGTACTCAAACTTGACGCCCATGTCCTCCAGGCCGTCGATCTCGCGCTTGACGACTGCCTTGGGCAGACGGAACTCGGGGATGCCGTAGACCAGCACGCCGCCGCCGGTGAAGAAGGCCTCAAAGACGGTAACGTCAAAGCCGTTACGGGCGAGCTCGCCGGCGCAGGTGATGCCGGACGGGCCGGAGCCGACGACGGCGACCTTCTTGCCGTTCTTGGGGGCCATCTTGGGCGTGGAAGCGAGCTCGGGGCGGTCACCCAGGAAGCGCTCGAGCTGGCCGATGGCCACGGGCTCGGACTTCTTACCACGGATGCACTTGCCCTCGCACTGGTTCTCCTGCGGGCAGACGCGGCCGCAGATGGCGGGAAGCATGGAGTCCTCGCGGATGGTATCGAGAGCGCCGCCGAAGTCCTTCTCGCGGATCTGCTCGATAAAGCGGGGGATGTTGATGTTGACGGGGCAGCCCTCAACACAGAACGGCTTCTTGCAGTTGAGGCAGCGCTCGGCCTCGGCCAGCGCCATCTCCTCGGTGAAGCCCTTGTCGACGGGGCGGAAGTCGCAGGCGCGCTCGGCAGCCGGCTCCTCGTTATCGGGGGTGCGGGGTGACTTCATATCGGCAACGAAACGACCGTTAACTAGTGGCATGCGCAGCTCTTTTCCTCATAGGCCTTGAGGGACTCGCCCTCTTCGGAACGGTAAGCGGCCTGGCGGGCACGAAGGTCATCCCAGTCGACCAGGGTGGCATCGAAGTCGGGGCCGTCGACGCAAGCGAACTTGGTCACGCCGCCCACCTCGACGCGGCAGCAGCCGCACATACCGGTGCCGTCAACCATGATGGGGTTGAGCGACGCGGTGATGGGGGTGTCGTACTTCTGGGCGGTGAGGGTCGAGAACTTCATCATCGGAACGGGGCCGACGCAGAAGACCTGGCTCACGGCCTTGTCCTGCAGCAGGCGCTCCAGCGGAGCGGTGACAACGCCCTGCTCGCCGTAGGAGCCGTCGTCGGTGGTGATATGGATGTGGTCCTCGTCGAGGAGCTCGCGGAACTGGTCCTCCATGAGCAGGAGGTCCTTGGTGCGGGCGCCCATGATGGCGTGCACCTCGTGACCGGTCTCGACCAGGTGCTTGGCGACCGGGAAGGCAATTGCCAGGCCGACGCCGCCGCCAATGACGGCGCAGGGGCCCTCGGCCATCTCGGTGGGAACGCCCAGCGGGCCCACGACGTCGCGCAGCGACTCGCCGGCCTCGTAGGTGGAAAGCATCTCGGTGGTCTTGCCGATCACCATGAAGATGAACTCGACCCAGCCCTCGTCACCGTTCCAGCCGGCCAGGGTAAACGGGACGCGCTCGCCCGTCTCGTTGGCGCGAACCATGAGGAACTGTCCAGCGTGCGCATGCTTGGCGATTGCGGGCGCCTCGATGCGGAACTTGAACACCTTCTCCGAGAACTGCGTCTTCTCCAGGATCTTATACATAGAACCCCTCTCTTGTTAGGGCGGCCGAACCGTGCCTCCACGGAAATGGACGGCAGCCCGAATAAAACCGTACGTGCACAGGCGTTGTGCAGACATACGGTGCAAATTATACCCTCATGGACATGTCACTTACGTGTGTCTTCGGCGGTTGGGAGCAGGGTTTATCCACTTTGACCTACCAAATAGGGGCAGGTTTATTTTGGTCAGTTTTATCGGGTAAAACGGCAAAGGGGGCCGGCCTCGGGTTGTGATGAGGCCGGCCCCCTTTGGGGTGCTATGTGCGTATGGCGGCGCGCGGTTTATTGCGATGCGCAAATGGAGCGTTTCCGCAGGTAAAACCTGCCAAAATAAACCTGTCCCTAAATGGTAGGTTTTAGTGCTTGCCGTTGGCGGAGGCGGCGCCGTTGACATGGTCGCGGGCATAGACCACGCCGTGCACGATCGCCAGGCCGGCGGCGTCGGCCGCGCGGGCGCAGGTGTCCTGGAAATCCTCGGCCTCGCGGGCGCGCAGCTGCTTAAGCACGTAGTCGGCGACGGCCATCTTGCCGGGAGGGTTGCCGATGCCGGTGCGGATGCGGCTGAAGTCGCGGCTGCCCATCTTGTCGATGATGGAACGCAGACCGTTGTGGCCAGCATGGCCGCCACCCACCTTGACGCGAACATCGCCGGCGGGAATGTCGAGCTCATCGTGGATTACGAGCAGTTCCTCGGCCTTGATCTTGTACTCGCGGCAGAGCTTGGAGATGGGACCGCCCGAGGTATTCATATATGACTGCGGCTTGACCAGCACAATCTGGCGCTTGCCGCCCTCTTCCTCGGGGTCGTTGATGTTGATGAGCGCGACCTCGGCGCCGGCCTGGTTTTTCCAGTACGTGACGCCGGCCTGACGGGCCAGCTCGTCGATCGCCTTAAAGCCGGCGTTGTGGCGGGTCTCGGCATATTCCTCGCCCGGGTTGCCAAGCCCGGCAACCATGCGAATCTTAAGCGGCTGTGCAGCTGCCATGTTTGTCCTCCGTTACGTAAATAGTTCAATCAACGACAAAGGCTACCACGCCCGCCGAGGGCGAGGAAAGGTTGCGGCAAAGTCATTTCAGAAAACAGCTGCACCGAGACAGCAGGAAGCCCCGGACACGCCGGGAGGGGTTATCAAAGCGAACATCCCGCAGCCGCAAAGCGGCGAGGACGTTCGCGTGATAACCCCGCAGGCGTGTCCGGGGCTTCCGGAGGGATGCGAGGGTCGAGCGACTACAGCGCGAAGTCGCCGCCGACGAGCGTGGAGACGGGCTCCTCGTGGTAAACGGCGGAGATGGCCTGAGCGAACTCCTCGGCGACCGAGATGGTCTTGATCTTGCCGCCGACCTCGACGGGAATGGCGTCGGTGACGAGGCACTCGACGATCGGGGCGTCGTTCAGACGCTCGATGGCCGGACCGGAGAAGATACCGTGGGTGGCGCAGACGT
>DBFMRS010000183.1:0-85915 GCA_048387515.1 Collinsella sp.
GGTTAAGTTTGTCGCGAGTTCCGCACGCAAAGGAAAGCACTTAATGTGCTTTCCGTCTTGCGCAGGACTGTAGAGCAGCAAACTTAACCCGCGCCAGCCGGCCCCGGAGACCCTCCCGGAGGGGCCCAAAAAATATTTTCAAAAAAGTTGTTGCGCACCGGACAGACTTCTGTGTATACTAATCCCCGCAGCGCACGCGAGCGGAAACAAACGCGAACGACTGCCTGGGGAGTTAGCTCAGTTTGGTTAGAGCGCCGGCCTGTCACGTCGGAGGTCGCGGGTTCGAGCCCCGTACTTCCCGCCAACGCAATTAAAGCCACGTCTTCGGACGTGGCTTTTTGCGTTTGATGCACTTTGTTTCGATAGAACGATCGCCCCGGTGCATCTTCGCCCAGAATCCCCGCGCCTTCGGGAACGCAAGTAAAATCTAATAAGCATATCTGTCTGAACAACAGCTTTGTTGCGCAACACCTGTTCTACGAGACAGGGGGTTAGGTTATACTAAATTGCACTGTGCGCCGCATCTGATGCATTTCGCTCCAAGCGCGGCACTCAGTGGATATCCGATTTACCATTTGGATGTCCTGGCGGTCATTTAGCGTCTCGACACAAGCTCGGCCCCGGAGCTCGTTCGAGCTGTTCGTATTCCTTGAAAGGGGAAAAATGGACATATCGAGGAAGACTGATTACGCCCTTCGTATGCTGGCGATGCTTGCTGAGGATCCGGAGCGTTTGCTTTCTGTTCGCACCGCTGCCGAAGAGGTCAATGTCCCGTATTCGTTTGCCCGTTCGATTCAGCATGGTTTGGTCCAGGCCGGTATTGTGGAGAGCCTGCGTGGCGTCCACGGTGGCATGCGTCTCAAGGTCAGTCCGGACGACGTCACTATCCGCCAGGTCGTCGAGGCCGTTCAGGGCCCTATGGTTATGAACGACTGCACCGCCCCCGATGGTGACTGTGCGCGCATGAGCGCGTGCTGCTATCATCCCCTGTGGGCCGGAGCCCAGGCGTTGATGCGCGACTACCTCGATTCCGTTTCGCTCGGCGATATCGTCGCCCATCGCCAGTTTCCGGCTGTCGATCCCAAGTTCGCCGATCGCGATGCGTTTCCCGAGTACGCTGCCTGCGCGTACGCTTGCCGGGAGGAATAGCGCCGCATAAGGAGTATAGCTATGATTCAGGACCCCTTTCGTTCGATGATTCGTTCGGAAGGGGTCTTGCGTTATCGCGACCTTCCGTGGCGCCGAACGCGCGACCCGTATATCATCTGGCTCTCCGAGGTCATGCTGCAGCAGACGCAGGTGCCGCGCGTGGAGACGCGTATGCCGGCGTGGCTCGATCGCTTTCCGACTGTTCAGGCGCTCGCTCAGGCTGTCCCTTCCGATGTCTTGGATGCGTGGCAGGGGATGGGCTATAATCGCCGCGCCTTGGCGCTTCACAGGGCTGCACAGTGCGTTGTAGAGGACTGGGATGGGGAGTTTCCGCGCGAGACGCGTGACTTGGTCGCTCTGCCCGGCATTGGCCCGGCAACGGCGCAGGGCATCCGTTCGTTTGCATTCGATCTTCCGGGCGTGTATTTGGAGACCAATGTGCGCACGGTCTTTTTGCATCATTTCTTTCCCGATGTGCCGGCCGTTCCCGATCGCGAACTGGTGCCGCTGATCCAGGCTGCCTGTCCGGCGGCCCCCGGTGCGGCGGCGGACGAGATCGCGCCCTTTGCCGCGCCTCAAGACGATGCCGACACGCCGCGCGCGTGGTATTACGCATTGCTGGATTACGGCGCGTATCTTAAAAAGACACTGCCCAATCCGTCCAGGCGGTCGGCGGGCTATAGTCGTCAGTCCAAGTTTGAGGGCTCGCGCCGCCAAAAGCGCGCGCATATCGTGCGTATGTTGTTGGCAGCGCGCGATGGGCAGCCGGCGGGGATTACGCTTGCTGATGCCGTGGTGGGCGTTAACGAGATGGAAGCGGCAGCCGGTCGCGGGCCGGTCGAGTGCGACTTGATCGCGGGCATTCTAGCTGACCTGGAGCGCGAGGGCTTTTGCCGAGCCGAGGGCGATTGCTGGTTGAGTGTGTAGCCCGCTCAAATCTGAAGAACGGGATTGTAAGGTTTAAATTCGCGGCTTGAGGGCATCCTAAAGACAAGGTCGCTCAAAGCCTATGGGCGGCACGTGTTGAAGGGAAGTACACCTATGGATTTTGAGAACTCTCAGACCAAGAAGAACCTCGAGACTGCTTTTGCCGGTGAGTCCCAGGCACACACCAAGTATCGCTACTATGCATCCAAGGCCAAAAAGGACGGCTACGTTCAGATCTCGAATATCTTTGCCGAGACGGCGGGCAACGAGTCCGAGCACGCCAAGCTGTGGTTTAAGTATCTGCACGACGGCGCCGTTCCGGGCACTCTGGACAACCTGCGTGACGCCGCCGCGGGCGAGAACTACGAGTGGACCACGATGTACGACGAGTTCGCCAAGACCGCCGAGGAGGAGGGCTTTGCCGAGATCGCCGAGAAGTTCCGTGGCGTCGCCGCCGTCGAGAAGGCCCACGAGGAGCGCTACAACAAACTCATCGAGCGCATCGAGTCGGGCGAGGTGTTTGAGCGTGAGGGCGTGAAGGTGTGGAAGTGCCTGAACTGCGGGCACCTGCACGTTGGTGCCGAGGCGCCTGAGGTGTGCCCGGTGTGCAACCACCCGAAGGCGTACTTTGAGGAGCAGGTGGTGAACTACTAGCGCTTGGCGCTGGCTGCTGCGGAGCGCAGGGCGGGGAAATACCTTTCCCTCTCGCTCACGGCTTCGCAGAGTCGCGCGAGGCAAAGGTATTTCCCCGCCCTGCGCTCCGGCGTTGGGTCGTCGCGTGCTCGTTACTGAAAAGCTGATAAGAAGTTTGTGTGCCGCCCCTATCGGGGCGGCACGTTTTTGTATGGGGGCTGGTTGGGATGGCACCGTTCATGGGTAGGGTACACTGGGTAGCGACTTTTAGTTTATCTACTACCTGATGGGGTGTTTTTGTATGGGTAAGAAGTCTCGGGCTCGGGTTGCTGCGGCGGGGACTCGCAAGGATCCTGGTCGTCGGGTTGCCGAGGGTAAAAAGGTCGATCGTGTCGAGAAGGACAAGAAGGTCGGTGCGCATGCTCATCCTGAGTGGGCGCCTCACCTCAATACGGCTAGCGAGGATCTGACTGCTAAGTTGTTTACTCTGGTCGAGGTTATCTTGGGCGTGGTGCCCGTGGTGGTCATTGGCTTGTTCTTGGCTTCGAAAGATGCCACGAGTGTGGATAAGCTCACCGATGTCTTTTCTCAGGACCCCTCGATGGTGGTTACGTTTATCTCTGCGTGCCTGCAGCCGTTTGTGGCGTACATGCTGTACATGATTTATCGCAAGTACTGCGAGGGCGATGCGGGTTTTGTCGCCGGCAACCTGATTGGCCTCCTGTGTTCCGAGATTTTACTGCTCAATATCCCGGGCGTGATCGGTATGGGCATCTTGCTGTGGCGCGTCTGGCGTAATGTCGCTCCGCACTTTGAGAGCTGGCTGTTTGAGCGCCGTGTTGCGGGCGTGCTGGCAGACATCGCGGGCTCGCTCGTGATTCTAGCCTTGGCGTTTATATGCGCCACCGCCGCCCGAGGTCTCGCGGGCATGTAGTCTGTCCTCACCGACCACGGAGCGCAGGGCGGGGAAACCTTTCCCTCTCGCTCACGGCTTCGCAGAGTCGCGCGAGGCAAAGGTTTCCCCGCCCCGCGCCCCGGCTTTGGGTCGTCGCGTGCTCGTTACAGAAAAGCTGATAATAAGTTTGTGTGCCGCCCCTTTGGGGCGGCACTTTTTGTGTGGGGTCCCGGTCTCCACAATTTTCGTCAAGTTTTTGGTTAGATTTTGGTCAGTTGGCGTAAGGGTGGAAGGCCAAAAGATTGCTGGCGAAAAAAGCTCAGAGAAAGTGCTGGTAGGGGAGTTGTTGAGCTTTTCGACAGCTTTTGAGCAAAAGAAACTTTGTGGCTATTGCCGGCGATTGCGTTGTCGCGGTCATGGCGGTGCGGGATGCTGGTCGTAAGCGTCGAATGCTCCGATTTTGGAGGCCAGCATGGACCTGTTTCTTGAGACTCCGCAGCAACAAGCCGAGCGCATGTTGCGCCAACAGCAACGGCTTATGGAGATGCAAATGCAAGGGGTAGCCGCTCAGCCCCCTGCGCAAAATGCCACGCCTGCGGTTTCGCCTGCGGGCGGATCGGCGCCAGAGAACTATTCCGTACAACAAGATTCATATGCGCAGGAGCTTGCGTTTGACAAGCGCCGCACACGTCACCGCCGCGTGGGCCAGCGCCTGCGCACGTTAGCGATGATTGCGCTGATCCCGTTGGGACTCGCGGCAATCTTCTTGGCCTCATATGCCCTCACGTGCATTCTCAACGGCGCCTCGCCTAGTGAGGTGCTTCAGCATCTAGCGGCCCTGGGCCAGCGCCTAGGCGATGTCGCAACAACCGTCCGCGCCGGCTGGGAGAGTTAGCGTTTGTCACATTAGGGCTTCTAGGGTGTAGGGATTATCGCCACGAGTAGAATTCTTGCAATCTGTAGGTCCTGTCGTGCGACTGAATAGTATTATTGAAGATGAATAATAATAGGATTTGCTATGTATAAGCAGGATTTAGAGCGGACTCTTTTGGGCATTGACGAAGAGGCGGAGCTGGAAATAGGTCCAAGAGACGACAGGCCGAGCGTTGTATTGGTGGGAGGAAGCGCCTTCATGCTAAACGATGTAACGAATCGGTCGGTTACACATGACATTGATGTGTTTGAGGCAGACAGGTGCCTCCGCGAGATCATAGCTCGATATCCCGAGGTGAATGGTATGGCGGTGGCATATTGTAATCAGATGCCATTCAATTACGAAGATCGTTTGATTCCCTTGGATATTGGCGCGCGTTTTATCAGGTACTTTACGCCATCCTTGGAGGACCTGGCGGTAATGAAGCTCTATGCCTACCGTCCGAACGACATCGTCGACCTCCATAGTCGAGCGTTTATCGACCGACTTGATTGGGATCTGCTCGAACGGCTTATATTCGACGAGGGCGAGGCGCTGGCGTCTTCGCCTTCGGAGCGGAGTTATCAAGAGATGGTCTGCGCATACAGGCAATACAAAAAGGAGGTGCTCGGTTGAATCTGACCTTTGAGGGATTCTTAAAAGGCTATTGCCGAGAGCTATCCGGACAGCAGTCGCTGAGTTTTAGAAAACTGGTTGAGCAGGCGACGACGGTTGCGCCGCGCGTGGCGGAGCCTCTGTTTTTGCTCGCTTTGGCGCAAGGAAAAGCCGAATACGTTCTGGGCTTATCCGAGGGCTCGTGGATGGAAGAGGATTACCGAGGCGTTTTGTCCTTGTACGATCAAGCGGGTGGCATGGCGTCTCTATGTGCCAAAAGTGAGCTCCCCAACCGTTATGCCAACGTTTGGCGTGCGTATAGAGCGGTGAAGGAAAAGCCGGTGGCGGACAGAAGGATCAACGCCCTGATGCGAAAAAGAACATTGGGAGCGCTAAGGGAATCGGGCGGCACGCGCTACGGTCTCTGCCGCGATTTGAATCTGAATAAGGGAAACGTGTACGCATATTTAGCCGGTGATGACTCAAAGGTGAGCAGGGAGACGGCGCGCCGCATTATGGAATATGCGGAGGAGAGGGGCGCCCAAGAAGGGGCCGGGCGCCCGGAGCGTATGGCGGGGTAAGATTGATCGCGGTTTTGATCGGTGCTCGATTGGGTTTGTTGGGCGGAGTTTATGTCTGCTATTGATATTGTGCTTGTTGTGATCGCCTTGGTGGCGGTGGGGGTTGCTGTGGCTTGCGCCCTCCAGCTCAAGAGCCTGCGTGCCGAGTTGCGGGAGCGTGGCGACAGTAGCGCGGAAACGCTGGCAGCACTCGAGCAGGCCAACAACGCGCTCGATGCCCTGAACGTCGCGCTGGCCGAAACTCGCCGCACGGCCAATGCCATCGCGCAGCAGCAGACGACAGATGCGGCCGTGGAGCAGCAACGTTACCTGACCATCGCGCGTGAGTTTTCGCAAGCTGGTGACCGGATGGATGACCTGCGCCGCGAGACGGCCCAACAGCTCGGTGCCAACCGCGAGGGCATCGAGCACCGCCTGGACAAGGTGCGCGAGACGGTCGATGCCCAGCTGGGTGCTATCCGCAAAGACAACAACGTGCAACTCGATCAGATGCGCGCAACGGTGGACGAGAAGCTCTCCCGCACGCTCAACGATCGCCTGTCGTCATCGTTTAAGCAGGTGAGCGACCAGCTCGAAGCCGTCTACAAGGGCCTGGGCGATATGCAATCCATCGCCACCGGCGTGGGCGATCTTAAGCGCGTACTGGGCAATGTGAAGGCGCGTGGCATTTTGGGCGAGGTGCAGCTGGGTGCAATTCTGGCGGACATCCTTACACCCGACCAGTATCTGGAAAACGTCGCCACCAAGCCCGGCGCCTCGGAGCGCGTTGAGTTTGCCGTCAAGCTGCCGGTGGACGAGGGCGACCCCGTGCTGCTGCCGATTGACTCCAAGTTTCCGGGCGACGCGTACGAGCACCTGCTCGACGCGCAGGAGTCGGGCGATGCGGAGACCGTGGCGGCTGCGCGTAAGACGCTCGACACCATGGTCAAGCGCGAGGCCAAGGACATCTGCGAAAAGTACCTGAGTGTGCCGGCAACGACCAACTTTGGCATCATGTTCGTGCCGTTTGAAGGACTGTACGCCGAGGTCGTCAGCCGCCCCGGGCTTATCGAGACCCTGGGCCGCGACTATCACGTCAACGTTGCCGGCCCTAGCACCATGGCGGCCATTCTCAACAGCCTGCAGATGAGCTATCAGACGTTTAAGTTGCAAAAACGTACCGACGACGTGCTGCGCGTGCTCTCCGCCGTCAAGGCCGAGCTGCCGCGCTATCAAAAGGCGCTGCGCCGCGCCCAGCAGCAGATCGAGACCGCGGGCAAAACGGTCGAGGGCATCATCACCACGCGCACCAACGTTATGGAGCGCAAGCTCAAGGATATCGACGCGTTGGAAGACGCCGATCAAGCCGATGAGATTTTGGGACTCACGCCCGCGGGCCTTTCCACAGACCAAGAAGACGAGGACTAATTGCAACAAGGCAGCGGGGCACCGGCGCAAACGCGGGCACCCCGCTGCCTTTCACATCGCGCTTGCCTGAAGTGCGCTTTAGTGTGCAACAATGGCGTTTCGCCCTATCAGACGCGAAAGGAAGCCCATGTCTCAGAGAAACACCAGTCCGCTGAAACGCTCCACCGTTCGCCGCACGCTGCAGCGGTTTTGGGGCGTCACGCGCACGCAGCCGCTGATTGTCTTTCTCTCGGTGTTCTCGTCGGCGGGCTACATCTTTTTGCTGACGTTTGCCAATACCTATGTGATGGCCCTCATTGTCGACCGCGTTCAAGCCGGTCCCGTGGCGGGTGACCAGGTGTTTGAGGTCTTCGGCCCCTATATCCTGGCGCTCGTACTCGTTAACCTGGTGGGTCAGATCCTCTCCAAGCTACAGGACTACACCGTCTACAAGCTCGAGATCGCAGGCAACTATCACCTGGCGCGTCTATGCTTCGACACGCTCTCCAACCAATCCATGACATTCCATACCAGCCGCTTTGGCGGATCGCTCGTGAGCCAGACGAGTCGTTTTATGAGCGGCTACACGGGCCTGGTCGACGTGACGGTGTATTCGCTCGTCCCCACCATCACCTCGGTCATCTGCACCGTGGCCGCACTCGCCCCGGTGGTGCCGACGTTTACCGTGATCCTGGTGTGCATCATGGTCGTCTACATCGCGTTTGTCTGGCTTATGTACAAGCGCATCATGCCGCTTTCGGCCGCGACGTCCGCCGCGCAGAACAAGCTCTCGGGCGTGCTCTCCGACGCGGTCACGAACATCTTGGCCGTCAAGACCTGCGGGCGCGAGGACTTTGAACGCGATCTGTTCGACGCCGCCGATCGTGCCGCGCGCGATGCCGAGACGGTCTCGATGCACGCCATGATGCAGCGCAACTTTACGACCTCGGGTCTTATCGTCATCACCATGGCCGTGGTGAGCGTATTCGTGGCGGGCGGCAACGCGTGGTTTGGCATCTCGGCCGGCTCGCTCGTCATGATCTTTACCTACACCTATAACCTCACCATGCGCCTGAACTACGTAAGCTCCATGATGCAGCGCATCAACCGCGCGCTCGGCGATGCGGCCGAGATGACGCGCGTGCTGGACGAGCCACGTTTGGTGGCAGATGACCCGGACGCCCCCGAGCTCAAAGTGACCGAGGGCGCGATTGATTTTGAGCAGCTGAGCTTTGCGTACCGTGACGCTGCGGCGGGCGAGAGCGTGTTCGATGACCTGACACTTCATGTGGCGGCGGGCCAGCGCGTGGGCCTGGTGGGCAAATCGGGCTCGGGCAAGACGACGCTCACCAAGTTGTTGTTGCGCCTGGACGATGTACAGGGCGGCCGCGTGCTCGTGGACGGCCAGGACGTCTCGCGCTGCACGCAGCAGAGCCTGCGCCGTCAGGTTGCCTACGTGCCGCAGGAGGCGCTGCTGTTCCACCGCTCCATTCGCGAAAACATTGCCTACGGTCGTCCCAACGCCACTGATGAGCAGATTCGCGAGGCGGCTCGCTTGGCTAATGCGACCGAGTTTATCGACCGCTTGCCCCGTGGCTTTGACACTATGGTGGGCGAGCGCGGCGTCAAGCTCTCTGGCGGTCAGCGTCAGCGCGTGGCTATCGCCCGCGCCATCCTAACCGACGCGCCGATTCTGGTGCTCGACGAGGCGACGTCTGCCTTGGACAGCGAGTCCGAGGCGTTGGTGCAGGAGGCGCTCGAGAATCTGATGCGCGGCCGCACCTCCATTGTGGTGGCGCACCGCCTGTCCACCGTGGCGGCGCTTGACCGCATTGTGGTGCTGGCCGATGGCGAGATTGTCGAGGACGGCACGCATACGCAGCTCGTCGAGGCGGGTGGCGAGTACGCGAGCCTGTGGAGCCGTCAGACCGGCGCATTCTTGGAGGCGTAAGCGTCTCGGACGTGGGACAATTGTGCCCATAAGTTTATTGTGCCGTTGAGCCGAGGAGTCGTTATGCCACGCGAGACCAATGCCGCCAAACGCGAGCGCGCCGTTGAGGTGTGTGAGCGCCTCAACCGTCGCTATGGCCCGGTCGAGTGCTTTTTGGACCACGAGAATCCCTTCCGCCTGCTGATCGCGGTGTTGCTCTCGGCGCAAACGACCGACGCGCAGGTCAACAAGGTGACGCCGAAGCTGTTTGCCCAGTGGCCCACGCCCGAGGCCATGGCCGGGGCGAGTGTGGCTGACGTGGCAGACACCATCAAGTCACTCGGCTTTTATAAGAGCAAGGCCAAGCACGCCGTGGAGGCCGCGCAGATGATCGTTGCCGATTACGGCGGTGTAGTGCCGGCGGATATGAAGGAGCTCGTCAAACTGCCGGGTGTGGGGCGCAAGACGGCGAACATCGTGCTCAACGTGGGGTATGGCATCGTGGAAGGCATCGCGGTGGATACGCACGTCAACCGTATCGCGCACCGCCTGATGCTGAGTCCCAAGACGCATGCCAAGGAGCCGCTCAAGACCGAGCAGGATCTGCTCAAGATCTTGCCGCACGTGTATTGGGAGTCGGTCAACCACCAGTGGATCACCTTTGGCCGCGAGATCTGCGACGCCCGCAAACCCAAGTGCGACGAGTGTCCGCTGGCGGATTTATGCCCCAGTGTACGGGTGGGCTAGGTTGCAAGGGCAGGGTGCCGCCGCTCTTGCGTATCTCCGGGCGGCACAAATCGGGACGCGGTCGGTGACCATGGCGCTCGCTACGACTCCCGAAGCAAGAACTCTTCTGCCGGCACAACCGATGCGCCCTCGGTATCGTAGCGCTCGGAGCCGTGATATACGACGGCTCGGTCCTTTGCGGGAATGCCAAGTTCAGAACCAACAGAGCGTAGGTGTCGAGCGAATGTGTCTCGGTAGGTAGCGCCCGATTTGATTTCGAACGCCTGTGGGCGAGCCTGCTCTGTTAGATCGATAAGGTCGATCTCTCGTTTGCTATCGTCGCGATAAAAGACAAGCGTGGGCTCGATGCCTCTGTTGAGATATGCCTTCTGGCGTTCCGAGACAACGAGGTTTTCGAATATTTCCCCGCTTAGGGGGTGGCTCATGAGACTGCGCTCGTCGTGAATGCCAAGCAGATGACAAAGTAGTCCCGTGTCGTAGAAGTACAGTTTTGGCGCTTTGGTAAGCCGCTTGCGCATGTTTCCAGCATATGGCTGAAGCAGGAATACCAAATAGCTTGATTGCAGGATCGAAAGCCACGAGCTGATCGTCGCCGTGGCGACTCCCACATCGGCGGCGAGTCTTGATAGGTTGAGCAGTCCTCCCACGCAGGCCGCGCACAGCCCGATCATTTTTCTAAAGGAGCTCAGGTTACGCACGTCGAGAAGGCCGCCCGCGTCGCGCTCCACATAGGTCATAAGGTAATTTTGGTAGAACATATCGGTGGGGATGCCCGCATCATATATGCGCGGGTATCCCCCGCGAATCAGGTAGGTGTCAAGCGAGATTTGCGTCTCGCTGAGCTCCTGGTAGGAGAGAGGGAGGAGTTTGAGCATGCCGACGCGCCCAGCAAGCGATTGCTGGATGTTGCGCATAAGCAAAAAGTTTTGCGAGCCGGACAATACATACTGGCCGGTCCTTCCGCGCTCGTCGGAAGCGACCTGAATCATGCTGAACAGCTCCGGTGCATATTGGGCCTCGTCGATGATCAGATGATCAGGGCGCCTGCTGATAAAGCCGACGGGGTCATCGAGTGCGGCGCGACGGACTTCCGGGTTCTCGAGGTTGAGATATTCATATTCAGGAAAGACGGCCTTGATGAGAGTTGACTTGCCGCTTTGGCGTGGCCCCGTAAGCGAGACGACGGGAAACCATTCTGACATGCCGCGTAGCTTTTGGGCCATGGTTCGCTCAATCATTTTTAACGCCCTTCGCGTCTTGCATCGCATGCTCGCAGGCATGCTTTTGGTTTGAAAGTCTCGTGCCGAGTTTGTCGGTATCCGCCGGGTTTCGTGGCAGGCCTTTGGGATTTGCCACATTGTTAAGGCAAAAAACCATAATTACTAACTAGAAGTTACCACAACTATAAAGTAGCAATTGCCATAATTGCAAAATAACGCAGGTAAAGCTGATAATCGATCCTGTCCGATCAGGCTGTTTTGTGCCGAGGGCGTTTGAGCATGCGCGTTTTGGGTGAGCGGACCGAGTGCTGATGACCGCCGTGCAGTTTGCGTGACGCCCGCAAACCCAAGTGCGACGAGTGCCCGCTGGCGGATTTGTGCCCCAGTGTGAGTGTGATGGGGTAGGGACTCGACGCGTTTAGTTGGCACTCGGAGACGGCGGCCAATGTTGCGCAACACATTTGGGTCGCGAGGGCTCAATATGATGGCGACCGATGCTGTTTGTTGTGAGGGGATGCCCGAATATGTTTTGCACCAAGTGTGGCTCCGAGATGCCCGACGGAACCGATTTTTGCACGAACTGCGGGGCGCGCATGGGCACGGCCTCTCCGGCTGCTGCGCCTGCTGAGCCCGCGCCGATGTCGACGGCAGGGATGCCTCCCGTGCAAAATCCCGTGCAGAAAAAGTCGCATAAGCGTCCCGTGATTATCGGCGTGTGCGTGGCGGGCGTGCTCGTTGCCGGTGGTGCCGCGCTGGCGCTGACCGGAGTGTTGGGGCCGCTTGGACAGGGTAACTCGTCGCAGATCACGGTGCTCGGGTCCGACGAGGGCTCGGCCGAGCACAAGGACAAAGGAAGCGCCAAGGAGAAGCCTGCCGCCGACGAGGATGAGGCGGATGAGCCTGAGCAGACCGGCAGCAGCGTAAAGGTCGATCTCAACGACCAGGCAACTTATACCGCGGCGAACCTGTTCCTGTCGAACTTTACGGAGGAACACTTCGATCTGGACTGGTATCAGGCGGGCGACTTCGATTCGACTGATGGACTTACGGATGACGAGAAATACAAGCTGGTTAAGTTCATCTGGTGCCACTTTATTGACAATGCGCCGTATCGAATCGAGAAGGGTGACTATGACAATGGTCACTTTCAGCGCATAGCGACCGATGTGATCAATAGAGAACTCAACCGCCTGACGGGTCTGACGCTCTCGGATGCTGACATGACCTTTGATAAAGGGTCGGGTGGGCAGATGCTTGCCGATTCGGCCGAAGCACATGACGGGTATTTGTATCTGAAACAGGAATACGGCCAGGGAAATTACAACCCGCCGTGTGCCATCGTTACGGGTGCGACTGACCTTGGCGACAACATCTACGAGCTCACCTATGAGGTCTACAGCGCTGGCGGTGCGCTGCTGCCCTCCGACATCCCCGAGAGCACCTATGGTCTGCCAAGGGACCAGTTCATCGCGGCGATTCAGGCCGATGCGTCCGAGTGCCGTACCGAGACTTGCACGGTTCGCGTCGAGCAGGGTGACGGCGCCCCGACCTTCACACTGCTCAAAATGGGTGTCTATGACTAGGTCCGAAATATAACCTTTGCCTTGATTGCGCCAGGCGGCTTGCTCGTCTGGCGTTTTTGTTGCGGAGTTTGGTATGCGCTTGAGCAGGAGTATATGTTGCCTCATGCCGCCTCATGCAAAAATGTGTTGCTAATTTAGAAGCCTATGCAAGCGCGCCGAAGTCGTGGCGTGCTGGCGTAGCATGAGCAAAAAAATCAAGCAATGGAGGGCAACGTGGCAACATCGAAGACGCGAGAGCTTGAAGATCATTTTGAGCGCATCGTGCGCACACGCGAAGGTGACCTACCTGGTCGTCGCAAAGGCGACGAATACTTGTCTCAAACCCATGCGCTCTACCATGGGGATCCTGCGCCCTGGGCTTTGACGCCAAAGATATTCGATAAGGATATGACGGCGCTTCTTAAGGAGGCAGCCGAGCGCATGTACGGCATTATGGACAAGGTGACGCGGACGTTTTGTTCCGATGCCTCCGTGCGTGCATGGTTCCGCATGGATCCGGCTTTTGCGGAGTTGTGCGCTATGGACGCCGGCTATGATTGCCAGATCCCCCTTGCGCGCGTCGATATCTTTCTTGACGAGGACACCGGATCGTATACGTTTTGCGAGCTCAATACCGATGGCAGTGCTGGAATGGTAGTGACCGATGCGGTCTGTCAGGCCGTGCGAATGACGCCTTCCTTTGAGGAGTTTGCTTCCGACCACCCCGGCTTTCGGCAGTACGATTTGTGCGGTAGCTGGATAGATGCGTTGTTTGAGACCTATGCAGAGTGGGAGCTGGCCCATCCTTGCCGCACCGAGGATGGTGTCCGATCGGATGACAGGGCCCGCGTTGACGAGGGGCTCTATGCACCGCAATCAAAGATATATCCCGCTTCGGTGGCAATCGTCGA
Organism: Collinsella sp.; assembly: GCA_048387515.1. GTDB lineage: Bacteria > Actinomycetota > Coriobacteriia > Coriobacteriales > Coriobacteriaceae > Collinsella. The sequence goes on from DBFMRS010000183.1 coordinate 13,470, forward strand.
CTATTCGGAAAGCATCGACTTGGAAGATGCAGCTCATTTTGTCGACCTTATGAGGCGGCGGGGTGTAGTCGCACGCTTTGCGGATGTGCGCGACCTGCGGATTGGCGAAGGTGAGGGCGGTGCTAGGCGCCTGTGCGATGCCGCTGGTCCTATTGATTGCGTTTGGCGGCGCGCGGTGACCGGCGAGCTGTGGGATAAGCCGTGCGACGGACGCTCGGCCTTAATCGAGGCTGCCCAAGAAGGGCTTGCATGCATCGTCGGTGGTTTTAGAACGTGGCCGTGTGCGACTAAGACCGTATTTGCGTTTCTGTGGTCTCGGGCCGGTCAGTCCTTGTTGAGCCCGGAGGAGCAATTGTTTGTACGGGAGCATGTGCCCTATACCGAGATTTTGGACGAAAGCACCCAGTTGTCGAGATTTGCCGAAAAGGACCGATGGATCGTCAAGCCGTGCGGTGGCTACAACGCGGTTGGCGTTGTCGCTGGTTTGGATGCCACGGAGCAGGAATGGTCCCAGGTGCTTGCTCGCGCTGCGGCCGCTGGGGCGATTGTGCAGGAGTATGCTCAGCAGTATCAGACTCCCTGCTTGCGCGGAACGCTTGTCGATGGGCCGCATCGAGGAGAGGCGCCCAAAGGACTTGTGGATGATCTTGGTTTTGCGCCCGCTTCTAATATGGAAGGCTTGTATCTGTATCGCGGTCGTTTTGCGGGTGTGTACACACGTGTGGGCTTTGCCAACACCATAGGAGAGTGGACGAGCCGTTTGAACGTTGCGAGCTTTTTTGAGGAATAGCCGTTTCTTGGGGAGCCTTCCGTGGTTGCGGCGTTCGACGTGACGGGGAGATTTTGGCGAAGCCGGCGAGTCCAGTTCTATCTGGCGTTTTTGTTGCGGGGCTGGGCGTACGCTTGAGTCGGAGTCCTCTCCATGCGCTACCATGACAGGCAACGAATTTGACGAACGACCCGCCGAGCTTGCCTCGGCGGGCTTTTGGCGTTGCAATGCCGGAGGAACAGCATGCTCATTCACCGTATAGCCGCGCAGCTCTATACTGCCGAGGCACTGCAGACCGTCGAGGCCGGGCTCGATTCTGGCGAGGACGTGACGCTGGCCGTGTCTCAGTCGGGCCGAACGCTTATGGCCGCCGCCCAGTTTGCGCGTCGTCCGCGCCCCACGGTCTACATCGTGAGTGGCGAGGACGCGGCCGATCGCGCCGCACGCAGTCTGGCCGCCTATGTGGGCCTGGCGCACGTGTGCCGCTTTCCCGAGCGCAAGGACTATCCTTGGCGCGAGCAGGCGCCCGACGACGCTGTGGTGGCCCAGCGCTGCGAGGCGCTCGGGCGCATCGTGCGCGGCGACAACTGCATCATGGTCGCCTCGGCCCGCGCGCTGCTGCGTTGCGTGCCACCAGTCGAGAGCCACTACTGGGAGTCCACGACCTTCGCGGTGGGCGAGGAGATTCCTTTTGACGAGGTGCCGCAGCGTCTGGTGGGCATGGGCTATACCAATGCCGGCGCCGCCGACGCGCCCGGCCTGTTCCGTGTGCACGGCGACACCGTCGAGGTGTTTCCCGCGCAGGAAAAGGCGCCCGTGCGCATTGAGTTCTTCGGCGACGAGATCGATCGCATCCGCCGCATGGTGAGTTCAACGGGCCAGACCATCGGCAACGAGGACGGCATCGAGATCTTCCCGTGCCGTGAGCTGGCGCTTACCGACGAGGCCGTCCACAACATGCATGTGGCGCTCTACCGCGCCAGCCAGGACGACAGCAAGTTGGCGGCGCTGCTCGAGATGGTGGATGCACGCATTGTCACGCCCGAGCTCGACCGCTTTTTGCCGGTGATGTACGGCCAGACCGTAAGCCCGCTGGCGCACGTGGGCGGCAAGGCGCTCGTGGTGCTGTCCGAGCCGCGCTCGCTGTTCGACGACTGTCTGCGCGCCTACGAGGATATCGAGGCCCGTGCCGGCGAGGCAGGGATTGACCGCCTGGACGGTCTGTACGTGCGCGCCCAACAGCTCGATTTTGGTGCCCAGCAGCGCCTGAACTATGTGAGCCTCATCCGTGCCGGCGGTGCGGTGACGGCAGAGCTCAAGATTGAGCAGCCTGCCATCGCAGGCTCGGACAACCGTTTTATGACGCGCATCCAGGAGGTCGTGGGCAAGCGCTATGCCTGTGTGTTTGCCATCCCCGACCGCGGTGCGCGCGAGTCGATGGAGCTCACCTTTGGCGACGAGGGCATTACCTTTGAGGAATCGCTGACCGCGGCGCCCGAAAATGCCGGTGCCATCGGCGACCGCGTGCGCGTGGCAGCGGCGGATTCCGCCGACCGTGCCGCACGCCAGGAGGCCCATGCTTCCATTCGCGAGCGCAAGGCCGACGCGCTCAACGCCCGCTCGCTCGAGGCGGGCGCCGCGCAGGCTGCCGCCGGCGCCGCCGTGCCCACCATCTCGCGCGGGCGCGTGACCTTTGTGGACGCTGCCCTGCCACAGGGCGTGGTGGTGCCCGACGCCAATTTGGCCGTGTTCTCGATCGCCGACCTCAACGCCCGCATGGATGCCAACCGCGCGCGCAGCCGCCGCAAGGTTGACATTACGCAGATCACCTTCCCGTTTAAGCCGGGCGACTACGTGGTGCACGCTACCCACGGCATCGCACTCTTTAGCGAGATCGCGCGCCAGGAAGTGGGCGGCAAGGAACGCGACTACTTTTTGCTGGAATACGCCGATGGCGACAAGCTCTACGTGCCGCTGGAGCAGGTCGACCGCATCACGCGCTACGTTGGTCCCGACGGCGATAAGCCGCGCTTGACCAGGCTCAACACCGCCGACTGGACACGGGCTACCAACAAGGCGCGCAAGAATGCCAAAAAGCTGGCGTTTGACCTGGTCGACCTGTATACGCGCCGCTCGTCGATTGCCGGTATCGCCTGTCCGCCCGACACGCCCGAGCAGATCGAGATGGAGGAGAGCTTCCCTTACGACGAGACGCGCGACCAGCTGGAGGCCATCGCCGACATTAAGGCCGACATGGAGGCGCCCAAGCCCATGGACCGCCTGCTGTGCGGCGACGTGGGTTTCGGCAAGACCGAGGTCGCCCTGCGCGCGGCGTTTAAGTGCGTTGACTCCGGCCGCCAGGTCATGGTGCTCTGTCCCACGACCATTCTGGCCCAGCAGCACTACGAGACGTTCTTTGAGCGATTTGCCCCGTTTGGCCTTGAAGTCGAGGTGCTCAGCCGTTTCCGCACCCCGGCGCAGCAGAAGCGCGCGCTCAAGGCGTTTGCCGAGGGCACGATCGACGTGCTCATCGGCACGCATCGTCTGCTTTCGGCCGATGTGAACCCCAAGAACCTGGGCCTGGTGATCATCGACGAGGAACAGCGCTTTGGCGTGCAGCACAAGGAGCAGCTCAAGAACCTGCGCGAGCAGATTGACGTGCTCACGCTTTCGGCCACGCCGATTCCGCGAACCATGCAGATGGCCACGAGCGGCGTGCGCGACATGAGCCTGATCACCACGCCGCCGACTGGGCGTCGTCCCGTGATCGTGCACGTGGGGGAGTACGACCCCGATGTGGTGAGCGCGGCGATTCGCCTGGAGGTGGGTCGCGGCGGCCAGGTGTACTACGTGTCCAACCGCGTCAAGACCATCGACGACGCCGTGGCGCGCGTGCACGAGGCCGCGCCCGAGGCGCGCGTGGGCGTGGCGCACGGCAAGATGAGTCCGCGCGAGGTCGAGGACGTGATGATTGAGTTCGCGACCAAAAAGATCGACGTGCTCATTGCCACGACCATCGTGGAGAGCGGCATCGACAACGCGACCGCCAACACGCTGATCATCGAGGATTCGCAGCGCCTTGGCCTGGCGCAGCTCTACCAGCTCAAGGGCCGTGTGGGCCGTTCTGCCACGCAGGCCTACGCGTACTTTATGTTCCCGGGCGAGCTGCCGCTCACCGAGGAGGCGACGGCGCGCCTGACCGCACTTTCCGAGTTCCAGGACCTGGGCAGCGGCATGCGCATCGCCATGCGCGACCTGGAGATCCGCGGCGCCGGCTCGCTTATGGGAGCCGAGCAGCACGGCAACCTGTCGAGCGTGGGCTTTGACCTGTTTACGCAGATGCTGGGCCAGGCCGTGGCCGAGGCGCGCGGCGATGACGATGCCGGCGTGGAGGCGGCGAGCGTGGGCATTAACCTGCCGGCCGATTACTTCTTGTCCGAGGAGTACCTGCCGGCGGTGGATCAGCGCGTGCTCGTGTACCGTAAACTCGCAGCGGCCGAGGACCTGGAGAGCATCGATGAGGTGCAGGAGGAGACCGAGGCTGCGCATGGCGAGCTGCCGCTGGCGGGACTCAACCTGTTCAATCGCGCACGAATCCGCATTCGCGGCGAGCGTCTGGGGCTCGAGAGCGTCACGCTCAGTGGCGGTCGCATCACGTTTTTGGGCGTCGACGTGCCCAAGAAGGTGGCCTTTGAGCTTAAGACCCGCTATGGCGCGGTGAACTTTCCCAAGAGCCGCAAGCTGTCGGTACCCTACAAGGCAGGCGCCGGTGCGGGCAGCGGCCTGGGTCGCGGTCTCGACGCCAACGACGGTACCGGCCCGGTGGCTGCGGCGCTCATGCTGCTGCAGCAGCTGGGTGCCAGCGACGACGACTAACAAGTAGGAGGCGTGGCGGGACGAAGTCATCTTTGTCCCGCCACGTTGCAGGTTGATTCCAGCCCCATCGAAAGGAAAGCATGTTCGGATACATCTACAAGAAAGATGTCGCCATGATCGCGGTTGTCCTGTGTCTTTGTCTGGGCGTGGGCAGTTTCTTCGATTATCAGATCTCGAGCGCGCTGTTCAATATCGGCAGCATGTACGGTCGCTTTATCGAGGCCGCCGGCGAGCTGCCGTTCGAGCTGACGGCAAGCGTCGCAGGCGTCATGCTCGTGCGCGCGGTGCGTCCCGATTCCGGGGGGAGCAAATGGCTCGCCGTGCTCGGCATCCTCGTCAACGTTGGCCTGGCCGGCTACGAGATCGTCTCGTCCCTGAAGGTTGGCGGCAAACTCATCGCGGTTCAGTTGGTACTGACGTTTGTGCTGGTCATCGCTGCCAACCTTATTGTCTATCGCCTCACGCGCGCGACCGAGCCTGACGAGCTCACACGCTGGGCGCTGATGGTACTTGCCGTGTGGGTCGCTCAAGCCATTATCCTCAACGTGATCGTCAAGCCGCTGTGGTCGCGTCCGCGCATGCGCGTGATCGAGGTCACGCCGGGGCTCATTTTTCAGCCGTGGTGGGTAATCGGCAATCCCGACAAGTGGACCTATATCGCCGCCGGCGTGATCAAGGACGGGTTCAAGTCGTTCGCGAGCGGGCACACCGCGCATGCGGCGATTGGCCTTATGCTCGCCGGGCTTCCCGCGGCAGCCTTTAAGGAAAAGCCTTCGCGTCGCCGTGTGATCTTTTGGGCGGCGGCTGTGGTCGCGGCGCTCGTCGCGTTTGGCCGCATCGTGATCGGAGCGCACTTTTTGAGTGACGTGAGCTGCGGTTTTGCTCTGGTACTGGCACTTGAGTGCCTTGCCGCGCGCATTGCCTATCCCAGCGGCGTACAATAGCTCCGTTTGAATCATCGGGCCCGTGCCCGGCTAGAGAGGATTGCCATGCTCGCGTTCAACAACGACTATTCCCACGGCGCACATCCGGCAGTGCTGCAGGCGCTCGTCGATACCAACATGGAGCCGCAGCCCGGCTACGGTACCGATGCGCACACCGAGCGTGCCAGGCAGCTTATCCGCGAGGCCTGTCAGGCCCCCGATGCCGACGTGTTTTTACTGGTGGGCGGCACGCAGACCAACGCGACGGTGATTGACATGCTGCTTGCGCCCTACGAGGGCGTCGTTGCTGCCGAGACTGGCCACGTCGCCTGCCACGAGGCGGGCGCCATCGAGTTTGGCGGCCACAAGGTGCTCACCATCCCCGGCTACGAGGGCAAGATGCACGCCGAGGACCTCGAGAACTATATCCAGGTGTTCTACGAAAACGAGAGCTACGAGCACACGGTGTTCCCGGGCGCCGTGTACGTGAGCCAATCGACTGAGTACGGCACGCTGTACTCCAAGGCCGAGCTCGCGGCGATTCATGCGGTGTGCCAGAAGCGCGAGATTCCGCTGTTTGTGGACGGTGCTCGTCTGGCCTATGCGCTGGCGTCCGATGAGTGCGACATTACCCTGCCCGAGCTGGCGCAGCTGTGCGACGTGTTCTACATCGGCGGCACCAAGTGCGGCGCGCTCTGCGGCGAGGCCGTGGTGTTTTGCGGCATGCACGCTCCGGCGCATCCCATTCCGCGCATTAAGCAGCACGGCGCACTGCTTGCCAAGGGCCGCCTGACGGGCGTCCAGTTTGAGGCGCTCTTTACCGATGGCCTGTATTTTGAGATTGGTCGACAGGCGATTGAGACGGCCCGGGCGCTACGTCGCGTGCTGCACGAGCGCGGTTACCGGTTCTTTTTGGAGACGCCCACGAACCAGCAGTTTGTGATTCTGCCCAACGAGGACATGGCTCGCATTCGCGAGCATGCCTCGATCGAGTACTGGGAAAAGTACGACGAGACCCACACGGTGGTGCGCTTTTGCACCAGCTGGGCCACGACACAGGAGGACATCGACGCGCTGGCGGCTGTCCTGTAGCCTGATGTAATGACGAGGGGCCGCCTTGCGCCGGGTTTGGCGCAGGGTGGCCTTTGCTTTTGGGGGAGAAGGGTTGTATGACCGAGATGTCCGAGCCGACGATTCGCCTGGCGACGCCCGAAGACGCGCCGGCGTTGCTTGCCATCTATGAGCCGTATGTGCGCCAGACGGCGATTACCTGCGAATACGAGGTGCCGAGCGTTGAGGAGTTCGCCGGGCGTATCGAGCGCACGCTCAAGCGCTATCCGTATCTGGTGATGGAGCTGGACGGGCGTCCGGTAGGCTATGCCTATGTGAGTCCGCTCAACAGCCGCGAGGCATACGACTGGTCGGTCGAGACATCGATCTACCTGGCGCGCGACGTGCGCCACGGCGGGCTGGGCCGCAAGCTGCACGATGCGCTCAAGCAATGTCTGATCGCGATGGGCATCACCAACATGTGCGCGCTCATCGCCGTGCCGCACGACAAGGACGACGAGTACCTGACGCACAACAGCCAGGACTTCCATGCCCATATGGGGTATCGCCTGGTGGGTGCCTTCGACCGCTGCGCCCAAAAGTTCGGTCGCTGGTACGACATGTGTTGGATGGAGCTGGTCCTGGCCGAGCGCACGCCCAACCAACCCAAACCAACCTGGTTCCCCGACCTCCCCAAACCTACCATTTAGGGACAGGTTAGCCGATGGGCTCGGTGTATTTGGCGCGGTCGGTGCGCTGGATGCGCTTGGAGACATGGAGCGGGCGGCCGTCGGTGTCGTAGACGTAGTCGGTGATCAGGATCAGCGCCTGCCCGCGCTCGACGTTGAGCAAAAACGCCTCGTTTTGCGAGGCATAGCACACCTCAAAGGTCTTATGTCCCTGTGCCGGCGCGCGATGGAATTCTTGGCGCAGCGTGGCGTAGAGTGAACCGTTGATATCGCGATCGATGAGCGCCTCAAAGCTTGGCGGCAGATAGGTGGTCTCCAGGCACAACGGCGCATCGTCCAGATAACGCAGGCGGACAAGTTTGACGAGCTTGCTGCCCACGGCGGCATCAAAGAACTTAGCTATGCTGCCGCCCGCCTTGGTAAAGCCCGAGTCCACCGTGCGCGTGGTGGGCTTCATGCCCTGACCCTGGACCTGCGCCGTATAGCTCGAAAACACCAGGTTGTTCTCGTGGAGCGCCGGCGTGTCGGCCACAAAGGCGCCGCGCCCGCGCTCGGTTCGAACCAGACCCTCATCGACGAGCACCTTAAGAGCATGGCGCACGGTGCTGCGCGACAGCCCCGATTCGTCCATGAGTTCCATCTCGGACGGCAGCTTGTCTCCGCGTGCGTAGATGCCGGCGGCGATGCGGTCACGCAGCGTACCCGCCAAGCGCTCGTATTGGGCCAGTTTCTTCTTAGACGAAGCGTTCATGCGATCAACCTGTATCTAACTTGTATGTGAATCTAATTAAGCATGTATCCAATACAACAACAAAACCGCTGGTAGCAAATTATCAAAAACCGCATCAGTAATATTTCTATGACAAATATAGCATACAACTAGTCGACATAACCAAAACATGTATGTAACTTGTATGCCATCGAGAGCATCAAACGAGAAGAAAGGCTGATGCACGATGACTACTCAGGAACAGGTTAAGGATGTCGTCTCCCAGGTTTTGGCTGACAAGGCAGACAAGGGCGGCATCAAGCGCGTCGTGTGGATTGGCGCCGGCGGATCCAACGGCGGCAACTATCCTGCCCAGTACTTTATGGAGCACGAGGCCACGCAGGTCGTGAGCTCCAGCTACACCAGCAACGAGTTCGTGCACGCAACCCCTGCTTACGTCAACGAGAACACCCTGGCCGTCGTCGTGTCCATGCGCGGCACCAAGGAGACCATCGTCGCCGCCCAGGTCGCCAAGGACCACGGCGCCAGCACCATCGCAATCTATGTTGACGAGTCCGGCCTCACCGAGGTCTGCGACTACAAGATCCAGTACGACAGCCTGGCCGTCGACGAGTCCTGCATGGGCCGCACCAACTCTGCCGTCGTGACCATGATCGCCATGGAGCTTACGCAGCAGACCGAGGGCTATGCCGAGTACGAGACCGCTATGGCCGCGTTCGACTTGGTCGACCCCATCTATCGCAAGGCCGTCGAGTACACCCGTCCGCTCGCTGCTAAGTGGGCCGAGCAGAACGCCGACAAGCCCTGCATCAACGTCATGGCTCAGGGTCCGCTCTTTGGTGCCGCCTACGTCTTTAGCATCTGCAACGTGCAGGAGATGCTGCAGATCGACTCCTGCACCATCAACACCTGCGACTTCTTCCACGGTCCTTTCGAGATCCTGGACAAGCGCACCTCGCTGTTCCAGCTCATCAGCGTCGGTCGCAGCCGCTGCAACGACGAGCGCGGCATCCGCTTCGTCAACCAGTACGGTGGCGAGCGCGTCTATCAGCTCGACGCCAAGGAGCTCGGCCTCAACGACATCAAGGACAGCGTGAGCGAGTACTTCAACCACCTGATCTTTGCCCCGATCCTCAACAACGTGTACATGCGTGCACTCTCTGCAGCCACCCACAAGGACTACATGACGCGCCGCTACATGTGGAAGCTCGACTACTAGGGGATAGAGCGGCCTAACAGCTCGATGTCCTCATAAGTTGCGGTGGAATAGTTCCTGTTTGGGGGCTTGAAGCCTCTATTTGGGAACTAGTCCACCGCAACCGCCAAGTAATCCGCTGAGGACGGAGGAAAACGGATCACTTTCCCGCTCGCCGATTTGTGTCTTGAAAAATGTATATAACGACTATAACGTAGTGTGAAACATATTGGAAACAATATCGAGGAGGCTGCGTTGAAGAAAAGCAATCTGGGCTATGTGCTGGTACTGATCGCCGCGCTTATGTGGGGCAGCATCGGAATCTTTGTAAACGGCATCTCGGCCATGGGCGTTTCGTCCCAGAGCATGGCTGCCTTTCGCTTGTTGGTCGGAGCGCTTATCTTGGCGCCGGTCCTGATGTTTATGGGCTGCCGTCCGGGTGAGGGGTCTACCGTGGCTCAGGGCCCGCTGGCCCTGTTCAAGGCAAGCCCTAAAGAGCTTGTTCCCTGCGCGCTTGTCGGTATCGTCGGTCTGGCCGCCGCCAACACCTGCTATTACGAGTGCATGGGCGAGGTGGGCATGTCCACGGCCTCGGTGCTGCTCTACACCTCGCCGGTGTTTGGCGTCATGCTCGGCCGCGTGCTTTATCGCGAGGACGTGACCCCCAACAAGCTCGTTGCCATTGTCTTTAACATCGTTGGCTGCGTGCTTGCGGTGACCAATGGCGACCTTTCCGGTTTTCATTTTTCGGTTTGGGGCGTCACGTCGGGCGTGATTGCAGGCTTTTGCGGTGCGTTGCTCGCGGTGTTTAGCCGAATAGCAACCAAGACGGTCCACCCGCTGGCTGTCACGTTTTGGGGCTTTGTTTTTGGCGGTGCGGTTATGGCGGCTATCGCGGCTCCGTGGCCGGATGTCGCCGCGGCAATGTCGCCACAGCTGCTGCTGCTGTTCCTTGGCTTTGGACTTATCCCCACGGCCGTGGCTTATATCTTATATATGCAGGGTCTATCCATGGGGCTCGAGACGTCGAAAGTTCCCGTCGTAATGTCATTCGAGACGGTCGTCACCGTACTGGTGGGCATTGGTGTCTATGCCGAGCCCGCCGGCGCGATCAAAGTCCTGGGCATCGTGCTGGTGCTCGCGTCCATCCTGATTATGAACACCGACTTCTCCAAGCTGCGCAACAGTGTGTTTGTCGGTCATGTCATTGAGAGCATGACCTTTAAGCCCAATGCGTGGTGGACCGAAAAATCGCAGGACATGGATCTGTTTAAGGAGCGCACCGGCATCGCGCTGGAGCCCACCGTGCAGGAAAGCCCCTGGTACTTCGTGCGATAAGGGATTGGCGCGGCGTCTGATCGGGCACCGCCTGGCCAGCGCCGGCCTTCCCTGCGCCAACGTTACGAGTACGTTAAACCCGTCAACGGTCGTTTTTCACCCGCGAACGGTCTTTATACTAATTAGCAATATCCGCAACGTATAAGACGTTATAATGACCATAACGAAAAGGAGGAGGCAAGATGAATCAGATCATTCTCGCATCTCATGGCGGCCTGGCCGCAGGCGCCAAAGACACGCTCGAGATGGTTCTCGGCGACGTGTCGAACGTCCACGTCGTGTCGCTTGCTCGTGACGACAAGGAGCCCATCACCAATAAGGTGGACGCCATGATCGCCACGTTCAACGCGGACGACACCGTCTATGTGCTGACCGATATGCTCGGCAGCTCGGTCAACAACAGCATGGTCGAGCTTTCCAAGAACGGCACGAAGTTCACGGTTGTCAGCGGTTTCAACATCCCGCTGGCGCTCACGCTCGCTATGAGCCCCGTCCCCGTCAAGGGTGCCGAGCTCGCAGCCCTCATCAACGAGGCCCGCACCGGTCTGACCAACCCCAACGCACCGGTCGAGGCTGCCGCGGCTCCCGCCAAGAAGGCCAAGGCGTCCCGTCACAGCTCCGGTCCCGCCAAGATCGTCCTCGCACGTCTTGACTACCGTCTGCTGCACGGCCAGGTCGTCTTTACCTGGACCACCAAGGTTCAGGCCGAGCGCATCATCGTCGTCGACAACGCCGCCGCCAACGATGACATCAAGAAGGGCGCTCTTAAGCTGGCCAAGCCCCAGGGCGTGCGCCTGAACGTCTTCACCGTCGAGCGTGCCCTCGCCAAGATGGACAAGCTCAACACCCTCGGGGAGCGCGTCATGTTCGTCTTTGGCAACACGGCCGAGATGCTGCAGTTCTGCCAGGGCTACAAGCTCGACGCCATCAACCTGGGCGCCACCGCCAACCACGACGGTGCCGATCAGATTGGCGGCAAGGACAGCTCCGTCTTCCTCGACGCCACCCAGAAGGCCGACGTCAACCAGCTGCTCGACATGGGCATCAAGCTCTACGTCCAGCAGACCCCTACGTATCAGAGCGTCGACATCGACGCCAAGCTGTAATCAACCAGGCTTTTGCCTGACTGAAAGGAGAAGGGTATGAATACGTTCATCAGTGCGGTGCTCGTCGGCCTCGTCGGCGTGTTCTGCATGTGGGACTCCCGCCTGCTCGGTCGTCTTAACTTCGAGCAGCCCCTCGTTGGCGCTACGCTCGTCGGTCTGCTGCTGGGCGATGTACCCACCGGCCTTGCCGTCGGTGCCGCCGTCGAGCTCGTGTCCATGGGCCTGGTGCAGGTCGGCGCCGCCGTTCCGCCCGATATGGTCCTGGGCGGCATCGTGGCCGCTGCCTTTGCGTGCCTGACCGATGCTTCCGCCGAGACCGCCATGACGATCGCCATCCCGGTCGCCGTCCTGGGTCAGCTCCTCGGCATCGTGTTCCGTTCCATCATCGCCGCCCTCACCCATGTGGCAGATAGCGCGATCGATAACGGAAAGTTCAAGACCGCTTACCGTATGCACATCTGCGCCGGCTCCGGTCTGTACGCCGTCATGTACTTCCTGCCGATCTTCCTCGCCGTCTTTGTTGGCACCGACTTGGTTCAGGCCATCGTCAACATGGTTCCCGAGTGGCTGTCCACTGGTCTTAACGTTTCGACCAAGATCATGACCGCCTACGGCTTGGCCCTGCTGCTCACCATGATGATCAAGAAGGGTATGACTCCGTTCCTGTTCATCGGTTTCCTGCTCGCCGCTTACCTCAACCTGTCCGTCATCGCGGTCGCTCTGATCGGTGTGTGCCTGGCTGTCGTCTTCATGGGCTTCAAGTTCAACGGTTCCCATGCAGCCGCCGGTGTCGATTCCGACTACGATCCGCTCGAAGACGACGAAGACTAAGGAGGAACACACTATGGCAACCGCAACCAAGGACGTGTCCCTGAACAAGAAGGTCAGCCAGTTCTTCTGGCGCTCCTGGGCCATCCAGGCCTCTTGGAACTACGAGCGTCAGATGAACATGGGCTTCCTCTACGGCATGGTTCCCACGCTCGACCGCCTCTATCCGGATGAGTCCGACCCCAAGCAGCTCGCTGCTAAGAAAGAGGCCTACCACCGTCACATGGCGTTCTACAACTGCACCCCGCAGACGAGCGCCTTCATCCTGGGCCTCTCCGCTTCCATGGAGGAGGAGTACGCCAAGGATCCCGAGAACTTCGACCCCGATTCGATCAACGCGGTCAAGACCTCCCTCATGGGCCCGCTTTCCGGTATCGGTGACTCCTTCTTCCAGGGCACCATCCGCGTCATCGCCTTTGGTCTGGGCGTTCAGCTGGCTCAGCAGGGCTCCATCATGGGCCCGATCCTGGCCATGCTCATCTCCATCGTCCCCTCCGTGCTGATCACTTGGTTCGCTGCCAAGATGGGTTATCAGGGCGGCCACCAGTACCTGAGCAAGCTCCAGGGCGGCGACCTCATGGAGAAGCTCATGTATGTCTGCGGCATCGTGGGTCTTATGTCCGTGGGCGGCATGATCGCCACGCTGATCGGCGCCACCACCCCGCTGCAGTTCGCTGACGGCACCGTCGTTATCCAGGACATCCTGGACGGCATGATGCCTCAGATGATCTCCCTCGGCCTCACTGGCCTTATGTATGCGCTCATCAAGAAGAACGTCAACACCGGTTGGCTTCTCGTGATCGCCATCGTGGGCGGCATCGCCCTCTCCGCGGCCGGCATCCTGGCCTAGTCGCGATCGAGCGTCTAATCGCTTTCCCCCGGGGGCCTGCCTGGCATCCCATACCCCAGGCAGGTTCCCATCCCCAAACGTGACAAAGGGACCGTCCCTTATGTCACATCCTCGACGGGCTGGCGACTCGGCCCAAATCACGGTAACCCTGCGAGCGTCCGGCAATGTGGCGCCGCAAAAATCGAAAGGAATGTGTCAGATGTACGAGATCGACCTTAACCTCCCTAAGCAGATCGTCGCTGACGTCCTGTCCAACCACGAGATCCACAGCGTTGCCTTCGTCGGCTGCGGTGCCTCCATGTCCGACCTGTACCCCGCCAAGTACTTCCTGGCCAACAACACGGACAAGCTGAACGTTCAGATCTTCACCGCTAACGAGTTCAACTACGACACGCCTTCCTGGGTCAACGAGCACACCTTCGTGATCACCTGCTCCCTCGGTGGCTCCACGCCCGAGACCGTCGAGGCCAACAAGACCGCCAAGAAGCACAACTGCCCGGTCGTCTCCCTCACCAACAAGGCTGGCTCCGCTCTGACCGTCGACGCCGACCACGTCATCGTCCACGGCTTCCACGCCAACTATGCCGCCAAGGCCGAGAAGCCTGGCTACGCCATCGCTCTCGCTCTCGAGATCCTTCAGCAGACCGAGGGCTATGATCACTACGAGGATATGATCACCGGCCTCACCAACATCTTCGACCTGTGCGAGAACGCCGCTCAGCACTGCACCAAGCTCGCCAAGAAGTTCGCCGAGGACTTCAAGGACGACAAGATGATCTACTTCATGGCTTCCGGTGCCTCCGAGAAGATGGCTTACTCTCACGCCGCCTTCCTGTTCACCGAGATGCAGTGGATCGACGCCGCCGCCTACAACACCGGCGAGTACTTCCACGGCCCGTTCGAGGTTTCCACCGAAGGTAAGCCCTACGTCTTCTTCATGTCCGATGGTGCTACCCGTCCGATGGACGCCCGCGCCCTCACCTTCCTTGAGCGCATGGGCGCCAAGGTCGCTCTGATCGACTCCAAGGACTACGGTCTGGCCGACGCCGTGCCGGCGAGCGTCATCACCTACTTCAACCCGCTGCTGCACCTCGCCGTTATGCGCGAGTACGGCAACCAGATCGCCGAGGCCCGTCAGCACCCGCTGACCATGCGTCGCTACATGTGGAAGCTTTCCTACTAATCACAAGTAAGTAGACCTTACGGGTTGATTGAGAGGGGATGGGGTTTGCGCCCCGTCCCCTTTTTGCTTTGGGGGCGTGTCTGTCGCGTCGCAAAACACCAGATAAAACCTACCAAAATAAACCTGTCCCTTTTTGGCAGGTGGGAGGAGATGCGTATGATCAAGGCAGTGCTGTTTGATATGGACGGCGTGCTGGTCGATACCGAGTGGTTCTACAACCGTCGCCGCGTGGCGTTTATGGAGGAAAAGGGGTTCCACTTTGACGAGATCCCCGATCTTTCGGGGTCTAACGAGCCTGCCATCTGGAAGTCGCTGGTGCCCGACGATGTTGAGCTGCGCGAGCGCTTGCGCGTGGAGTACAAGCAAGTCTACAGCCCGGACCACCCCGTTCCGTATGCCGAGCTGCTCAACGAGCAGACGGAGTCGGTGATGCGTGAGCTGCACGAGCGCGGCGTGAAGTGCGCCATCGCGAGCTCGTCCTATCGCGAGCTCATTGACGAGCTGGTGGAGATTGCCGGTATCGCCGATGTGCTGGATTACACCATCAGCGGTCACGAGTGCAGTGCGTTTAAGCCCGACCCCGAGATCTACCTGCGTGCCATGGAGGCGCTGGGTATGGAGCCTGCCGAGTGCCTGGTTATCGAGGACTCGCCTTTGGGTATCGAGGCCGGCAAGCGCTCCGGCGCCCGCGTCCTGGCACTGCGTCCGCACGAGGGCGTCAACCTCGATCAATCGCGAGCCGATGCCGTTATCGATAATCTGACCGACATTCTGGCCGCTTTGTAGCGTCAATCCGCCGCGAGAAGTGCCGATTCGCGCATTTATCGCGGTGGATTGGCTCATTTTGGCTTCGATTTAGATCCGTTTGGCTTCGACTCGGACTAAGTGAGTAGGCTTTTTGGCACATGCCGAGCACAAAGCGTTTCTGCCTTAGTAAAACCGCAGGTCACAGAGGTGGCTGTTATTGGCTGTGCTCGGCAGGTTGCGAAAAGTCTACTCACTTAGAATTTGGGCCTTTGGTTGTGGGGTTACCGGTCCCGTTTTGGTTGTCGAGAGAGGGTGAATTGAAGCGTCCTCTCGCGCTCCATGCTACAATCGCCGGCATGCCCCACAATTACATCTGCCTTCGAAAGGAGCCTACGTGGCGAACGCCATCGATCAGCTCACGGACCGCGTGCTCGTGCTCGGCCGCCTCACCATCGTCCGCCGCGCCATTACCGCGGCGGCGGTCACGATTTCTGCCGTTCTCCAGACATTTCTGATTCAGGCGTTCATTCGGCCCGCCGACTTGCTTCCGAGCGGCCTTACCGGCGTCGCGGTCCTGCTCGATCGCGTTACCTCGCTCGGCGGCGTTCACATCGACATCTCGCTCGGTATGCTTGCGCTCAACATCCCCGTGGCGCTCCTATGCTGGAGCGGCATTAGCAAGCGTTTCGTCATCTTCTCGATGATGCAGGTCGTGCTCTCGTCGCTGTTCCTCAACGTCTTTCACTTCGCGCCGTTTTTAGGCGACAAGATCATGCTCATCATTTTTGGCGGCGTAGTCTCGGGTCTGGGCGCTGCCATCGCGCTTAAGTCCGGCGCATCCACCGGCGGCACCGACTTTATCGCGCTGTGGGTCTCCAACCACACGGGCAAGACCATCTGGGGCGTCATCTTTGGTTTCAACTGCTTTATCCTGGCGATCTTTGGTTTTATGTTTGGCTGGGACAAGGCGGCGTATTCCATCGTGTTCCAGTTTATTTCGACCAAGACCATCGACAGTTTCTATCGTCGCTACGACCGCGTGACGCTGCAGATCACGACGCGCAAGGCAGACGAGGTCATGACCGCCTATGTTGACCATTTTCAGCATGGCATTAGCTGCGCCGAGGTCATTGGCGGATACAGCCGCGAGAAGATGTACCTGCTGCACGCCGTTGTATCGACCTACGAGAGCCAGGACATTATCAAGCTGGTGTGCGACATTGATCCCGGCGCCGTGATCAACGTGTTCCACACGCTCAACTTTGTGGGCGGCTGGTGGGGAGGTCATGTCGACGAGCCCATGCCCACGGCCGTTCCCGATCCCGACAAGCCCGCACGCATGGCCAGCAGGCAGGCGCGCCTCAGCGAGCAGGACAGCCTGCAGCAGGATGACGGCAAGTAAGGATTTGCTGTATGTGGTGTATCGTTTTATCAAACTGATGTAACATATAAAAAGACGTTATATACGTATTAGTTATTTCGCTATTTTGATAAGAGTGATCAGATATGCCCGCACCCAAAAATGCACCGCTTTACCAGCAGATTTATGACGAGATCAAGGATGCAATCGAGAAAGGGGTTTATGCACCCAAGGAGCGCATTCCGTCCGAGCTTGAGCTTGCCGAACAGTACGAGGTGAGCCGTATTACGGTGCGCCGTGCCGTCGAGGAACTGTGTTCCGACGGCTATCTGGTTAAGCAGCAGGGCCGCGGCACCTTTGTCTCCACGCCGCACATCAACCGCCAGTTCCACGCCTCGACGCTGCAGACGTTCACCGAGCTTTGCGCCGATAACGGCATGAAGGCGGGCGCGCATGTGATCAATCGCCAGATTGTGCCGGCGCGCCAAAACGAGATGGAATTCTTTGGCCTGCAGAAGGATGCGCTGCTGCTGCATATCAAACGCGTGCGTACGGCCGATGGTGAGCCCATCTTTGAGGAAAACGTCTTTGTGCCGTTTGACGCCTACCGTGAGCTGTTGACGGCCGATCTTGAGGACAAGTCGATTTTTGCCGAGGTCGAGCGTGTTGGCGGAACCCCGATTGTCTCGGTTGGCTACCGCACGGTCGAGGCCGTTCGCGCGAATGCCGAGCAGGCCGCCGAGTTGGGCATTGCCCCGCACGATCCGCTGCTCAACCTGCGCGCCGGCTTTATCGGCCCCAATGGCGAGCCGGTCCTGATGGGTAAGCAGTACTACGTGGGTAGCCGTTACGTCATGGTGATGTAAGTTACGCGGTTTTACCAAACCGCGTAACGGGCCGACGCTGCGCCCTTGGTTCCGCCGTTCTAACGAACGGCGGACCGGTCGACGCTGCAAACGCCTCTAAGCGGCAATCTGACGTTCAATCGTCGGTCGCGTACCGAAGTACGCTTCCCTCCTCTTTCACGTCACCTTGCTCGCTTGGGGGCGTTTTCGCTGACTTATGCTCAACTGGCGATGTTTCCGCGCTTATCAAGATAGTCATTGGGGACGTTCTTAAACGACTAGTCATTCAAGAACGTCCCCAATGACTACCCGCAGAATGAGCGTGGCCGGCAACCGTGGGGCACCGGTCCGCGTGGCGGCGTATAATCGGCGGCAGATGACTTGGACGTTAGGAAACCATGACCGATAGCATGCAGCAGATGGCGCTCGACACGCTCGGCGCCTATTTTGGCTACACCTCGTTTCGCCCGGGGCAGGACCGCATGGTCGATGCGATCCTTGCCGGTCGCGATGCGCTGGGCGTTATGCCCACAGGCGCCGGCAAGTCCATTTGCTACCAGGTGCCCGCGCTCATGCTGCCCGGCATTACCTTTGTGGTGAGTCCGCTGCTGTCGCTTATGGAGGACCAGACCCGCGCGCTGCTCGCGGCGGGTGCGCGCCCCAGTTATCTCAACTCCAGCCTTACTCCGGCCCAGCAAAACACCGTGCTCAAGCGGGCGCGCGAGGGCCGCTACCAACTTATGTACGTGGCGCCCGAGCGCCTGCTCGAGCCGCGCTTTTTAGGCTTTGCGCAGGAGGCCGCGGCGGACGGCGGCATTGGCGTGCCGCTCGTGGCCATTGACGAGGCCCACTGCGTGAGCCAATGGGGCCAGGATTTCCGCCCCGCCTACCTGCAGATTCGTGAGTTCATCGATTCCCTGCCGCAGCGCCCCATCGTGGCGGCCTTTACCGCTACGGCGACTGAGCGTGTGCGCGCGGACATTCAGCAGATGCTCGGCCTGCAAAATCCCGCGACGGTGGTGACGGGCTTCGATCGCAAGAACCTCTACTTTGGCTGCGAGGAGATGGGCGACAAGGCCAAGGCCGCGTGGGTGCGCGACTATGTGATCGCGCATTCGAGTGAGAGCGGCATCGTATATTGCTCGACCCGCAAGACCGTCGATGCACTCGCCGGCGAGCTTGCCGAGGCGCTGGGCCCCAGCGGCATTCGCGTTGGCCGCTACCATGCCGGCATGGGCAACGACGCCCGTCGTCAGAGCCAGCGCGCCTTTATCGACGACGATATTCAGGTGATGGTTGCCACCAACGCCTTTGGCATGGGCATCGACAAGCCCAACGTGCGCTACGTCATCCATAACAACGTGCCCGAGAGCATCGAGGCCTACTATCAGGAGGCGGGTCGCGCCGGCCGCGATGGCGACCCGGCCAGCTGCCACTTGCTGTGGAACGGCAACGATTTTCGGATGCGCCGCTTTTTAATCGACCGCGGCGATGCGGCCGACGAGGCGCTCGACGACGAGCAACGCGCGTGGGCGCTCCAAAATCGATATCGTCTGCTCAGCCAGATGGAGGGCTACTGCAATACCACCGGCTGCCTGCGCGAATATATGCTGCGCTACTTTGGCGACGAGGCCGCGGCCGAGCATGCTGCTGCGGCTGGTGCGGGCGCCACCGCCACGGACGACGCCGAGGGCTGCGGCAACTGCAGCAATTGCCTCACGCAGTTCGAGGTCGAGGACGTCACCGATATGGCCCGCGCTGCCGTGCGCTATGTGGCCACGCGACCCATGCGCTTTGGCAAGTCGCTGATCGCTGATGTGCTCCACGGCGGCAACACCGAGCGCATTTGCCAGATGCATCTGGACGAGGACCGCGGCTACGGTGAGCTGTCGAGCGAATCGGTCGGGCGCATCAAGGACATCATCGGCCAGCTGTGCGGCCGCGGTTATTTGGCAACCTCGCAGGGGCAGTACCCGGTCGTGGGACTGGGTCCGCGTGCCGGCGAGGTCGAGGATGAGGCGTTCGCCTTTACCGTTAAGCGTCGCGCGTCCAAGCGCAAGGCCTCGGCTCGCGCCCGCCGTGCGGTGGATCTGCTGCGCGAGGAGGCTGAGCTGGATCAGCGCCCGCGCGTGGGCGACGATGCCGAGCTGTTCGAGCGCCTGCGTGCCTTGCGCAAGGAGATCTCGACCGAGCTGGAGATGGCGCCGTACATGGTCTTCTCCGACAAGGCTCTGCGCGGTCTGTGCCGCCTGCGCCCTCAGACGCGCGACGAGCTGATCCAGGTCAACGGCATTGGCGAGAAAAAGGCCGACGCCTTTGGCGAGCAGTTTATGGCGGCGATTGAAGAATTTGAGTCCGAGCATGCACGGGATGGAGCGTAACGATGGTAGCCGATAACAAGACCGAACGTTCCGAGCGCGCCGAGGTTTCCGCCGTGCCGCTGTACCAGCAGGTTATGGACGACCTAAAGGGAGAGATCGCGCGCGGCGTGTACGCATCTGGCTCGCGCATTCCTTCCGAGATCGAGCTCGCGAAGTCCTACGGCGTAGGGCGCGTCACCGTGCGCCGCGCCATCGAGGAGCTGTCGCGTGCGGGGTATCTCAACCGCCAGCAGGGGAGGGGTACCTTTGTGTGCGCTCCCAAGCTCAAGCGCAAGATTCACCAGAAGGGTGACGTCCAGAGTTTTACTGAGGGTTGTGCTGCCAACGATATGGTGGCCGGAGCGCGCCTGGTGTCGCGCACGGTGGTTGCGGCGACGCGCGAGGACGCGGCGTTTTTTGGCGTGGAGCCCGGCAGTGAGCTTATCGTGGTCGAGCGCGTGCGCACGGCCGACGGCATCCCCGTCATGCTCGAGAACAACGCCTTTGTGCTCGCCGACCATCCCTACCTGCAGACGCTGGCCGATAAGGACCTCGCCGATAACTCGATCTTTGCGCTCGTTGCCGAGCATTCGGGCCGCGCACCGCTCAAGTCCGACCCTTGCACTGTGGAGATTGCGCTTGCCGATGCTCAGGCGGCCCCGCTGCTGGAGGTGCCGGTCGGCGAGCCTCTCTTTTATATGGAGGCGTATTTTACCGATGCAGACGAGCGCCCCCTGCTGCTCGGGCGCCAAAAGATCGTGGGCTCGCGTTACGTGTTCGACATCTAACGTTCATAGATAGAACAACATAGAACAAATTTGCCGAAATGACTTCACCGGTGAAGCTTTGCGTGGTATAAATAGGACAACATAGAACGACCGTAGGTGCGAGCTGCTGTCGTTCAAAGCCGCCACACAAGGAGGAGCGTCACCGTGAACGCACACGATCTGATTCAGGAAATCATCGAGCGCAAGGGCAAGGTCGAGAATGTCTTTTGGATCGCCTGCGGCGGTTCGATGATCGACCTCATGCCGGCTAACGAACTGCTCAAGCGCGAGGCCACCACGTTTACCTCGACGGTCTACACAGCGCGCGAGTTTTGCCTGATGGCCCCCAAGAGCCTAGGGCCGAAGTCGCTCGTCGTCGCCTGCAGCCACAGCGGCAATACGCAGGAGGTCGTCGACGGTTGCGAGATGGCGCTGGCAGCCGGCGCCGAGGTCGTGGCCATGACCGACTGCGAGGGCTCCAAGATTGATAACGGCAAGTGGACCACCTGGGTCTATCCGTGGGGCGAAGGCGTGCCGCAGGCCGAGGTGCCGCAAGGCATCGGCGTCCTGATGGCTGCCGAGCTGCTCGACCAGCAGGAGGGTTACGAGGCGCTCGCCGATATGTACGCCGGCCTTAAGCAGATGGATGCGCTGTTGCCCGCTGCCCGCGAGAAGGTCAATGCCGAGCTGGGCGATCGCTTTGCCGAGCTCTGCCAGCAGCACGAGTTCTTCTACATCCTGGGATCCGGCCCCAACTTTAGCCAGACCTACGCCATGGCCATCTGCTCGCTCATGGAGATGCAATGGCAGCACTGCTGCTACATTCACTCCGGCGAGTATTTCCACGGCCCGTTCGAGGCAACCGAGCCCGGCGTGTTCTACTTTGTGCAGCTCGGATCGGGCGAGTGCCGCCCCATGGAGGAGCGCGCGCTCGCGTTCCTCAACACGCACACCGATACGATCATGGTGCTCGATGCGCTTGAGTACGGCGTGGGCGAGGTGCCCGCCAGCGTGCGTTCGTTCCTGGAGCCGATTTTCTTCTACGCGATGAGCTGCGAGCTGCGCGCCGCCCGCGGCAAGGTGTTCGACCACAGCCCCGAGATTCGTCGCTACATGGGCATCGAGCAGTACTAGGTAACGGGAAAAGTATTCACCTTCGATTCGCAAGCGTGTCGTGTGAGTCAAAAAGCGGGCCGCGCCGGGGATTTCCGGCGCGGCCCGCTTGGCATCGCGCTTAGATTCGCAAGGTTGCGGCAGCCAGCGGCCTACTTTGCGTCGTAGGCCTCGGCGTCCCACCAGTCGAGCTGGGCGATGTTGTCGCGGATGTGCTGGCAGCTCTTGTGGAAGCCCTCGAGCTCGTACTCGGACAGGTCGAGCGTGTAGACCTCCTCGACGCCCTCGGCGCCGATCACGCACGGCAGGGACGTGAAGATGCCCTCTTCGCCATACTGGCCGGTCATAAGCGTAGAGGCCGAAAGCACAGCGTGCTCGTTGTGCAGAACGGCGGCGCAGACGCGTGCAGCGGAGTTGGCGACGGCATACTCGGTGCACTGCTTGCCCTGGTAGGTCACATAGCCGCCCTTGCGCGCGAGCTCCTCGACCTCCATGTGGTCAAAGGCGTACTTGTCAGGGTTCTCGACCTGAAGCTCGTTGAGACTCTTGCCGGCGATGGTCGCGGCCTTAAAGGCAGCCAGCTGGCTAAAGCCGTGCTCGCCGATCATGTAGGCGTCGATGGACTTGGGGCTCACGCCGACCTTCTTGGAGATCTCGGTGCGCAGGCGGGCGGAGTCCAGGCCGCAGCCCGAGCCGATGATCTTCTTGGGATCGTAGCCGGTCAGGTGCCACAGCTCGGTGCACACGACGTCGCAGGGGTTGGAGATGCTCACGAAGATGCCGTCAAAGCCGGCGTCGACGATGCGCTTGGCAAAGGTGCGGGCGGCGTCGGTGGTAAAGAACAGCTCGCCGTCGCGGTTGCCAGCTGCCAGCGCGACCTTACCGGCGGCGTTGACGATGACGTCGCAGCAGGCCAGCTCCTCGTAGCGGTCGTAGCAGTTGACGATCTTGGTGTTATACGGGACAAACGAAAGGGAGTCGCGCAGGTCCTGGACCTCGGACGTCACCTTGGCCTCGTTGATATCGCACAGGTACAGCTCGTCGGCAATGCCCTGCATAAGCAGGCTGTTGGCAACATGTGCTCCTACGTGGCCCTGGCCGACCACACCGATCTTACGCGTCTGGTACATATGAGTATCCTTTCGGCCGAGTTTTTCGCGTCGAACCATTGTAGCGTCCTGCTGCTACTTTGCTAGGCTAAAGCGCCGTAGATTTTTGAGACATGCCTTAATCTCTACTTTTGGAGTGATTTGGACCGCTGACGGCATCGCTGAGCGATGTGCTCGCGCGGATGGGGCCGCTCGTTGTACCATAGCTGCAACTGATTCGTAAGGAGCATCCATGCCCATTCGCATCCCCGACGCCCTCCCTGCCGCCGCGCAGCTCGAGAGCGAGAACATCTTTGTCATGACCGAGTACCGCGCGCTGCACCAGGACATCCGTCCGCTGCGCGTGCTCATCCTCAACCTCATGCCCACCAAAATCGCCACCGAGACGCAGATCATGCGCAAGCTCTCCAACACGCCGCTGCAGGTGGAGGTGGACCTGCTGCGCACCAAGACGCACGAGGCCACGCACGTGAGCGCCGGTCACCTGGAGACGTTCTACCGCACGTTCGACGACATCCGCGACATCCACTACGACGGTCTGATCATCACGGGCGCGCCGGTGGAGCAGATGCCGTTCGAGGAGGTCGACTACTGGCCCGAACTCTGCCAGATCATGGATTGGTCCACCACGCACGTGCACTCCACGCTGCACATTTGTTGGGGCGCGCAGGCCGGTCTGTACCATCATTACGGTATCCAGAAGTACGACCTGCCGGCAAAGGCGAGCGGCGTGTTCGAGCATTATCTGGTGAAGCCGCAAAGCCCGCTGGTCCGTGGCTTTGACGACCGTTTCTATGCCGTGCATTCGCGCAACACCGATGTGCGTCGCGAGGACGTGGAGGCCGAGCCGCAGCTTGAGGTCGTGGCTGTGTCCGACGAGGTGGGCCTGTACATCGTCAAGTCGACCGACAGCCGCCGCTTCTTTGTCTTTGGGCACCCCGAGTACGATACCGACACGCTGCGCTTGGAGTACGAGCGCGACGTGAAACGCGGGCTCAACCCTCAGGTGCCGGCGCATTACTTCCCGGGCGACGACCCCACCGCCGAGCCGCGCAACGTCTGGCGCAGTCAGGCTCAGCTGTTCTACACCAACTGGCTCAACTACTACGTCTACCAGACCACGCCCTACGACCTAGCCCGCGCCGGCGAGGAGCACTAGGCTGCGATGGTACCGCTGTAGCCGTGGCTGATGTGGCAGCGATTAGGCGCTGATGATGTTGGGCAGCGGCAGGTCGTGGGCATCGGTGGGGACGTGGTTGATGCGTTGTTCGTCAAAGGCGATGCCGATGATTTGGCATGCGGATGAGAGCATGGGCAGGTAGCGGTCGTAGCAACCGCCGCCGTAGCCCAGGCGCGTGCCGGTTTGATCGAAGGCCACGAGCGGCACAACAGTCATGTCGAGTGCTTCGGCAGGCACGATGGGGAAGCGGTCACTGTCGATGTCCGTGGCCGCGAAGGCCCGCGCGGGGTGGGCGATAAACGGAGCCGCGGACGCATCGTCGGCGGCAACTGCTCGCATGCACATGCGCTGGCCACAAGCTGCGGCATCAATTGCCGAGAGCATGCACGGATAGGCCACGCGCCAGCCGCGCGCGGCGGCCGCAACGGCAAACGCGGCAGGGTCTGCCTCGGAACCCATCGCGGCATAGACGGCAACGGTGTGCGGCGCCGCGGCATCCAAGCGGCCCAGCAGCTCAACCAGCCGCGCACAGATATCAGCAGACTTCGCCGCCCGCAAGTCCAAATCAAGAGCATCGCGCCGAGCAATCACCGCCCGCCGCAACTCAGCCTTGTCCATCCCAACCTCCTCTAGCAAACCTGCCAAAAAGTGACAGGCTCATTTTGGCAGGTTTTATCTGGGCAAACGTCGAAGCCGCCACAAAGGCGCCCTGTGTGGCGGCTTCGACTCGACGTTGGCTTCACAGCGCCGCAGCGATCGCTTCAGTCACAAACTTATTGAGTGACTCACCCTTCTTTGCCGCTGCCAGCGCTGCTTGCTTGTGGAGCTCAGAGCCCGTTCTTACGTTGAACGAGCCCTTAAAAGCCCGCTCGGGTTCCTTGCCCTTCTCGGCGCAAAACTCAAGGTAATCGTCGACGGCGTCGTGGAAGCATTGCTCCACTTCTTCAGCCGTGGAGCCTTCAAATACGATTGCGTCCCTAATGCCGGCGACCATACCTGTTAGCACACGCTGTTCGGCATCGAACTCGACCGGGGCGAAATAACCCTTGTATGCCAAAACGTTACTCATGACTACCTCCGACATCTTGCAGAAAGCGAACGATGTTTCGAATGGTCCCCGCTGTCAATTCGTCAGATGGATGAGGCGCGTGCATTACGAACATCCTGCCATCTGATGGCCTGTAGAAGCGAACGCGCGATCCGGATGTCTTGCCTTTGCTGTCCATTTCAAAGCCATATGAAGCCATAACTTTAAGAAAGTCAGCAAATCTATACGTTGAAGGACAGCTAAGCAGCTGGGCGATGAGTTTATCGGATCGAGTCATCCCGCCTCACATTCTGCAACTATATTCTAGTTGCAATTTCAGTTCGATGCAAGCACCTCTACTATAGAACAAGTGTTCGAATCGCCACTGAGAAAGGGGACAGGCACCTTTGTGGTGGTCTGTGCTGTGGAGTGGGCGTCTGCGGCGGTTTGTCTCAATCTGTAACAGTAACTCGGCAAAATTGGACCTAGTTGTTACAGATTTAGACAAAGAGCTGGTGCCGTTTGGGAACGTCTCGATCTGTAACATCTGGAGCCGATATTGCCGTCTAGATGTTACAGATCGAGACAAACCGCCGCGGTGGGCTGCGCCGCCCCGCTCAGGCCGCAGAAAAAAGGTAGATTTTCGGGCATGTCCCAAAAATCTACCTTTAGTGCCTTAGCCCAGCGGGTCGATGACGTTGAAGCCGGCGTTGCTCTTGGCGATGACGTCGCGGCCGCCAAAGACGCAGGTGGGTGACTCGGCTGCGATGCGCGTTACGTCGGCGCCGAGCGAGCGAAGCTCACCGGGCGTGGCGGCGAGCATCTGGGCGCGGCGCTCCTCGCGCGCATGCGGATCGAGCCCGGCCAGGTAGGTCGTGTTGCGGCGCTTGGTGAGCGCGTACGGCTTCACCGGCGCGTCCATGCCGCTCACGCAGCTCACGATAAAGCCCTCAAAGGCGGCCTCGTCGGGATCAAAGCTGCCGAGCCATTCGCCCGCGCGCGCCACGCGCTCAATCGAGGGGTCGATTGCCGGGTCGCGGTAGGTGTAGAACGCCGCCTGACGCTCGCCGGCCGCGCGGAATCCGCAGCCGTACGCGCCGCCCTTAACGCGGATCTCGTTCCACAGATAGTCGTAGGAGAGCGCGTTGGCGGCAACCGCCCAGGCGCCCGTCACGTCGATGCCCAAGCGACGCGGGTCGCACGCGCTTGCCGCAAAACAGATGTCGCTGGGGATGACAAAGGCCTCGTGGCGGTCGCACGGCGTCGGCACCACGAGCGCGTTGCGGCCGGCATCGGCGCCGTCGCCAGCGCCCAGCTCCAGGTCGCCCGCGGCGGCCCAGTATGCGTCAAAGTCCTCGTCGCTGCCGGTAAAGCTCGCCAGGCAGCCATCGGCCACAAAGATGCGGCCTGCCAGCTCGGCAAGCTTGGTACGCAACCCGTTCACGCGCTCGTCAAAGTGGTCGAGCAGGTCGCGCAGGAACAGATAGAAGTCCACGCCCGAAAGCTGCTCGCGCACCACGGCCGAAGGCGAGCTGTAGCTCATCGCGCGACCGAGCGCCGCCGAGTGGCCGTTGTTGATAAAGCCCTGCTCAAGCCCAATGCGAATCTGTGTGAGCACGTCGCGCACGCGGTCGGCGTCGGCATCTGCCAAAAGCGTGCTCGACCATACCTCGCGCGGCAGACTCGCCAGCGCATCGATCTTCTCGGACAGGGCGCCGGCGCTCACCAGCAGGTAGGGGCGCACGCCGTCCACTTCGGGCTGCGTCATGACCTCGGTCGTAAAGCTCAAAAAGCCGAGCTTGCCAGCGAGCAAGTTGTCGAGTTCCTCGGCCGAGTGCTCGCGCGTGGGCAGCTGCTTAAGCAGGCGGCAGAGCAGTGTCACATAGGGCAGGTCCTCAAACGCGACGCAGTTCAGGTCGAAATACTGCATGGCGTAGGCCAGACGGTTGGTGGGGATGCCGTGGCGCAGGCAGGGGATGGGCACGGTCGTGTCCACGATCAGTGGCGGCTCGGGGCGCGCCTCGCCAATGTCGGACACGCGCAGGCGCGGCAGCGTGGCCTTGGCCTCGGGTGTGTCTTCCGCCTCCTGCGCGGCACGCAGCGCGGCCGTGCGCTCGACCACGTCGGCCAGCTCGGCATCAGTCATGGCATCGCGCTTGGCTGCCAGCTCGGCGACCTCGGCACCCTCCGCGCCCTCGGCGGCGTCCACCGGCGCCAGCTCGACGAGCGCCATATGGTCGTTTTCCAGCACCAGCTCGCGCAGCAGGTCCTCAAAATAGCTGCCGTCCAGCTCGCCACGCAGCTCCTCGTACACCGGGCCGTACTTGAGCGCCAACGTCGCGGCGTCGTCATCGTAGAGCCAGGTGCTCAGCGCGTCGCACGCAATGGCCACGCCGTCGGCGATACCGTAGTCGCGCTGGCGCAGGTCGTATTCGTTGCTGCTGATGATGGCCTCCAGGCGCTCGCGCGGAACGCCGTGCTCGCACAGGTCGCGGCAGACGTCCTGGAACACGCGGCGCAGCTCGCGCGCCACGCCGGGCTGCGCGTTTTGCAGCATGATGAGCTCGTAGGGCTGCAGACTCTCGGCCGCGGTGTAGCTCACCACGTTGCCGCCCAAGCCAGCGGCCAGAATGGCCTTCTTAACCGGCGCTTCGTTGGAGCCCAGCAACGCCTCGAACAGAATGTCCGCCGCGATCGTGCGCTTGCGGTCGAGTGCGCTGCCCAGCACCAGGCCCAGGCCCACCAGGGCGTTCTCAGGCGTGGTGGCCATCTCGACGCGCTTATACTCGCAGGTCACAGGCGCCTGCACGTCCAGCGGATTGGGCGCCAGCGCGGACGGGTCCTCGCCGGCGGCAACGGCGGCGTCCATGCGGCGGCTCGCGGCGCTCGGCTGCGACAGATAGCGCTCGTCCAAAAAGGCCAGCGCGCGGTCCACGTCCAGGTCGCCGTAGAGCGTGATGTAGGAGTTGGAGGGGTTGTAGTGGCGCGCATGCGTGTCCAGGAAATGCTCGTAGGTGAGCGTGGGAATCGCGCGCGGGTCGCCGCCGCTCTCGTGCGCATAGGCGGTGTCGGGATAGAGCGCGGCGTTGACGGCGTCGTCCAGCACGCTCATGGGGTCGGACAGTGCGCCCTTCATCTCGTTGAACACCACGCCGTTATAACGCAGCGTGCCCTCGTGCAGGCTCGCGGCGCTGCTGTCGCCGTCGCCCTCCGGCAGGTCCAGTTCGTAGTGCCAGCCCTCCTGCTCAAAAATGGTGGGCTTGGTATAGATGGCCGGGTTGAACACCGCGTCCAGGTACACGTCCATCAGGTTGTACAGATCCTGCTCGTTGGTGGTGGCAACGGGGTAGATGGTCTTGTCGGGGTAGGTCATGGCGTTGAGGA
The DNA here is from genome assembly GCA_048387515.1 of Collinsella sp. GTDB lineage: Bacteria > Actinomycetota > Coriobacteriia > Coriobacteriales > Coriobacteriaceae > Collinsella. The sequence goes on from DBFMRS010000183.1 coordinate 41,899, forward strand.
ACGTCTGCATGGAGCTCTTGATCAGGTCGACAAACGGCTCCTTGACGGGAAACTTGGCCGATCCGCACAGCACCGAGTGCTCAAGAATATGGAACACGCCGGTGGAATCGGCCGGCGGCGTCTTAAAGCCAATGGCAAATGCCTTGTTTTCGTCGTCGCACGCCAGGTACAGCAGACGAGTGCCCGAGGCAGTGTGTCGCAGCACGTAAGCGTCCGAGTCGAGCTCGGGCACGGTCTCGCGGCGCTCGACGGCAAAGCCGTGGCAGGTAGTGCCGGGCACCAGCAGTGCAGCGGCTGCGGCGCGCGGGTCGGTTGAGGTGGTGGGCATATGCAGTCTCCTTTGACGCCCCAGCGGGGGCGAATCGAGTCGAATCCTCGAGAGTATACCCATATGGGGCCGCGACCCTGCGGCGAACTGGAGACGATGCCAGCGGATTGGGCGAAGGGCTCGCGTGCCCGCCGCACGAGCGTGGAAAATTGGACACTCGCCAAACGAGAGTGGATATTCGGAAATCCTCGCTCGTCCATCACTCGCGTATCTCTCGTCTCTCATTCGTCTCTAATATGAAAGATGACAGGAAGATGAGAGAAAAATATGAGAGATAACTGAGCAGCAAAGAGACAGGCAATCATGGTATTGTCTCAATACCGATTGTTCTACCAGCAAAAATATGTATAAATGAAGCAAATGGTAGACATTCCATCTCTATCTATCTCTCTATCTCTAAGCCGAGAGATAGAGAGATAGATGAGAGATAATTACGAGAGATAACTGAGAGACGAGGGAAATCTATCCGTGGCATTCTCCGCAGGACCGAGCGAAAGGACGTGCAGATGAACGAAAACGAGCTGACCGGTCTGCTTGAGTCTTTAAGGCGTATGGGCTCGGATGATCTTAACGTCGAAGTGAAGGAGAGCGCCACGACGCTTTCCCGCGACGTGTGGGAAACGGTGAGCGCATTCGCGAACACTGCCGGCGGAATCATCGTGCTCGGAGTGAGTGAGCGCGCAGGTTTTGTCCCGGTTGAGAACTTCGAGACCGAGAAAGTGCTCAACCAATTTGTGTCAGGCATGGGTGATGCGGGCGGTCGAGGAAAGCTGGCCAATCCGCCTAAATACACGATCGAGCGAGTGGAGCTTCAGGGCGTCATCGTTCTCGTCATTACGATTGAGGAGCTCGATCCGTCGAGCAAGCCCTGCTATGTCATAGAGCGGGGCGCCCAGGGCGGCAGCTACAAGCGCATCGATGACAAAGATGTGCCGCTTTCATCGACCGAGGTGCTCGCATTGGCGTCATGCGGTCGAGCGACTCCGAGCGATCGCGACGCGGTGGCGGGTGCGGGCGCGGACGATCTCGACGAGACGCTGGTCGACCGTACGATAGATCGGGCTTTCTCGTTGACGCCCCGGGCAATGCGCGGCGCGCCGGACAAACAAACGAAGCTGGAGCGCCTAAATATCCTTGATTCCCAGGGCAATGTCACCAAGGCTGGACTCCTAGTTGTGGGCACCTACCCTCAGCAGTTCTATCCCAAGCTCTTCATTGACGTGGCTGTCCATGCGGGAACTCAGAAGGGCATGGCGGGGTCGCTGAGATTCATGGACCGCACAATCTGTGAGGGAACGTTGGGCGAGATGATCTCGGATGCCGTCGCAGCCGTCGCCAAGAATTTGCGGCGAACCTCGACCGTCCAAGGCGTCTCGCGTGTCGACTCGCTTGAGATTCCCGAGGAGGTTCTGCGCGAGGCAATCGCCAACGCCGTAATCCATCGAGAATACGGGGATCGGTTCTGTGGACAATCGATTGCCGTCGACGTCTTTGACGATCGTGTCGAGGTGACGAATCCTGGCGGCCTTTACGGGGGAAAGACTCGCGAGAACTTGTTTGACGGCAGCTCCCGATGCCGTAACGCGACGCTTGTGAAGCTCATGTCGATTGTCCCGCTGCCGGATGGCGCAGGTTCGCCGGCTGAGGGCAATGGCTCGGGCATCCCGATGATGATCGATGCCATGCGCGCGCATGGTCTGGCCGAGCCCCTGTTCTGCCCGGGATTCGATCGGTTCAAGGTCGTACTTTACCGTTCAAAGATCGAGCCGGTCGATCATGGCGGGGGCTTAATTGTGACGGCACTCAAACACTACGGCGAGCTGGGGACGCGCGAGCTGGTAGAGCACACAGGACTCACAATTTCCCAGGTTAGGTCGCGCGTCAACGCGCTCATTGCTCAAGGCGAGCTTGAGCCCACGGCGCCGGCGACGAGCCGCAACCGCAAGTATCGACTGTCGGAGCGCGTGGGATAGATGCGTTAGTGGACGAGGCGACCCAATAATCGACCCTCGATTGGCGTCCATTAAGGTAAAGCGGTTGTTGCCCAGTCGACGGTGATGCTAAAGGCTCGGCTTACGCCGGCATGGCCCCGAACCCGTCTATCAAGAACAGCCTAAGAACCAGCTTGATGACATTTCCCGGTTTGACTTCAGCCGTGCCAAAAACGCTGCGCTCGGCGAGCTCGCTGCAGTATGCGTAGATATCGCGGATGAGTTCCGCGCCCGAAAGCGTAAACATGTAGCCTGCGTCCGAAAGCGCATTGGGCGCGGCGGGCAACTTGGCCATGTGGCAAAAGGTCAACAGGTCGGGTGCCATAGCGTCCTGGTAGCCAAGATGGCTGCCGTCTTCTTGTGCGGCGAGTTCCAGCTGGCGTACTCGATCCAGCGCCACTGCCAGCACAAAGCTCGGCGTAGGCGCATTGACGTCCTGAGTGGTCGCCACAAGCCTGCCTGCTGCCTGCGTGACAAGCCAGGCGACCTCGCGCTGGCAACGCACGGCCTTGCGCGTCACCGGCTTGATGGACGAAGAAGAAACGCTCCCCTTAGGCGGATTCGAAGCAGCCATAAGACCCTCCCATGAACAATCCGGCCCAACAAGCCCGGATGAAACACGTGCTACATCAGTATACAGGGGAGTGGGGTAGGGGGTACAAGCGCGCCAGCGGCAAACCGAGAGCATCAACGATGTGCCTCCACTCTATTTGGATGACGGTACGTGGGTCATTAAGTACTCGGTTCAAGCGCCGGGCACCGTTGGTTTTCGAGACCAGAATCACAACCGTAAAATGCTCAACTGCATGGAATGTGGCGTCCCAGTCGGAGTCATACTTGCAACCGAGGTGAGCTATAAGGTGCTCGGCCTTGCGTTTGTTGAGCGGTTCAAGCTCGAAAACGGATGGTTTGGACCCAATACGGTGTTTCTTGAGGCCCATCGCATTGAGTTCGATCGCTCGGAAAAGAAGCGTGAAAGGCGGGGCTTCTGCCGTATTAGCGTATTTGGCTTTGGCGGTCTTTTACGATCGTGTTGTTTGATCGGATCGCGTGGCGATGCAATCTCGCGCACGCCTGCCGGTGCATGCTCTTCCTGATTTGTATAGCGAGAGGGGAGCGAGCGTGAGCTGGCGAGGCGATATTGCGATGGGGAAGTACGGAAAACTGCCGTGTGCCCTTATAGACAACAAAATGTTTCCGAGCGTAGAAGTTGATTGCGGGTCGTTTGTCATCGCCTGTCCTTGCTGCGGCTCGCAAATACCGTGCCTCGACATTCGGTTCATCGATGCGCGCGACAGACTTAGCGACGAAGTGAGAAAACGGACAGGCGTTCATATGCCGGTGTATTCGGAGAAATGCTCTGTTTGTGGCCTCGATATCGTGTACGACGCCGGCGACGAGGGATAGGTGATGCAGAGGAGTTGGCTGCGAGTGTCTTTTGCCTCTACAAATAAATCCCCTCACCGAGTTGCTTGTGGAACTCGGCGTGATGGTCGCGTGCCCAGGTAAAGAGCGCCTGGTCAAAGTCGGTACGCGTGGCCGGGACGCCAAAGACGCCGGCAACTTCGACGCGTATAAACTCCAGTGCCGGCAGCTTGTTGATGGCAGTGAGGGCAAACGGGGACGAGGGCTCCTCGAACAGATAGCGGCTGCCTTGCAGCGCGTCGCAACTGGTGCACGTGTTGCCGAGCGACGGGGCTTTGGAGGCTCGCGCGCCTACGGGCTTGTAGCCGCAGCGCTTATGAAGGTAGTCGCGGATCTCGCCCGGCACGCAGCCAAGAGCGGGCACGATGGCGAGTGCGTTGGCGTTGGCCGTGTCGATGGCAATGTGCCCGGCTTCGTTGGGCGCGTGCGCGATGGCGGTGCTCTCGTCGTTATCGGCTCGATAGGGAATGCCGAAGGCCGCGACCGAGGTCTCTTTGTGACACTTCCAGCACTCGCGCTTGCCCAGTACTAGATATATATACGGCGCTGAGGGGTCGGATCGGTCAACACCGGGCAGCCACTCGGCAAAGGACTCGGGGTTGACGCCGCTGGGCACATACCAGATCTTCTTGGTCCGGTCCCATTTGGCGCCCAGCGCCTTGGCTTCTTCTTTGTGCGAAAAGGGGACATCGAGCTCGGTGCGCATGGTGGCTCCTTGGTGCTGCAGGTGTAAGTGGCTCAAGGATACCGAGGGCGCAGACATCGCGGCGTTTTGCTGAGGAGTTGCGGCTTGGATGGGTTCGAGACGCGTTGGCCTCGGCCTCGGTGGCTATTGACGCGGTTTTGTGCATGGGCAGGGTGGTTGCTTGGGCGGTTGGAGCAGCCAGCGGATTTGGCGACATAAAACAAAACAGCCCAGAGGACATAGCCTCTGAGCTGCGAACATTTGGTGGGCGTTAGAAGATTTGAACTTCTGACCTCTTCCGTGTCAGGGAAGCGCTCTCCCCCTGAGCTAAACGCCCGATCAAGGGTGCGCAAGCGCGCAAGGGATAATATAACGGAGCCTGAACTCGGTGGCAAGAACATTTTTAAAAATCGCTTACATTGTGGAATTCGGGGGCTTTGTCGTATCCATTTCAAAAGAGCCTGCTGCCGCGATTTGGCTGTCGCATAATGCAAGGCCATTGCGGTATCGAGCTATGGAAAGACGCCTGCGGAATTGTCCTACCGATAAGCGGACAAGCCTCCAGCTGGTGACTTCGCCGTGGTAAGGTAAGCCGAATTGTTTCCAGACTGTTTCGGGGGAGTGGAATGAGCAAAGAGTGTGTCGAGCAGGTCGAAGGCGCAGGGGCTTCGGTGCCGATGACCGATATATCGAACATTGATGTGCCCGAGGGCACCGACGAGCTCAGCCGTAGCACCCGCCGCGCCTGGCGCGGGCGTCTGAACAGCGCTTCGACGCGCAAGATGATCACGGGCGTCTTGGCTACGCTGGTGGGCGGTTCGTTTTGGGGCTTCTCGGGCACCAGCGCGAGTTTTCTGTTCGATACCTACCACGTCGATACCTTGTGGCTTATGAGCGTGCGTCAGATTCTCGCCGGTCTACTCTTTATGGCCGTGGTTGTTACGCGCGACCGCGAGCGCCTGATTAAGCTCTGGACCACACCCGCCGATTGCAAGCAGCTGCTGCTCTTTACCGCCTTTGGCCTGCTGTTCAACCAGTTTTGCTATCTTTCGGCCGTGCGCCTGACCAATGCCGGAACCGCGACGGTGCTCCAGTGCCTGCAGCTTGTTATCATCATGGGCTACACCTGCGTGATCGATTGCCGCATGCCGCGTACTCGCGAAGTCATCGGCATTGGCCTGGCTCTGGGTGGAACCTTTTTAATCGCCACCGGCGGCGACCCCACCAGCCTGAATATCTCGCCGCTTGGCCTGGCAGCAGGTCTTATGTGTGCGGTCAGCGCCGCGTGTATGGCGGTGATTCCCGCCAAGATCCTGCCCGAATACGGCAGCCCCATCGTCACGGGCTCGGCAATGCTCACGGCGGGCGTGGTCTCGTGCGTCTTCGTGCAGCCTTGGGCGCATATGCCGGCGCTCGACGCCGCCGGCGTCGAGGCGCTTGCGGTGTTCGTGGTTATCGGCTCGTTTTTTGCTTACATGCTCTATATGCAGGGCGTTAAGGACATCGGCTCGGTGCGTGCGAGCCTCATCGGAACTGTGGAGCCGGTTTCGGCGACCATCACCAGCGCCGTTATGCTGGGCACGGTGTTTTTGCCGACCGACCTTATCGGCTTTGCCATGATCATCGTGATGATGTTCCTCACGGTGTAGCTGGCGCCGCCGCCAAGATGGAAAAGGTGTTGTGCCGCATTTTCGCCAATTGATGTCCGTGTCTGGAGTTTAGCTGTCGATGCTCAAAATGCCATAAACTAGTAACGTTATGGACTTTTTCATTGCGACTCAATTGCGAGGATTTCTTTATGGCTGGTAATCACTTTAAGGGCAGCGATAGCGGCCGTCCTGCAGTTCCGCCGCGTCCGAACGGGGCTGGTAAGGCCGGCACGCCGGGCGGCGCTGGACAGGGCAGTTCCGGTAAGCGCGTGTCCCCGGGCGAGACGGCGATGTTTACCGCTCTGTACGAGCAGTCTCAAAAGGCAAAAAAGACCGGCCGTGCAAAAGGGAATGTCTTTGCGGGCGGTGCAACCTCCGCGTCGCAGCCGAGCGGGGCTCCTTCGGTGCCTGCGAACAACGCAGGTGCTGCCAACGCCGCGAATGCCGCCGGCAACGTTAATGCCGGCAAGGCCGCCAACAATACTTCCTCTGCCGGTGGCGCGGGGCTTACGGGTAACCTTGGCACGATCTACACCGGCGCCTCCGAGACTGGCACGTTCGCCCGCCTGGATGATAGCGGTGCCGAGTTTGCGGGCTCGGGATCCAAGGAAGATTATTACGATTTTGGCTTGAACTACGGTAGCGACGCTTCGTCGAGTTCGACCTCTGACGGTCTGGTCCGTCATCGCCATCGCAAGGGCGAGGGCAAGAAGCGTCACACTGGCGCCATTATTGCCGCTGTAGTCGCGGTGCTTCTCGTTGCGCTTGGCGCAAGCGGCTTTATGCTGCTTAACTCGGCAAAGACCGTAAAGAGCGAAGCGAAGGAGGCTGTCGAGATCGTCGGTGGCCTTAAGGACAAGGTCACGTCGGGCGATTTTTCGACGCTGCCTGACGACGCGAAGAAGATCGATGAGCTCTGCGACAGCATGAAGGCGGAGACTTCGAGCCCGCCGTGGACGGCGGCTTCGTTTATCCCTGTGTATGGCAGTGACATCAACGCAGCCCGCACCATGATTGATGCCCTGTCCGATGTCTCGAGCAACGCGCTGGTTCCCATGGCCGACAACCTTTCGCAGGCCACGCCCGGCAAGCTGTTCCAGGACGGCATGATTAACGTGTCCGCGCTGCAGGCGGTCGCCGATTCGCTTTCCAGCAGCTCGAAGGTGTTCAAGAGCGCCAACGAGAAGGTCCAGGGCATTGGCGATACTCATATTTCCCAGGTGACCGAGCTGGTCGATAAGGCCAAGGACGGCTTTGCCACCCTCAACGGTGCGGTTGACGCGGCGGAGAAGGTCGCCCCCGTCCTTCCCCAGATGCTCGGCGCCAACGGCCAGACGCGCAACTACCTTATGTACGCCATGAACAACGTCGAGATTCGTGCTTGCGGCGGCTTTGGCGGTTCGCAGGGCCTGATTTCGGTCACTGACGGTCAGATGTCGATTGGCGAGTTTGTTCCCCGCATTGGACTCAGCGAGGATGAGGCAGTCGAGAGCGTCGACGAAGAGGATGAGGCGCTGTTCGGCAACCACAGTAACCTGTACAACTCGGGCAATACCTATTCGCCTGATTGGCCCCGCAACTCGCAGCGTGTCGCCGCGCTGTGGAAGTCCCAGTATGGACAGGACGTTGATGGCGTCATCGGTATCGACCCGGTGTTCCTGCAGTATCTGCTGGGCCTGGTCGGTAACGTGTCACTGCCCGACGGAACGGTTGTCGACGGCACCAACGCCGCAAAGGTCCTCATGCACGATGTGTACTGGAACTATCCGGTCGAGGAGTCTGACGGCATCTTTGCATCCGTCGCCAGCGCTGCCTTCGACAAGATCCTTGGCGGTATCGGCGATGTCGATGTTGCGAAGCTTGTCAGCGCCGTTGAGCGCGGTGCCGAAGAGGGCCGCCTGATCGCTTGGATGAGAAACGATGATGAGCAGAATGCCATCAAAGAGACGGGCATTGACGCTTCGCTGCCCGATCCGGATGATCCGAGTGCCGATCCCGTTGCCGGCGTTTACTTTAACAACCTGAGCTTCTCCAAGCTCGACTGGTATCTGAACGCCGACACGCAGATTGGCCAGGGCGTGAAGAACGGCGACGGCACGTGCTCCTATCGCATCACCGTTACCCTGACGAACATCATGACGCAGGAGGAGGCTGGCAAGCTGCCCGACTACGTTGCGGCGAGCGCACCCGATGCCGCGCGTGACGACGAGCGTCTGAATGTCTCGTTGTTTGCCCCGACGGGCGGCAACATTACTGATCTGACCGTCGAGGGTACCCAGTTTGGTCTTGGCGCCGCTACGTGGCATGGAATCCCCTTCTATTCGGGCACCGTTGACCTGCATGCTGGCGAGACGACGACGATCACGTATACGCTGACCACGTCGGCCGAGGCGGGGGACAAGCCGCTTACGCTGCGTCAGACTCCTACATGCCAGGCGGCTCGCGACAGCGCGTCGGCGTAGGGTTTTTCTGGTAGCGCAGATAATCGAGTACCATTTTGGGGCGGACAGGCAATCTGTCCGCCCCTATTTTGTAAGGAGAGCGCATGAAGTACTTTGGCACCGACGGCTTTCGCGGTGAGGCCAACGTTGGGCTGACGGTAGAGCACGCTTATAAGATTGGCCGTTTTGTGGGCTGGTATTATGGCGCCAACCGCGAGCGCAAGGCGCGCGTCATCGTGGGCAAGGACACACGTCGCTCGAGTTATATGTTCGAGGCGGCGCTGGTGAGTGGCCTGGTCGCGAGCGGTGCGGACGCCTATATGCTGCACGTGATCCCCACGCCGGGCGTAGCGCATCAGACCGTGGAAGGCTGCTTCGATTGCGGCATCATGATCAGCGCGAGCCACAACCCGTTTTGCGATAACGGCATTAAGCTTGTCAACAGCGACGGCTTTAAGATGGACGAGGACGTACTGGAGCTCATCGAGGACTATATCGATGACAAGAGTGAGGTGCCGCTGGCCACGGGCAACCACATCGGCGCCACGGTGGACTACATGCAGGGCCGCAACCGCTACATTGCTTCGCTCATCGCCAGCGCGAACTTTTCGCTGCAGGGCGTCAAGATCGGTATTGACTGCGCCAACGGCTCGGCTTCCTCGGTGGCCAAGCCAGTGTTCGACGCGCTGGGCGCCGACGTGCGCGTGATCAACGCCGCGCCCGATGGCTTTAACATCAACGTCGACTGCGGCTCCACGCATATGGAGCGCCTGCAGCGCCATGTGGTGGAGCAGGGCCTGGACGTGGGCTTTGCCTACGACGGCGATGCCGACCGCTGCTTGGCCGTGGATGAGCGCGGTCGCGTGGTAGACGGCGACCAGATCCTGTACGTGTGCGGCGTGTATCTGAACAAGCACGGGCGACTCTCGGGCGGTACCGTGGTGCCGACGATTGCCAGCAACTTTGGCCTGGTCAAGTCGCTGGAGCTTGCCGGTCTGAGCGCCGTGACCAGCGGCGTGGGCGACCGTCACGTGTATGCCAAGATGCGCGAGGGCGGCTATAGCCTGGGTGGCGAGCAGACGGGCCATACGATCTTTGGCGATATCGAGCGCACGGGCGACGGCATTATGACCTCGCTGCGCGTGATGGAAGTGATTCGTGCCGAGCGCGAGACGCTCTCGCAGCTCACGGCTCCGTGCAAGCTGCTGCCGCAGGCGCAGGTGGCCGTGCACGTGGCGGACAAGGACGCCGCGCTCGAGAACATGGGCGTGCAGAACGCCATCGCCGAGGCCGAGGCTGCGCTGGCAGGCGAGGGCCGCGTGCTCGTACGCAAGAGCGGAACCGAGTCTGTGATTCGCGTTTTGGCCGAAGCCCCCGACCAAGCCGCCGCCGATGCCGCCATGAAGCGCATCGCAAGTGCTCTGGAAGCTCTTTAGTTACGCGGTTTTACCAAACCGCGTAACTGTTCGACGCTGCAAACGACCCTAAGCGGCAATCTGACGTTCAATTTCAAGGGCGCGACCAGAAGGTCAGCGCCCTTTCATTTCACGTCACCTTGCTCGCTTAGGGTCGTTTTCGCTGACGTTGCCAAGACATTGGCGTCAACATGGTTGGCGTTGGCGTTGGCGTTGGCGATGGCGTGCTGGTCAATCCTTACAGTTGGTACAGCGTGGTGAACTTGTCCTGCAGGTAGCTGCAGTAGTAGCGGGCATCGAACGCCATGCCGCATGCGCCCTTGATGAGTTCCGGTGCGTCCTTGGCGCGGCCCCACTGCCAAATGTGCTCGCCCAGCCAGGCACGGACGGGCGCCAGATCGCCGCTCGCGCAGGCACCGGTAAGGTCGACGCCGTCGCGGCACATGGCCGGCACGAACATGGCGTCGTAGGCGCTGCCCAGCGCATAGGTGGGGAAGTAGCCAAACGAGCCACCGCTCCAGTGCGTATCCTGCAGGCAACCGTGCGTGTCGTCGGGAACGGGAATGCCCAGGTACTCGTCCATAAAGCGATTCCAAAGCGCGGGGATATCCTTGGCCATGGCCTCGCCGGCAAACAGCATGCGCTCGATTTGGTAGCGCACCATAACGTGCAGCGGATAGGTGAGCTCGTCGGCCTCGGTGCGGATCAGCGACGGCTGCGCGATGTTCACGGCGCGGTAGAGCGTGTCCTCGTCGACGTCGCCGTAGACCTCGGGTGCGTGGCGGCGCAGCACCTCGAGCAGCGGTCCCATAAAGGCGCGGCTGCGACCCACGGTGTTCTCGAAGAAGCGGCTCTGGCTCTCGTGGATGCCCATGGAGGTGCCACCCTCAAGACAGGTGCGCGCATAGGCAGGATTGACGCCCAGCTCGTACATGGCGTGTCCCGCCTCGTGGATGATGCTGTAGACGTTGGAGATGCAATCGTCCTCGTAGATGTGTGTCGCGATGCGCGCGTCACCCACGGCAAAGCCCTCGCTAAACGGGTGCTCGGTAAAGGCAAGCGTGGAGTCGTCCAGGTTCAGGCCGACAAGCTTCATAAGGTCGAAGCTCATGGCGCGCTGGGCGGCTTCGGGCACGCGGGCGTGCAAAAAGTCGGCATCGGGCTGCTGGCTGCGCTCGCCGATGGCGTGCACGAGCGGCACGACCGTCGCCTTGACCTCATCGCAAAACGTATCGAAGCTCTTGGCGGAAAGGCCGCGCTCGTACTGGTCGAGCCAAACATCGTATGGGTCGCGCTTGGGGTCCATAAGTTCGGCCTGATGCTTGAGCTGGCCCACAATCTTGTCCACATAGGGCTCAAAGCTCGCCCAGTCGTTGGCCGCCTTTGCTTTATGCCACACGGCGTCGGCCTCGCAGGTGAGCCTGGTCCAGGCTTCGGCCTCCTCGGTAGGAATAACGCTTGCCTCGCGCTGGTCGCGGCCGAGCACGCGGATCTCGTCGAGCAGCTGCGGGTCGTCTACGTGTCCGCCTGCAACCGTCTCGCGCGCTAACGAGCGTACGAGCTCAACGGACTTCTCGCTGGTCAGTAGCTTGTGATGCTCGCCGGCAAGGGTTCCCATGGCGTCGGCGCGTGCTGCGGCGCCGTTGGCAGGAGCAATCGTCGCTCCATCGAACTCGGCAATCTTGAGCAGGTACTCGCGAGTCCACAGCTTGCCCTCGAGTTTGCGGAACTTTTTGACGGCCTTGTCAACTTTAGCGGCCTTGACGCCCTTGGCGGCCTTTGCCACGGCGGCCTTGGCCTTCTTATCGAGTTTCTTTCCCATACCGTATCCTTAATCTCGCAGGCCGAGCGCCGCAAGCGGGTGCGCGGCTAGTTTGCACAGCTACCTGCCTTGTACCCAGCGCGAACAAAACGGAACGCGGCGATGCGCTCGCGAAATGTGTTATCCTATAGCCTAATGCGTTGACGGAGAGGGTTTTGCCCGCCGCGTCGCCGGCAAGAGAGGGAAGGTCATGGGCTGCAAGCCTTCCTGCGGTGGCAAGGGCCAAGCGTTCGCTCCCGAGCAGCAACCTCAACGGGCGCGCGGCCAGCGGCGGCGAAGCCCCAGTAGGGAAGCCGTGAGCCTCGCGATAAGGGGCGCAGAGTGGGCGCGGCGGGCCAGACATCCGCCGGGTCAAACAAGGTGGTACCGCGGAATTCAACCGTCCTTGGGCAATGTACATGCCCGAGGGCGGTTTTTTGTTACCGAACCGGGCCGCGCATCCGCAACATCGGGCGGCGTCAGCCGTCCCGGAGCGCGGATGCGCGAGAGACGAAAGGGAAGACATGAGTCTGATTGATGATCTGGTCAAACTCGAGGAAGAGGCCAAGGAGCTCGTCACTAGCGCTGACGACGCCGCCAAGCTCGAGGCCGCGCGCGTTGAGCTGCTCGGCCGCAAGGGCCGTATCACCGGCCTGATGCGCATGATGGGCAAGCTCGCCCCCGAGGATCGTCCCATGATGGGCAAACGCGCCAACGAGATGCGCCAGCTGATCGAGGGCATGCTCGACGAGCGCACCACCGAGATGAAGACCGCTGCCCTCAAGCACGCACTCGAGCACGAGGCCGTCGACATCACGCTGCCGGGCATCCGTCCGCAGATCGGTCACCAGCACCTGATCAAGCAGATCATCGAGGAGGCCGAGGACATCTTCTGCGGCATCGGCTACACCGTCGAGTCCGGCCCCATGGTCGATACCTCCTACTACAACTTCACCGCGCTCAACGCGCCCATGGATCATCCGAGCCGCTCGGCTCGCGACACGTTCTATGTGGTCGACAACAACCCCGGCAGCGTCGCGCATCCCGAGGCGCATGCCCATGGCGAGTCCGACGTGCTGCTGCGCACCCAGACCTCGGGTGTGCAGATCCACACCATGGAGTCGCAGAAGCCGCCCATCTACATGATCTGCCCGGGCACCGTCTACCGTCCCGACACAGCCGATGCCTGCCACCTGCCGCAGTTCAACCAGATCGAGGGCCTGGTCGTCGACGAGGGTATCACCTTTGGCGATCTTAAGGGCACGCTCGACTACTTTGTTAAGTGCATGTTTGGCGAGGACCGCAAGACGCGCTATCGCCCGCACTTCTTCCCCTTCACCGAGCCCAGCTGCGAGGTGGACGTGAGCTGCCACGTCTGCGGCGGCAAGGGCTGCAACTTCTGCAAGCACAGCGGCTGGATCGAGATCCTGGGTTGCGGCATGGTCGACCCCAACGTCCTGATCAACTGCGGCATCGACCCCGAGAAGTATACCGGCTTCGCCTTTGGTATTGGCGCCGAGCGCGTCGCGGCCCTGCGCTACGACCTGCCCGACCTCAGAACGCTCATGACTGGCGATATGCGCTTCTTGAATCAGTTCTAGGCTGCGGCTTGCCCAAGCACGGCACCTCGGCGCTCATTCGTCGCTTGCGTACCAAAGTACGCGGCGCTCCACTTTCGGGCCGATCTGCCGCACTTGGACAACCCTCGCTTTGTAAGGAATGTTCACAAAGTTGAAGTTTCCACCTGCATCTCTTCGCAGGCTTTCAGTATGAAAGGAGAGCTAGATGCGTGTTTCTTACGACTGGCTCAAGACCATGATCGATATTCCGGAGGATCCCAAGACCCTTTCGGACGAATATATCCGTACCGGCACCGAGGTCGAGGCGATCGACACCGTGGGCGAGTCCTTCGACCACGTGGTGACCGCCAAGGTGCTCACCAAGACCCCGCACCCCGATAGCGACCACATGTATGTGTGCTCGGTCGACGTGGGCGACAAGAACCTCGACCCCGACGGCAATCCCGTTCCGCTGCAGATCGTCTGCGGCGCGCAGAACTTCGAGGCCGGCGACCACATCGTCACGGCAATGATCGGCGCCGTGCTTCCCGGCGACGTCAAGATCAAGAAGAGCAAGCTTCGCGGCGTTGTGTCCATGGGCATGAACTGCTCCGCGCGTGAGCTCGGCCTGGGTGGCGACCACTCCGGCATCATGATCCTGCCCGAGGATACGCCCTGCGGCATGCCGTTTGCCGAGTACGTGGGCTCGAGCGACACCGTGCTCGACTGCGAGATTACGCCCAACCGCCCCGATTGCCTGTCCATGATCGGCATGGCCCGCGAGACCGGCGCCATCTTCGACCGCGATTTCCACGTTGAGCTGCCCGCCATCAAGGCCGAGACCGGCCGCGCGACCGACGACGAGCTTTCCGTCGAGATTGCCGACGAGGGCCTGTGCGACCGCTACGTTGCCCGCATCGTGCGCAACGTCAAGGTCGGCCCGTCGCCCGACTGGATGGTCAAGCGCCTTAACGCCTTGGGCGTGCGCCCGCACAACAACATTGTCGACATCACCAACTATGTGATGATGCTCACCGGTCAGCCGCTGCACGCCTTTGACCTCGACACCTTTGCCGAGCGCGATGGCCATCGCCGCGTGGTGGTTCGCGCCGCCCAACAGGACGAGAAGTTTACGACCCTCGACGGCGAGGAGCGCGTGCTCGACGCCGGCATGGGCCTCATCACCGACGGCGAGCGTCCCGTGGCGCTGGCCGGCGTTATGGGCGGCATGGATTCCGAGATCGAGGACGATACCGTTGACGTGATGGTCGAGAGCGCCTGCTTCAACGCCGGCCGCACCTCGCACACCAGCCGCGACCTGTCGCTGATCTCTGACGCCTCCATTCGCTTTGAGCGTCAGGTCGACGAGACCGGCTGCGTGGATGTCGCCAACGTTACCTGCGCGCTCATCGAACAGATCGCCGGCGGCGAGGTCGCTCCCGGCTATGTCGACGTGTTCCCCGCGCCCAAGAGCATCGACAGCATCAAGCTGCGCTTGGCCCGCGTGCATGCCATCTGCGGTGCCGACATCGAGCCCGACTTTATCGAGCGCTCGCTCACCCGCCTGGGCTGCACCGTCGAGCGCGACGGCGAGGACTTTATGGTCACGCCGCCGAGCTTCCGTCCCGACCTGCCGCGTGAGGTCGACCTGATCGAGGAGGTCCTGCGCCTGTGGGGCATGGGCCGTGTGACGGCGACCATCCCGGCTGCCAAGAACCACATCGGCGGTCTGACGCGCGAGCAGAAGCTTACCCGCAAGGTTGGCGAGATCCTGCGCGCCTGTGGCCTTAACGAGACCACGACCTTTGGCTTTGCCGCCCCGGGCGACCTGGAGAAGATTGGCATGTCCACCGAGGGCCGCGGCTGCCCCGTGGTTCTCATGAACCCGCTGGTAGCCGAGCAGACCGAGATGCGTCGTTCGCTGCTGCCGGGCCTGCTGCAGTCCGTGGCCTACAACGAGGCGCACGGTACGCCCAACGTGCACCTGTACGAGGTCGGCAGCCTGTTCCATGGTCGCGAGAACGCCAGCCTGCCCAAGGAGACCAAGTCCGTGGCGGGCGTGCTTTCGGGCCAGTGGAGCGAGCAGTCCTGGAACATGAAGTACCGCAAGCTGCGCTTCTTCTTTGGCAAGGGCATTGTCGAGGAGCTGCTCGCCCAGCTGCGCATCGAGAAGGTTCGCTTCCGTCCCGTCGAGGGCGAGGGCTATGCCTTCTTGCAGCCTGGTCGCGCCGCCGAGGTTCTGTCCGGCGGTACCGTGCTGGGCTGGGTTGGCGAGATCCACCCCGAGGCACGCGAGGCTATGGGCATTGACGAGGTCGTCGTTGCCTTTGAGCTCGATCTGGACAAGCTGATCAAGGGCGCCCGCAACCAGGAGAACTACCGCGAGTTCTCGCAGTACCCTGCCGTTGAGCACGACCTGGCTATCGTGGTCGACAACACTGTGACCTGCGAGGATCTTGAGCGCCGCATTACCAGCGCCGGCGGTAAGCTGCTCGAGGGCGTGCGCCTGTTCGACGTCTACCGCGATCCGGTCCGCATCGGCAAGGGCAAGAAATCCATGGCCTTTGCGCTTACGTATCGCTCCGACGACCACACGCTCACCAGCGAAGAGGTCGAGAAGGCGCACCAGAAGATCGTCACCAAGGTGTGCAAGGGCGTAAACGGCGAGGTCCGCGGCTAGGATTTGCGCTGGGAGCGCAGGACCCCTCGGCAGTTGCTGCGGGGTCCTGCGTGACCGCGGTGTTCGGAAAAGCCATTGCTGAGCCTGCATATATGACATGCGCATTACATAACGGCGTGCTGCTTTGTCGGCAGTGCGCCGTTTTGCTATGATAGCCCGCGGCGTGTTACGAATCTGACATTGCGTAACACTGGAAAGGTGATTCAAGCGGCGTTGCAATTCCGTGCGCCGATAACCGGGAGGCGTACATGCACATTCCAGATAATTATCTGTCCCCGCAGACCGATGCCGTTATGGCGGTGGCGATGGTGCCCGTTTGGATCCACTGCATCAAAAAGGTGCGCGCCACGCTCGATCGCGAGCACATGGCGTTCCTGGGCATCTGCGCCGCGTTCTCCTTCCTGCTCATGATGTTTAATGTGCCGCTGCCCGGCGGCACCACGGGTCATGCCGTCGGCGGCGCGCTCATCGCGCTGCTGCTGGGTCCCGAGGCCGCGGCTATCGCTGTCTCGGTTGCGCTGGCGCTGCAGGCGCTGCTGTTTGGCGACGGCGGCGTTCTGTCCTTTGGAGCCAACTGCTTTAACATGGCCTTTGTGTTGCCGTTTGCCGCTGCTATCGTGTTCCGTGCGCTCAACAGCCGTTTGCACGACAAGAGCTGGGGCACCTCGGTTTCGGCAATCGTAAGCGGCTGGGTCGGTCTGTGCCTGGCGGCCCTGTGCGCGGCAATCGAGTTCGGTATTCAGCCGATGCTCTTCACCAACGCCTCGGGCGCTCCGCTGTACTGTCCCTTCCCGCTGTCCGTGGCTATTCCGGCCATGTTGGTCCCGCATATGTTGGTTGCCGGCGTGATCGAGGGCGTGGCGACGGCCGCCATCTACGGTTTCATTAAGAAGACGGCGCCGAGCGTTATCGTCGGGCCCGAGGCCGTCGATGGCCAGCTTGCTGCCGAGGGCGCTGCCACCAAGAAGACCTCGCTGGTCCCCACGCTCATCCTGGTCGCCGTGCTTGTCGTGGCCACGCCGCTGGGCCTGCTGGCCACGGGTGACGCCTGGGGTGAGTGGGACGCCGAGGGCGCCGCGACCGCCGTTCAGGAGGCTGGCGATGACAGCCTGCAGGCTTCGGTCGGTCTCGATACCCCGACCTTTGCCGATTCCCTGCCCACGGGCGATTACCTGCAGGCCTATTCCGAGGAGCAGAGCCTTGGCTTTGCCGGCCAGGCTGCCATGTATATCCTGTCCGGCGTGATTGGCGTGGCGGTGCTCACCATCTCATTCCGCCTGATCTCGCTTACGGTCAAGGAAAGCGGTGCTCATGGCAATGGCCGAGCTGCCTAACTGGCTTGCGACCGAGGAACGATACGAGCCCGCGGGGGCTCGGCATCGTGTGATGCAAAAGAATGTCCTGCACCTGGCGAGCCTGCTTGAGCGGGTTCGCCTGGGTGGAGGCGCGCACGAGGGCGGGTCGATGGTCGACCACGCCCTTTCTTGCGTTTCGGCTCCGGTGCGCCTGGTGGGGATGTTCGTTTGCGTCCTGTGCGTGTGCCTGACGCAAAGCCCGCTGTACCTGATGCTCATGGCGGCGATTGCGTTGGTGCTGGTCGCGGTGCGCCCCGCACGTGGGTTGCGCGCGACTTTTGTACCGGCGCTTGGCGCCACGGGGCTTGCGGTGGTTCTGGTACTGCCTGCCCTGCTGCTGGGCGCGTCTGCCACGGGTACCATGCTCAAGATTGCACTCAAGACGTTCATTAACGTGTCGTTGGTGCTGGGTGTTTCGTGGACGCTCACCTGGAGCCGCATGTCGGCGGCGCTTAAGATGCTGCACCTGCCCGACGAGGTTATCTTTACGTTTGATATGGCACTCAAGCATATCGAGGTGCTGGGACGCACGGCGCACGATCTGTGCGAATCGGTCATGCTGCGCAGCGTCGGTTCCGCGCCTGCGGGTTTTTCGCGCACCGACTCGCTGGCGGGTATCATGGGCATGACGTTTATCAAGGCGATGGAATGCAGCCGCGCGATGGACGAGGCCATGCTCTGCCGCGGCTTCGCCGGCGTGTATCCGGCGTCTGCACGGAGCGGCTTTGGCTGGCGCGATGCCGTTTACGCGGCCGTTGTGGCGTTGTTCGCTGTGTTGTGTGCGGTACTGTAGTGCGGACGGCCGAGCCGTCGATGTGAATAGGGAAGGGCGACGTTTTGGCAAGCGATACGAATGACGCGATGAGCGTGAGCGGTGCTGCTGGAGCCGAGACCACGTCGCTCATCGAGTTTCGCGACGTGGTGTTTTCCTATGCGGGTCATACGGTGGTCGACGGCGTTTCGCTGCGGGTGAACCGTGGGGAGCTCGTTGCTCTGCTTGGCCCTAACGGCTGCGGCAAGACGACGATCATGCGTCTTATCAACGGCCTTGAGCTCGCGGATGCCGGCGCATACCTGTTTGACGGACGCGTGGTCGATGCGGCGTATCTGAAGAATTCTGCTGCTGCTCAGAAGTTCCACCAGCGCGTAGGCTTCGTATTCCAAAACGCCGATGCCCAGCTGTTCTGCGCCACGGTCGGTGAGGAGGTCGCTTTTGGACCGGCTCAAATGGGGCTGCCGGCAGACGAGCTCGAGCGCCGCGTATGCGATGCCATGGAACTGTTTCAAGTTGCCGACCTGGTCGATGCCTCGCCCTATCAGCTTTCGGGCGGGCAGAAGAAGCGTGTGGCGCTGGCGGCAGTTGTATCGATGAACCCTGATATCCTAGTGCTCGATGAGCCCACCAATGGGCTCGACGAGGATTCATGCGACATCGTGGTCAACTTCTTGCTGGCCTACGTCGCGGCGGGTAAGACGGTCTTGATGAGCACACATCACCAGGATTTGGTGCGACGCCTGGGTGCCCGTGCAATCTATATCGATCGATATCACCATGTGGTCGAGGCGCCTTCGCCGTCGTATGGAACCGAAAGCGGTGCTACGGACTAGTTGCTGCGTAGAGCGTGCGTAGCCGCCCGCGCGGCTTTGCCGTGATGGTATAGTTATCCAGGTTTTTTATGGGGGTGGCTATGCCAAGCTGGAACATTCATATCGCTCAGACGGAGCGTTTGCTGGAGCGCACCGGTGCGCTTGCCAATAGCGTGCGCGACCGCAATGCCTTTTTGTTTGGCTGCGTGGTTCCCGATATCTTCGTGGGCTATATGGTCCCTGGCATCGCCGACCCCATCCCGTATCGCATCACGCATTTTGCCAAGCCCGAGCCCATCCCTAAGCCTCGTGAGCATGAGTTCTGGGATACCTATGTGGCACCGTTGCTCAAAGGGGCGCCTGTTGGTACGCCGACTGCCGCGACCTCGATTGTCGAGGAGCGCGAGCGACTCAATCGGGTGCATTACCCCCAACGTTACAGGGACTCCGAGCCGGTTGTCGGTCCCGGTGCCAGCGAGCTTTCGCTCGCGCCCGAGGACGTGGCACAGTCGCTGCTCGATCTGACGCTGGGTGTCTGGTCGCATCTGGTGGCCGATACCGTATGGAATACGCGCGTGAATCAGTACCTGGAGGCGCACGGCGGCAAGCCGTGCGAGGAATTCCGCATTAAAAAGCAAGGCGACTTTGACTGGTTTGGCAAGACGCTCGGCATCGTTTCTATCCCGCGCGCGACCGATCGCCTGTATACTGCGGCGACGCGTTTTGGGCAGTATCCCATCCATAAGGAGTATGTGCTCAAGACCATCGGCGTTATGCACGAGATCGTGCGCGAAAACCCCGGTGAGCCCAACCATCCGCCATACCGCCTGCTGACCGAGGAGTTTTTCGACGCAACGTTTACCGAGGTCATCGAGCTGACCGAGGCGGGCTTTGCGGTTCGCGTCGAATCGCCCGATGTGCCTGCGCTACCCCTGATCACTAGCTGCTAGCTGGCCGGCCCGGCAGTGAACAGCTCAGCCCAATCGACAAGTAGCTCTTGCCGCAGGGCATCTTCGGCAGTGCGCTCCTGCTTAGTCTTTGGGGTGTAGGGAAGCCCGGCCTTTTTATGGATGAGCTCAGCTATGTGGTCGAAGCTCTTCTTATCCTTAATCTGGCCAAAGGTAATTTGGATGACGTCGTAGCCCATGCTTGTGAGCGCGGTGGTGCGCTCGGCATCGGAGAGACTCGCGGCTTCGCTGTCGTGGGCGGAGCGGTCTTGGCATTCAAGGATGACGCCCATGCTGTCGGTACTGCTCTGTATGAGGATATCGGCGTAGCAGCAGGTTTTGTCATACAGTGAACGCGCGGCTTCACTGAGCGGGATGCGCACGTTATTGGTGATGTCGATGCCCAAGCCGCCCTCGTCGCGGGGAAGCGAGATGAGCATGGACGTCTGGACTTCGAAGGGCGAGACGGTCTGCCCTGCCATGCGTTCGGCGGCCCAGCGGAGTTGCTTGACGCCACGCAGGCCTGCGGCCTGCGTGGCGAACGCGGTGATCTCCCCCGCGCTGAGGAGCGGTGCGCGCTTCCACAGGTTGGTGTCATTGCCCTTGGTGTCGACAACGCGCTCCCAACCGCAGTTGGGTGGAATGAGCTTAAGCGAAATAGCTTCATCAAGTTGCCGTTGCGCTCGTTTGCAGGGTGTAAACACAGCAAACGAGCTGCACATCTCATAACACGCCATAAGCAGCTGGTTGCGTGAGACCTGCGTAGCAAGGTTGAGCAGCGTGAACTCGGGCGATGTGACATCAAACCCATGCTCGGTTTGCCTAAACGACCCGGGAGGCGGCTCTTGGGTTAGTAGACGGTTACAAAATAGCTTTCCGTTCGCACGCTGTTTTCTTTCGCTTACGAATCTCCAAACTGGCGTGCCGAGCAAGTCTTTAAATACTGGCTGTTTTGAGTAATGCACCAAGCGATGGTCATGGTCGGGCGGTAGGATTGCCGGATAGAGTCCCAGTATCTGGGGCGGGATGCGATAGTACTGAAAAGCCGTGGGTCCGCAGGCAAGAAATGGCATAGCGATCCGATCGTTTGGGCGTTGTCTGGGCTAGAAAAGCTATCGGTTTCGGAAGTGCGGGGAAAAAGAGAAACAGGCCAATCACACGCGATATTTGAGCCAACTTTATCAGGGGTTTTGTTGAAATAAAAGGGCTTGTGCTTGGGGGCAAGCAATTTTTCCCCGCACTTCCGAAAACGCTGCCGATTTGGACCTTGCTAAAACGATTTAGCAGCCCTGTGTGAGGTGTGGTTTTGCCGCCGGGCGAACACTTTTAGCGCTTGGGGCTTTATTGTTTGGGCCTCGAAGGGTGGATTTCACGCTTTTGGTAAAGAAATGGGTGCGTGTTTTGCTGTGCGCCGGCATTGGTACAGAAAAAGGGCCCGGAAGGCGAAGCCTTCCGGGCCCTTTGCAATGCAAGTGTGCTTGCAAGTGCGATTTAGCGCACCTGAGCGACGTAAGCGACGTTGGTCGAGGAAACCTTGTCCTCGAGTTGGACGCTCATGCGGGGATCGCCGGCGGTGGCGACGGTCAAATCGCCAGTCTCGACATAGCCGAGCTCCTTAGCGGTCTCGATCGCCTTGACAATCGTGCCGTTGACGGTGCCCTGGGTAATCTCGGCCTGGTGCGGGATAACGCCCCAGTACATGATCATCTGCTGGACGGCCCACTCGTGGCGGGAGAACGCGCAGATCGGCATGTTGGGACGGAAGTGCGAAATCAGGCGAGCGGTACGACCGGTGGTCGTCGGCACGGTGATGCACTTGGCGCCAACGGTGGTGGCCATGTTCACAGCGGACATACCCACAACGTTGTTGACAACGCGGGTGCCGTGAGCATCGGCCGGAACCTCGAGCGGAGCGTGGGCCGGGAGGTACTTCTCGGTCTCGAGAGCAATGCTAGCCTGCATCTTGACGGCCTCAACCGGGTACTTACCGGCAGCGGACTCGCCGGACAGCATGACGGCGTCGGTGCCGTCGTAAATGGCGTTAGCAACGTCGGCAACCTCGGCGCGCGTCGGGCGCGGGTTCTGCTGCATGGAGTCGAGCATCTGCGTAGCGGTGATAACGGGCTTGTAGGCCGCGTTGCACTTGGCGATGATCTCCTTCTGGATGTGGGGAACGAGCTCGGGCTTGATCTCGATGCCCAGGTCGCCACGGGCAACCATGATGCCATCGGAAGCCTCGAGGATCTCGTCGAAGTTCTCGACGCCCAGGGCGCACTCGATCTTCGGGAAGATCGTCACGTGCTCGCCACCGTTCTCGCGGCAAAGCTCGCGGATGCCGCGGACGGACTCGCCGTCACGGATGAAGGAAGCGGCGATGTAGTCGATGTTCTCGGTCAGGCCAAAGAGGATGTCCTGACGATCGCGCTCGGTGATGGCGGGCAGCGAGATGTTGACATTGGGCATGTTGACGCCCTTGCGCTCGCCAATCAGGCCGTCGTTCTTGACGACGCAGGTCATGTCCTGGCCGCTGACGGACTCGACCTCGAGGGCAACCAGGCCGTCATCGATCAGGATGAGGGAGCCTTTCTCGACCTCGGAGGGCAGAGCCAGGTAGTCGAGGGAGATGTGCTCAGCGGTGCCGTGGAAATCCTCGGTCGTGGGCTGAGCAGTAACGACGATCTTGTCGCCGGTCTTGACGGCAACCTTCTTGCCGTCGACCAGAAGGCCGGTGCGGACCTCGGGGCCCTTGGTGTCGAGCAGGATGCCGACAGGCAGACCGAGCTCCTTGGAAATACGACGGACGCGCTCGATGCGATCGTGGTGCTCGTCGTAGGAGCCGTGCGAGAAGTTAAAACGGGCGACGTTCATGCCCGCCTTGATCATCTCGCGGATGGTCTCGTCGCTATCGCAGGCGGGACCCATGGTGCATACAATCTTAGTGCGCTTGTACATTCAGACCTCCATCTGACATCGTCTTGCGCTGATAGATTAACCATAAGAAATAAAATCGAGTTGATTATAACGAAATACCGACCGAATACCCCAAAAAAACGACCGTATGCCGATTAAGAAGTTCATTTTTTACGGGAAAAACGGTATATGAAAAAATTTTTATCAATTGCTCTTACCGCTGCTATCTGGGCGATATTTCAGTTTGACGAAGTGTCGAAGAAAAACGTTTTACCAACATTGAGCATCACACGGTCTGCACCGTTGCACTCGAGCCGTGTTTCCAATTGGAATGTTTTGGCTAGACGCGCCGCTTTGGGGTACCATAGCTCCACTATCAACTGCCGCTCAGCACGGCAGCCTTGATGAGCCCTTGCCCTTCTCCTGGGAATTATGATCGGGCATCAATCTGCTGAGTGGCCCGAATCCCAGGAGGGGACTCTATATGCAAAAGGAATACCTGTCCGCCGCGGCGGAGGTGCTCAGCGACCAGGGTGTCGATGAGCACCTCGGCTTGAGCACCGGCGAGGCGTCGTCGCGCCTCGCCAAGACAGGCCCTAACAAGCTCGAGGAAGCAGAGAAGACGCCGTTGTGGAAGCGCTTCTTTGAGCAGATGGCCGACCCCATGGTCATCATGCTGATCGTTGCCGCCGTCATCAGTGCACTCACGGGCATGGTCAAGGGCGAGCCCGACTTTGCCGACGTCTTCATCATCATGTTCGTCGTTATCGTCAACTCGGTGCTGGGCGTGGTCCAGGAAGCCAAGAGCGAGGAGGCCCTCGAGGCCCTGCAGGAGATGAGCGCGGCGCAGTCCAAGGTGTTGCGCGACGGCAAGCTCGTGCACCTGCCGAGCGCTGAGCTCGTGCCCGGCGACGTTATCATGCTCGAGGCGGGCGATTCCGTCCCGGCCGACTGCCGTGTGCTCGAGAGCGCCACGATGAAGATCGAAGAGGCCGCACTCACCGGCGAGTCGGTGCCCGTAGAGAAGCACGCCGACGTGATTGAGCTTGCCGCGGGCACCGATGACGTGCCGCTCGGCGACCGCAAGAACATGTGCTACATGGGTTCCACCGTGGTATACGGCCGCGGCCGCGCCGTCGTGGTCGGCACCGGCATGAACACCGAGATGGGTAAGATCGCCGGCGCCCTGGCCGAGGCCAAGGATGAGCTCACGCCGCTGCAGGTGAAGCTTGCCGAGCTCAGCCGCATCCTCACCATCATGGTGATTATCATCTGCGTCGTGATCTTTGGCGTTGACATCCTCCGCCACGGCGTGGGCAACGTCCTTACCGACCCGACTGCCTTGCTCGACACCTTTATGGTCGCCGTCTCGCTCGCCGTCGCTGCCATCCCCGAGGGCCTGGTCGCCGTCGTGACCATCGTGCTGTCGCTCGGCGTGACCAAGATGGCCAAGCGCCAGGCGATTATCCGCAAGCTCTCTGCCGTCGAGACCCTTGGCTGCACGCAGACCATCTGCTCCGACAAGACCGGTACCCTTACCCAGAACAAGATGACCGTCGTCAAGCACGAGCTCGCCGCGCCTGAGGAGAAGTTCCTGGCCGGCATGGCGCTGTGCTCCGACGCTCAGTGGGACGAGGAGCTGGGCGAGGCCGTGGGTGAGCCGACTGAGTGCGCGCTCGTCAACGACGCCGGCAAGGCGGGCCTCACTGGCCTGACTGCCGAGCACCCGCGCGTGGGCGAGGCCCCGTTTGACTCGGGCCGCAAGATGATGTCCGTGGTCGTCGAAACCCTGGATGGCGAGTACGAGCAGTACACCAAGGGCGCGCCCGACGTGGTGATTGGCCTGTGTACCCACATCTATGACGGTGAGAAGGTCGTTCCGCTGACTGAGGAGCGTCGTGCCGAGCTCGTGGCCGCCAACAAGGCCATGGCCGACGAGGCCCTGCGCGTGCTGGCGCTGGCAAGCCGTACCTACACCGAGGTCCCGAGCGACTGCAGCCCCGCTGCGCTTGAGCACGACCTGGTCTTCTGCGGCCTGTCCGGCATGATTGATCCGGTCCGTCCCGAGGTCGCCGACGCCATCCGCGAGGCCCACGACGCCGGTATCCGCACCGTCATGATCACGGGCGACCACATCGACACCGCCGTGGCAATCGCCAAGCAGCTGGGTATCGTCACCGATCGCAGCCAGGCCATCACCGGTGCCGACCTCGACCGCATGAGCGACGAGGAGCTCGACGCACACATCGAGGACTACGGCGTGTACGCCCGCGTCCAGCCCGAGCACAAGACCCGCATCGTCGAGGCTTGGAAGTCGCGCGATCAGATCGTCGCCATGACAGGCGACGGCGTCAATGACGCCCCGTCCATCAAGCGCGCCGACATCGGCGTCGGCATGGGCATCACCGGCACCGATGTCACCAAGAACGTCGCCGACATGGTGCTTGCCGACGACAACTTCGCCACTATCATCGGTGCCTGCGAAGAGGGCCGTCGCATCTACGACAACATCCGCAAGGTCATTCAGTTCCTGCTTTCAGCCAACCTTGCCGAGGTCTTCTCGGTGTTTATCGCCACGCTCATCGGCTTTACCATCTTCCAGCCGGTGCAGCTGCTGTGGGTGAACTTGGTTACCGACTGCTTCCCCGCGCTCGCGCTGGGCATGGAGGACGCCGAGGGCGACATCATGAAGCGCAAGCCGCGCAACGCCAAGGACGGTGTCTTTGCCGGCAATATGGGCGTGGACTGCGTGGTCCAGGGCCTGATCATTACCGCGCTGGTGCTGGCGAGCTTCTTTGTGGGCGTGTACTTTGACATGGGCTACATCCACATCGCCGATATGATCGCCGGCAATGCCGACGAGGAAGGCGTGATGATGGCTTTCATCACGCTCAACATGGTCGAGATTTTCCACTGCTTCAATATGCGCAGCCGTCGTGCGTCGCTGTTCACCATGAAGAAGCAGAACAAGTGGCTGTGGGCCTCTGCTGCGCTGGCGCTGGTACTGACGGTTATCGTGACCGTTCAGCCGACGCTTGCTGAGATGTTCTTTGGCCCCGTGACGCTTGAGCTCAAGGGCGTTGTCGCCGCGCTGGGCCTTGCCTTCCTGATCATCCCGCTGATGGAGATCTACAAGGCGATCATGCGCGCGGTCGAAAAAGAGTAACGTTCCTGTTCGGGCCCGACCGCCTGCGGGGTTTCCACGGGCACGTCCTCGCCGCTTTGCGGCTGCGGGATGTGCCCTTAGGAAACCCCTCCCGGCGGGCGGGCCCTGCGGTATCCTTGCTGGCTTTTCTCCCGTGCGGATGAAAAGGGCTGAGGGAAAGTTTGTGAGCTGGTCGGGCTTTGCCCGGCCAGCTCTTTTTGATTTAAAATACCTGCTCAGTTGTGATTTATGGTGCTGGGAGGCGTTTGTGGGCAAGGCTAAGGCTAAAGCGAAGAAAAAGACGACGGGGGCGCGGGCTAAGCGCGATCGTCGTCGGAAGCTCGCGACCGAGGCTCCCGCATCTGCTGAGGAGTTGCTGGCGAGTGTACCGGGGCTTGACGCACTGCAGGATGTTCCGGCGTTCGATGACCTGCCGGTCGATGCGGCTCAGCAGGCTGCATTTGACGACTTTTGCGCGCAGGCCGAGGGGCCCGAGCAGATGCAGCTTGGCGCCGTGGTGCGCTTGGATCGCGGGTTTCCGCTGGTGGCGACTGCCGACGATACCTTCCGCGCCGAGCATGCCGTGGGGTTTGCCAAGTCGCGCGGTGAGGACGAGGTCCTGCTGCCTGCCGTGGGCGATCGTGTGGCGGTGCGCCGCGCTCCCGGGCACGATATGGGCGTGATTGAGTGCGTGCTGCCGCGCCGTACGAGCTTTAAGCGTTGGCGCGGTCGTGCCCGCGGAGAGCGCCAGGTGCTCTGCTCCAACGTGGATAGCGTGCTAATCGTGCAGGCGCTCGGTGCCGGCGAGGTGCTGCTCGACCGCGTGGCGCGCTCGCTGGTGTTGGCGCTCGACTGCGATGCCGAACCGGCGGTGGTACTCACCAAAGCTGACCGTTGCGATGCCGAGGAGCTCGAGCGCGATCTGTACCGCGTGCGCCGCCTGGTGGGTCCGGACGTGCGCGTGATCGTGACATCCTCTGCCGAGGGCCGCGGCCTGGACGAGGTCCGTGCCTGCGTGCCCGCCGGGAGCTGCGCCATGATTCTGGGCGAGTCGGGTGCCGGCAAGTCGACGCTGCTCAATGCACTGCTGGGCCACGATACGTTGGCGACCGGCGGTGTGCGCGAACGCGACGACCAGGGCCGTCACACTACCGTCGCGCGCGTGATGGTGACGCTGCCGGGCGACGCCGGCGTGATCGCCGATGCCCCGGGCCTGCGCAGCCTACCGCTCGTGGGTCACGAGCGGGGACTGGCCCGCGCCTTCCCCGAGATTGTCGAGGCATCGCGCGCGTGCCGGTTTGGCGATTGCACGCATACCCATGAGCCGGGTTGCGCCGTTCGCGAGGCCGAGGACGCCGGGCAGATCGATAGCCTGCGTCTGGAAACGTTCCAAAACCTGGCGTCATCCATGCGCGTGAGCGCTCAAATGCTCGATCCCGATGTCCATCTGTAATTGATCTTTCCTATGACAGCCGTCTCCCAACTGTTCGGGAGACGGCTTTTTTGCTGCGGAAAATCCTCGAAATATGCAGTTTGCTGACGTGCTGACCAAAACCTTGCCACGAGCTTGACGGGCTGGTCAGCTTTTGGTCAGTGATTGGTTTGACATCGAAAACCAAGATCGCGATTGCGCCGCTTTGCACTCTGACCGCCCAGACAATGGTGGTACGGGCATTCGCCCGGCACTGCCATGAGAGGAGCGGCCGTGAACAAGAGCAAGCGCATCGCCATCAGTCTGGTCGCGGGCGTGCTCGCTGCTCTGCTCTGCATGGTTTACGGCTCGTCGATCCGCTCGCAAGCCGAACAGGTCCAGGCTGAGACCTTGGCCAAGTACGGGGGCGATCGCGTCGAGGTATGCGTTGCGGCGCGCGATATCGATGTGGGCGAGACCCTCGATGAGACCAATGTCATAACCCAGGAATGGCTGACGAGCCTGCTGCCGCGTGACGCGGCGACCGAGCTGCGCCAGGTGCGCGGCGACGTGACGACTTCGCGTATTCCCAAAAACGCCGTGATCTGCAATGTCTACACCAAGGCCGAGAGCCACAAGCTCGAGGTGCCTAAGGGCAAGGTCGCCGTTTCGGTGGCGGTCGATGCCGAGCACTCGGTCGGCGGCGCCACGGGCGTGGGCAGCTACGTGGATGTGTATGTGCAAAAAGACGGCGTAACCGATCGGCTGTGCGGCGCGTACGTGATCGATACCAGTGAGGATTCCGGTGCCACGCGCGAGGGCAAGATCGAATGGGTGACGCTGGCGGCTGACCCCGAAGACGTCAAGGAACTGCTGGGGGCATCGGGCAAGGGAACGGTCAGCTTGACGATTCCCGCCACGGCGCGCGGCAAACGGAGCGGAGGCGACGAGTGATGAAGGCGATCTGGCTTGCGTGCTGCGCGTGCGGCGATTACGGGCTGTTGCAGCGGGAAGTCGAGGGCCGTGATGCGGATGCACAGGTGCTTCGCGTCGGTGACCTGGACGGGCTGGTTTCCATGGCGCGGGCGTTTCCGTCGCGCCGCGGGGCTGCCATCATCGCGGCGTCTCTGTTTGATACCGAAGATGTGCGCAAGACTGTTGCGCGCCTGACGGCCGAAGGCCGCGTGAGTCGCGTGGTCGTGTTGATAGAAGCGCTCGATCCGTCGGATATCGAGGGGCTGTTTCGCGCGGGGGCGACCGAGGTCATCGCTGCGCGCAGTATATGCGGCAACGGGCGTGCGGGCGAGGGAGCGGTTGATTCCGATCGGCGCATGACGATTGAGCCCGATGCTTTTGTTGATAGGGAACCCGGGGCGCCTCGCGCTACAAGAGGCCCGCGTGTTGATGATTGTGGAAAAGCGGAAGCCGAGCATGGTCGGCGCCCCCGGAACCCCCTTGTATACGATGATGCTGGAGGGCCGGCGCAACATGCTGGCGACTCCCCGGCTGTAGATATGGGATACGTGCACGGCGTGAATCTGGCGGATGAACTCGACGAAGTTGAGGGCTTTGCCGGGTGCGGCGAGTTGTCGCTGATGCAGCATGAGCAGATTGCACAGAACGAACCTGCCTCGCAGACCGAACAAGCTGCCATGCCGGCTTGGACGCAGCGTGTAGTTGCGGCGGGGGAGACGGGGACGCTGCCACCGACGCCCGTCCCGCCGCCTCCGATGCCGCCGGCAGACACTGCCGCTCCGCCGCATCGAGCTCCGGTCATCTGCGCCATTTCGGGTTCGGGCGGTTGCGGCAAGTCGACGATCGTTGCCACCATGGCACATACATCGTCGCTGTTGGGCTTGCGTGCCGCCGTGCTCGACCTGGACCTGATGTTTGGAAACCTTTACGACTTGTTAGGCGTCGATGCTCCGCGCGATATGGCGGCACTTATCGAGCCATCGGCGACGGGCGCGCTTGCCGAGCCGGATATCGTAGCTGTTTCGATGCGCGTGGCGCCGGGCGTTACGCTCTGGGGCCCCGTCGCGGCGCCCGAGCAAGCCGAGCTCATGGCACGTCCGGTGGAGCTACTGCTTGATGTTCTGCGTCGCGAATCCGACGTGGTCTTTATCGATACCTCGGTCTTTTGGGGCGACGCCGTGGCGGCTGCGGTGGCGGCGAGCGACCGTTGCCTGGTCGTTGGCGATGCGGCGGTATCGTCCGCGACATCGGCATCGCGCGTCATTGAACTGGCAAGTCGAGTAGGTGTGCCGCGCACGCGCATGAGCGCCGTGTTCAACCGGTTCGGTGTGCGCGGGGCAGACGAGGACGTCGCCATGCGCTTTGAGATCGCCTGTGCGTTGAGTTCCAAGATTCGTATCGCCGATGGCGGGCAGGATCTCGCCGCGCTCATGGCGTTTGGGCGCGCTGACGAGGCAGTGGGGCAGACCAGCGCTTTTGCGACTAGCGTGCGCGAGGCCACGCGCGAGATGCTCGTGGAACTGGGGTGCGCCGTCGGCCCTTGGAGCGATATGGTCGCCGACCGTGCAACGCGCACCGAACGCCCGCGTATCCGCCTTCCCTGGTCGCGCGAGGGTGATCAGCGATGAGCCTGCAAACGAGGATTAAGGCTGCCGGCGCTGCAGCGGTGGCAGCGCCTGTAGATGCGGGGCGTCGCCGCGCGGTGAAACGACGCACCAAGCGCGCCGTGATGGACCGCATGGGTTACGACGAAGTGGCGCGTATCAGCGCCTATATCGACCCGGCACTTGCCCGCTCGGAATTGCGTCCCGCGGTGGAGGCGGCGCTCAATGTTGAGGAGCCGACCGATCTCGCGACGCCCGAGCGCGAGACCATCATCGACGAGATTTTGGATGACGTGGTGGGCTTGGGGCCGTTGCAGCCGCTCATCGAGGACGACACCGTTACCGAGATCATGATCAACGGCTGCCGCTCGGCTTTCTTTGAACGCGGCGGCGTCTTGTACCCCATCGAGCATGCGTTCGAGGATGATGAGCAGATCCGTGTGCTTGTCGACCGCATCATCTCGCCACTTGGCCGCCGTATCGACGAGCGCAGCCCCATCGTCAACGCCCGCCTCAAAACGGGCTATCGCGTCAACGCGGTGATTCCGCCTGTGGCGATTGACGGACCGATTCTCACCATCCGAAAGTTCTCGGACCGCATCTGCTCGCTGGACGAACTCGTGGGGTTGGGATCGCTGCCGCTTTGGTATGCGCAGCTGCTGTCGTGCGCGGTGTCGCTGCGACAGGACCTGGCGGTTGCGGGAGGCACGGGATCTGGTAAGACCACCCTGCTCAACGCGTTGTCGTGCGAGATTTCCACCGGCGAGCGTATCGTGACGATCGAGGACTCTGCCGAGCTCAAGTTTGCGCATCATCCGCACGTGGTGCGCCTAGAGGCGCGCGAGGCTTCAATTGAGGGTGAGGGCGCGGTGACGATCCGTGACCTGGTAACTAATGCCCTGCGCATGCGCCCCGACCGCATCGTGGTGGGTGAGGTGCGCGGTGCCGAGTGCTGCGACATGTTGCAGGCCATGAACACGGGCCACGACGGGTCGCTCACCACACTTCATGCGGGTTCAGAACAGGAGACCGTGGTGCGTCTGACGTTGCTTGCACGTTATGGCATCGATCTGCCGAGCGAGCTCATCGAGGAGCAGATTGCCATGGCGCTCGACGGCATCGTGATGTCCGAGCGCCACGCCGATGGCAGGCGTTTCGTCTCCTCGTATTCGGGGGTGCGTCGCGCCGCGTCGGGCGGCGTAGAGCTCGAGCGCTATGTGACGTTCGATGCCGCCGAGCGCACCTGGACGCTTGACCGCGAGCCGCCGTTTATCGCAGAAGGCCTGCGGTCGGGGACGCTCACACAAGAGGAGGTGGACGAATGGAGATCACTGTGCCCCTCGTCGTAGGGGGCTTGGCAGGGCTTTCTGTCGCGACGGCGTGCGGGGCGGAACCTCGTGTGCCGCAGGTACCGCCGGCGGAGCCGGCACGTCAGGCGCTCGAGACGGTGGCAGAGAAGCTGCCGCGTGAGCTGGTGGAAAACGATCTGCTGAAAAAGATCGCCCGTTCGTGGGCATCGCTGGCTCCGGCGCATCGCCTTGGCCTCGTGATCGAAGATGCTTCGGGGCGTTTGGCGTTTCTGCTGCTATCGAGCGGTGTCTGCTGCGTTTTGCTAACGATGGTGTCGTTATCGCCCCTCGGATTTGCCTTGGGACTTGTTGCTCCGATTGCCGTTGGCGCCGCTCGGGACGGCTTTGAGAGCCGGCGCGAGCAACACGATGCAGAAGAGGCCATGCCCGAGGCGTTTACCGCACTTTCCATGTCGCTTGCCTCGGGACATTCGCTGGCCCAGGGCATGCGCTTTGTGGGCGCTCATGCGCAAGAGCCAGTGCATACCGAGTTTTTGCGGGTGGCGGCGGCGATCGATTGCGGCATCTCGGCGACCGACGCACTCGATGACTTGCTCGTGCGCATCGACGTCCCCGGTCTTTCGCTTGTGACCTTGGCGCTTAAGGTGTCTCAGCGCACCGGCGCTCCGCTTGCCGACTTGCTGTCCGAGGCGTCGAGCATGGTGGGGGAGCGCATTGAGCTCAAGCGCCGCCTGGATGTTAAGACGTCGCAGGCTCGCATGTCTGCGCATATGGTCGCGGCGATGCCGGCGGGCATGTGCGCGGTGTTGGCGCTGCTTTCGGCAGATTTTCGTCGCGGTCTTGCGACGCCTGCCGGCGCGGGCGCTGTGGTGCTGGGTCTTGCCCTCAACGCCGTTGCCCTGGTGGTTATCCGGCGCATTATGCGGGTGGAGCTATGAGCGCCCCGGTTGCAGTTGCGGCTTGCCTGTGCGCCCTGAGCGTATTTGTCGCGACGGGTTTGGATCGGGCGGATGCACGCAAGATCGCAGGGGCCTGCAAGCGCGAGGCGATGCTGGTCGCTGCCGCGGGTCGCTCGGTGGTCGATGCTCTGATCGCGCGAGTGAAGGGCGCGGTTGGAGCGGGCGGCCCGGCGCGAGTGTCGCTCGGCGAAGTGTCCGAGATGATCGATGTTGTTCGCTTGGGTCTTTCGGCCGGTCTTTCGTTTGATGCGGCGCTTGAGATTTTCTGCGCCAACCGCCGGTCAGTGCTGGCTCTTCGCCTTGAGCGAGCCTGCATGGCGTGGCAGGTGGGCGTGGGCACGCGTGAGGACGAGTTGTTGGCCGCTGCGCGCGACCTGGACGTGCGAGCGCTCGAGACCTTTGCCATCACGGTGGGGCAGGCGCTCGCCCTGGGTGCCCCACTTGCCGAGACGCTGGCCGCTCAAAGTCGCGAGATCCGTGCGGCTCATCGCGCCGCGGTCGAGCGCGAGATCGAGCGTGCGCCCGTCAAGCTGCTGATTCCCACCGGCACGCTCATCTTGCCGGCGTTGCTTCTGTCCATATTGGGCCCGCTGCTGGGAGCAGGCGGGATGATGTAGGGAGGAATACATGAACACGATGACTGACGCTGCTGGCAAGGTCCAGGGCTGGGCGTTTTGCCGGGCGGCACATGTTCGTCAGTGCGCCAAGGAGCTATTGCAGGAGGAGAGCGCACAGGGTACCACCGAGTATGCCATCTTGGTCGGCGTGCTCGTGGTGATCGCGATTATCGCCATCGTCGCATTTAAGGGCAAGGTCCAAGATCTATGGAACGCTATCAGCGAGGGCATCAACAGCCTGTAGAGGGCGAGCGCCCCATCGGGGTGCTGCTGGTGTTTGCTTGCCTGACCGTGGCGATAGCGGCGGTGCTTTGGGGGCTTAACGCCGCGCGGCAGCAGCGTCCTGGGATCGCCTCCGATTCGGGCTCAGATTCGGCGGTGGCGTCTCAAAATGATGAGATGCGAGATACGGACGATTCGGATGTCGCTGTCACGGCGCAAACCTTTCTGCGGACGCTCGACAAGCGGTCTGGCACTGCGACGGATTCGCCTGAGGGCGACGCGATTGCGGTCCGGCTTGCATGGTCCGAGGACCGACCGATGACCGAGGCAGCGGCGGATATGTTACGCGCCTACCGCGAGGTGCCAACGGCCCAGCTCGCCCTGAGCGGCTATCTCGATATTAAGGGCAACGTATGGGGCGCCATCGTGCGCGATGGACGTGGCTGGGTCGATATGGTGACGGTTGCTGCGGATGCCGGCGATGCCTCGTGCCGCCTGCGCGTGATCCGCCTGAGCCCGCAGGCATCGAACTCAAAGGAGGGATCGTGAAATGCATGGCGTTCTTCGTGAAGAGGTTGCCCAAGCGACTGTGGAATACGCCATTGTCACGGTGGCGCTGTTATCGATCGTGCTGGCGATCGCGGGGCTTTGGCGTGCTGGCACCGATGGGCGCTTGGCGGCGCTGGTTGAGCGGGCGGCATCCCATGGCGTTGCCTCGATGTCGGTTATCGACGCCGCTGCGGGCGCTAAGGACATCGCGTTGTATTGATATCGCGCGCGAGGACCGGGCGCAGTCTACGGTCGAGGCCGCTTTTTTGCTGCCGACGTTTCTGACGCTCATCCTTCTCGCACTGCAACCGGTGTGCCTGCTCTATACGCGCGCGGTCATGGAGTCTGCCGCCGCCGAGACCGCGCGGCTCATGACCACGACGACGGCGGAGGACGACGATCTTAAGGAGTTCACCCGCCGCCGGCTTGCCGCAGTGCCCAACGTTTCGATCTTTCATGCCGGCGGGCCGTTGTCGTGGGATATCGAGCTTGGCCGGGCCGGTGCGGGTGGCGTCTCGTCCGTGTCCGTTTCCGGCGAGGTCAAGCCGTTGCCTGTGATCGGTGCGTTTGCGCAGGCTATGGGTGGTACCGCCGAGGGCGGCTACGTTGAGCTCAAGGTCGATGTCTCGTATCAATCGCGTCCCGAATGGCTGGAGGGAGATTATGATTCGTGGATTGCTGCATGGGATTAAGCGCTTCTGGTCTAGACGCGTTTTGACACGCCGTCCGAGCTGCCATCGCAAACGAGGCGGCTTTATGGGTCGAGCCGGTATCGACCTGTTTATCGAAGACGGTGCCTACACCACGCTTTCCTCTGCCGTGGTCATCCTAGCGGTGCTCACGTTGTTGTTTTCGTCGACCGCGGCGATATGGAGCATGTCGCGCGCGGGGGATACCCAGGTGGCGGCCGATAGCGGCGCGCTGGCGGGTGCCAACGTAGTGTCGTCCTATCACACGGCTGCCACGGTGGTTGATGCGAGCATCTTGAGTCTGGGGCTGGCGGGGTTTGCCACGATCGGGACGGGTCTGGTCGCCATCCTCATTCCGGGTGCCGAGCCGGTTGCCGGCAATATGGTCGACACCGGGATCGAGATCATTAAAACGCGCAACAAGTTTGCCAAAAGCGCATCGGAAGGCTTACAGAAAATCGAGACGGCTCTGCCGTATCTGATCGCCGCGCGTGCCACGCAGGCGGTGTCGGCGCAGGATACCGATAGTGTGACCTATACCGGTACGGCGCTTGCCGTGCCCAGGACATCCGAGTCGGACTTCGCTGCGCTCATAGGGTCAGAGATCTCGACCGATACCATTAAAGACACATCAGATGATTTAGAGTGTGCGGCCGAGGAGCTGCGGAAGGCTTCTGAGGACACGGCGAAGGCTAAAGAGCGTGCTTGGCTGGCGGATTGTGGTGGGTCTGACAAGGGCTCGGTCGGCAGCTGTTCTTGCATGTGGGAGCGTGCGAAAAGCCTAACGGATCTCTCCGATGTTCAAAATCCGCATTACTCATCGAGCGTTACGTGGGAGCCCCAAGTTGCCCTTGATCGCGCGAAGGACTACTACCATTGGCGTCTGACAAATGAGAAGCCCCACGGCTCGAGTGTCGAGATGAAGGCAGAGTCTGCGGCGCGTAAGGCGTTTTATACCTATGCGAGCGCGGAGGTCGATCGGGCACATATAACCGAGAACGGAGACAGGGTTTCC
Source organism: Collinsella sp. (assembly GCA_048387515.1). Classification (GTDB taxonomy): domain Bacteria; phylum Actinomycetota; class Coriobacteriia; order Coriobacteriales; family Coriobacteriaceae; genus Collinsella. Next base: position 77,168 of record DBFMRS010000183.1, read on the forward strand.
TCCTATATTCCGCTGCTGCCGCGCAACTCTGATGAGGTTCGGGCGACGGAACTCTATACCGATGCGGTGTGGCCGACGAGCGTGAACGATGACAAGGCGTATCTGCATTACGGGACGACCTGCCCTAACTATAAGAAAGGGACGCCGAACGGATTTGCTTCGGTTGCCGATTACGATGGACAGGATAAATGCAGCAAATGCCATTTTGGCGTTTTGTCGCTTGGTGCTGTTGCGGCGCCTTCAACCTCTATCGAAAACGGCTTCGAATATCACTTCGACGAGTTCAAAAAGGCCTTGGAGGAATACGTCAAATGTCGGAACAAAGAGCTTGAGCTCATGCGTCAGACCGAGGATGAGGCCAACCGTGCAGGCAATGCGTTTGACCAGGCCATTAAAGCGCTTTCGGGTGAGCGTCCGCGTATCGCGCCGCCCGGTCGCAACGGCGTGGTTGCCTTTGCGGTTTCGGGTGCCATCTCGAGCCCCGATGAGCTCAACTCTTCGTTTAACACGGCAATCAGGCTTGGCGATCGCGGTGCTATCTCTGCCGCGGTGCTGGCCCCCGATGAGGCGACGGCGCAAAATAACGTGCTTTCGCGATTTTTCTCGACATTGAAGGAACGCTCGGGCGGCGTTGCCGGCGTGCTCGACGGCGTCATGGATGTTTGGGGACGGCTACTCGTGGGATACGGAGACATCCAAGGTTCGGCCGACGAACTTATGGACGAGATGATTAAAGACCTAGGAGGGGGCGGCGGTGCGTTGGGCTCCATTGCATCGTGGCTCGGCGATACCGTTTCGGCGTCCGTGGCGGCGCTAGGTTTGGAACCGTGCGACTTGCGCCTGCGAAAGCCGGTGCTGACCGATTCCGCCAACGTCATTAAGAGTCCGGGGTCTGACATTGCGGGTCTCTCTCAAACGCAAGACAAACTGCGAAGTATTCCGTTGGGCGTGACCGATCCCAAGGCGCTTTGCGAGGCGTTGGAATATCAAGTCGAACGCACCATTAGCGGTACGGTGTTCACACTTGCGGAGATTCCTCTGCCCGGCGGTGGCTCCATCCCGCTCACCGTCGATGTCGCCACGCTGGTTGGCGCTCTGGGCGGTGGGTCGTAATGAGTATCCGCATGCGTCTGCGCGAGGAGCGCGCCCAGGCGACGGTTGAGATGGCAGTGGTTACGCCCGTTTTGCTGGTGCTGGCACTCATCGTGTACAACGTCATGATCTTTGCCAGCGCTGTCGCGCGCTTCGACCGCGTGGTGCCCGACATCGTGTTGGCGCACGCCGTGGCGTCGGAGGGGGAGGGCGACGAAAGCTCTGCCGATGCCTCGGTGACGGTCCAGACTCAAATTCTGAATGCCATGGAAGGCTATGACTTGCAGATCGAAGTGTCGAGCGAGCAAGGCGCGGAGGCATCGGATGGTGGCCTGCTCTCCCTATCCGGTACGTTTAGGACCTACACCTGCACCATGCACTATGAGCCGTGGCCGACTTCTCTCAGCATCGCTGGCGTTTCGCTGGGGGCGCCGACAACGTTGTCGCACGAGTGCGCGGTGACGGTCGATCCGTGGCGTCCGGGGGTGGTCATGTGACCGCGGTCTCGTCCTACATCGCTTACGCGCGGGCACTCAACAGGCTGGGTTGGACGCCGGCCGAGTTTGTGGTGGCGGAGTCGTTTGTCGTGCGCCTGCGCGGCATGCTGGGACGGCGTCCGGTTGCCGCCAACGGCCTGCCGCTCGTCATGGCGTTTCCACGCTGCTCTTCGGTCCATACGTGTTTTATGGCCTATCCCATCGACATCGCCTTCATCGATGCGCGCGGCTATGTCCTCGTATGCTACGAAAACGTACGTCCCTGGCGTATGTGCTCCTGCCCCGGCGCCTGGGCCGTACTAGAGCGTCCCTCAATCATTGTTTCGACCCCTGCTCTCCAACGCGTGCCGGCTTAAGAATTAGCGACAGCTGACTTCCGTCATACGAAATTGGGTAAGTTTGGCAGGAGATTGAACAGGTTCGGCAAAGGGGGTCGATGATGGGCAAGGCGTATGCGACCGCTAATGGTCAGGTTGTAACGGATGAAATGATTGACGCGTGGTGCGAGTCGTACGAGCGCGGAGAGTTTCCGGATGGCGAACACACCGTTGGTGGAATCGTGCATGGACGGCCCCCACTCTCAGGTGAGGGGACGGCAACGCTGTCGGTCAAGATTCCTCTGGGAATGAAGGAGGCCATTCGTCGACTGGCGGCTGCCGAGGGGATGATGCCAAGTGAGTTTGCCCGTGCGGCTCTGAGTGAAAAACTTCTTGCTGTCGGCTGATGCCTCTGACGTGCCGATTTATAGAACCGAGGCTGTGCTCAAAAACTTTTTTAAAATTCTCGGTTGACCGGAACGCGTCCTTGGTTATACTAATCAAGCCTTGAAACAAGGCACACCTCAAATGGCTGGGTAGCTCAGTTGGTAGAGCAGAGGACTGAAAATCCTCGTGTCAGGGGTTCGATTCCCTTCCCCGCCACCTTGAATTGTTTAGGACCTCTGCAAAGGGGTCCTTTTCTTTTATGCAGCCCCCACATGGAATCGAACCCCGTGAGGGCGCGGAGCTGAGTAAACGCGTAAGCGTTTGCCAGCGTAGCTCGCAAGGCGCGTAAGCGCCGCAGCGGTCCGTCCGCGCAGCGCGCGGACGCGATTCCCTTCCCCGCCACCTTGAATTGTTTAGGACCTCTGCAAAGGGGTCCTTTTCTTTTATGTAGCGTCCGCGGAAAACGCATCTCTTTATTGAGGGAAAGAATGGGATGCGCTTTCCGGAGCTTGCTTCCGACGTGCGTGTACATCTCGGCGCACCAGCTCGTACCCGCCCGTCCCAGACATTCCTTCCGCTTTTGCGCCACTTTACAGACCGTTCGGTCGTCTGCCCGCACGCGTGGGTATACTCAAAACGATACTTTTCCTATGCAATACGATGCAGGCTCGGCCTGCACGATCCGAAGGGGGCAGTGATGGAGAGGATACTCGGCGTTAATCTCTCTGGCTGGTTTATTCCCGAGCCTTGGGTGACCCCGTCGCTGTATGCGGCGACCGGTGCATCCAACGCGGCCGAGCTACAGGAGGCCATGGGCACCGCCGCCTATAACGAGTGCATGCGCCGTCATTACGAGACGTTTGTGAGCGAGGACGATTTTCGCCGCATGGCGCAGATCGGTCTCAATGCCGTGCGTCTGCCGGTTCCCTGGTATGCCTTTGGTTCGCAGGAGTCCGATGCGTCCTACATCTCGGTTGTCGACTACATCGACCGTGCAATTGAGTGGGCTGCCAAGTACGACATCCGCGTGCTGCTCGATCTGGCAACTGTGCCCGGTGGCCAGGGCGATTCCAATGATTCGCCCACCACGCCAGAGGCTGTTGCCGAGTGGCATTCGTCCACTAACGGCCGCCATGTCGCACTTGACGTGCTCGAGCGCTTGGCCGAGCGTTACGGCGAGGCCGAGAGCCTGCTGGGCATTGAGCTGCTGGATACGCCGCAGATGAGTGTCCGTAAGAGCCTCTTCACCATGACGGATGGCATTCCTGCTCACTACCTGCGCAATTTCTATCGCGATGCTTACGAGCTCGTCCGTTCGTATATGCCCGAGGATAAGATCGTCGTTTTCTCGTCGTCGGGGCATCCCAGCGAGTGGAAGCATTTTATGCGCGGCGCCAAGTACAAGAACGTCTACATGGACCTTCACCTGTACCATTACCGCGACGAGCATGCGCTCGACATCACGAGCCCCCGCGGGCTGACGACGGCGATTTCGCGTAACAAGCGCGAGCTTAAAGAAGCGATTTCAACTGGGTTCCCCGTGCTGGTGGGCGAATGGTCGGGCGCGGCGATCTTTGCCAACTCGTCGGTTACGCCCGAGGGCCGCAATGCCTACGAGCGCGTGTTTATCGCCAATCAGCTGGCTTCGTTTGCGCCGGCTGCCGGTTGGTTCTTCCAAACGTGGAAGACCGAGAAGCGCATTGCAGCATGGGACGCCCGCGCGGCGCTCGGCACGCTCGAGCGCGGCATGATTGAATAGGTTGATATGACGCAAAACAGCGCCCATACGGGCAAACTCTATGTGGTCGGCACGCCCATCGGCAACCTGGGTGACCTGTCCCCACGCGTTGGCGAGGCCTTTGCCGCCGCCGATGCCATTTGCTGCGAAGACACGCGTGTGACGTCGAAGTTGCTGATGCACCTGGGCATTTCCAAACCGCTTGTCCGTTGCGACGAGAATGTGATCGCCAGCCGCGCCGCCGGCCTGGTCGACCGTCTGCTGGCGGGGGAGACCCTCACCTTTGCCTCGGACGCCGGCATGCCGAGTGTGTCCGATCCCGGCCAGGCGCTGGTCAAGGCGGCGCGTGAGGCCGATGTGCCCGTAGAGGTTATCCCCGGGCCCTCCGCTTGCGTCACGGCGCTCGTTTCGTCCGGCATTCCCTGCGAGCATTTTTTCTTCGAGGGCTTTTTGGGCCGGAAGCACGGCGACCGTGTGCGCCGTTTGCAGCGCCTTGCCGTGGTGCCCGGTGCGCTCATCTTCTACGAGTCTCCACATCGCATCGTGGCGACGCTCGAGGCCGTGGCGGAGGTCTTTTCCCAGCGTGAGGTTGCCGTCTGCCGCGAACTCACCAAGCTGCACGAGGAGGTCTTGCGCGGGCCCGCCGCCCAGCTCGCCGAAGAGCTGCGTGCTCGCGGCGAGGTAAAGGGCGAGATTGCGCTGGTCATCGCGCCGCCGAGCGAGGACGAGGATGCCGGCATCGTGCCGGTTGGCGCCTCGGTAGCGGATTCCGACGAGGCCCTGCGCGAGGATATCCGCGCCGCGCTCGAGGAGGGGGAGCCCGCCTCTGCGGTGGCCAAGCGCCTGTCTCAGAAGTATTCGCGCCGCAAGCGCGATGTCTATGCCATAGTGCTCGATATGCAATAGATGGAGGATATCCAGCCCTTGCGCTAGAATCATCCCCTGTATGCAACGTTTTTCTGGAGGACAAACCCCATGGATCAAAGCAAGCCTTCGTTCTTTATCACGACGCCCATCTACTACGTCAACGCCGATCCGCACCTGGGCACGGCTTATTCCACCATCATCGCCGACGTTCAGGCTCGCTATCGCCGCTCCGCCGGCTATAACGTCAAGTTCCTGACCGGCATGGACGAGCACGGTGAGAAGGTCGCCGAGGCCGCGGCCAAGCACGGCATGACGCCGCAGGAGTGGACCGACAGCCAAGCTCCGCACTTCAAGGAGCTTTGGAGCAAGCTCGAGATTTCCAACGACGACTTCATCCGCACCACCGAGCCGCGCCAGCATCATGCCGTGCAGTACCTGTGGAAGCGCATGAAGGAGTCCGGCTACCTGTATAAGGGCAGCTACGACGGCTGGTATTGCGTGCCTGACGAGACCTACTTCACCGATACGCAGGTCCAGAAGGGCGACGAGGAGTACGGCAGCGTCGGCCAGCACCTGTGCCCCGACTGCCACCGTCCGCTTGAGCGCGTGCAGGAGGAGTCCTACTTCTTTAAGCTTTCCGCTTTCCAGGACAAGCTGCTCAAGCTCTATGACGAGCACCCCGACTTTGTCGAGCCTGCGTTCCGCATGAACGAGGTGCGTAGCTTTGTCGAGGGCGGCCTTAACGACCTTTCCGTGAGCCGCACGAGCTTTGACTGGGGCATTCAGGTCCCGTTTGACGAGGGCCACGTGACCTACGTGTGGTTCGATGCGCTGCTCAACTATATGACGGCCGTCGGCTACGGTGTCGACACCGACGAGGCACGTGCCGAGCTGGCCTATCGCTGGCCCGCGCAGTTCCACATCGTGGGTAAGGACATCATCCGCTTTCACTGCGTCATTTGGCCCGCCATGCTCATGGCCATCGGCGAGGCCCTGCCCGAACACGTCTTTGCCCACGGCTTCCTGACCGTGCGCAATGCCGAGACCGGCAAGGCCGAGAAGATGTCCAAGAGCCGCGGCAACGCCATCGCTCCGCAGGACGTTATCGACATGCTGGGCGTCGAGGGTTATCGCTACTACTTTATGACCGACGTCGTCCCCGGCACCGACGGCGCCATCAGCTTCGATCGCATGGAGCAGGTCTACAACGCCGATCTGGCCAACAGCTGGGGCAACCTCATCTCGCGTTCGCTCAACATGAGCGGCAAGTACTTTGACGGTTGCGCGCCCGCTAAGCCCGCATCGTTCGATGCGTTTGACAATCCGCTGGCAAAGATCGCCGACGGCCTGGTCGAGCGCTACATGGCCAAGATGGACGTGCTCGATTACGGCGGAGCTAAGGACGAGGTCATGGAGCTCATCCACGCCGCCAACCACTATATCGAGGACTCTGAGCCCTGGGCGCTTGCCAAGGACGAGGCCAAGGCTGACGAGCTGGCATTTGTGATCTACAACCTGCTCGAGGCTATCCGCATTGCCGCTCACCTGCTGATGCCGCTCATGCCCCAGACCTCTGCCGAGGCCCTGCGCCGCCTGTCCTGCGAGGACGAGGCCGCGAGCGACGACCTCAAGGGCATTTGCGCTTGGGGTCTGCTTGCTGGTGGCCAGCCCGTCGAGAAGGGCGAGCCGCTGTTCCCGCGCCTGGGCTAAGACGCCGCGCGCCATATCGGCAATTTGCTGTTTAGATGTAAGGGCATGGCCGCAACGGTCCATGCCCTTTTGTTTCAAGACGCCGCCACCATGCTAAGGAGGCAACTATGACAACTTCGCCTTTGGCAAATCCCACGGCAACAAGGGAGCTGCTGGAGGAGTTTGGCCTTGCGACCAAGCATCGCCTGGGCCAGAACTTCCTGATCGACAACCATGTAATTGAGCGCATTTGCGAGCTTTCCGAGCTCACGGGCGATGAGCGCGTGCTCGAGGTTGGCCCGGGCGTTGGTACACTCACGCTTGCGCTGCTGCAGGAGGCGGCGTGCGTCACGTCGATCGAGGCCGATCCCGAGCTCGAGCCGGTGCTAGATGCCCACGCCGCCGACTACGCCAACTTCCGCTTTATCATGGGCGACGCGCTCAGAGTGACGCCGGGGCAGATTGAGCAGGTTGCGGGCGGTGAGCCGACGGTATTTGTCGCGAACCTGCCCTATAACGTGGCGGCGACGATCATCCTGCAGTTCTTCCAGACGATGCCCGCGCTCAAGCGCGCCGTCGTCATGGTTCAAAAGGAGGTTGCCGATCGCATTGCCGCAGTGCCGGGTAGCAAGACCTATGGCGGCTATACGGCAAAGCTCGGCCTGTATGCGCAGGTTACGGGTCGCTTTGAGGTGCCGCCGCGTTGCTTTATGCCGGCACCGCATGTGGACTCGGCCGTCGTGCGTATCGACCGTGTTGACGGCGTGGTGCCCGAAGGACTCGATCGCGAGTTTGTGGCCCGCGTGATTGATGCCGCATTTGCTCAGCGTCGCAAGACCATCCGCAATTCCATGAGCGCCAACGGTTTTGCCAAGGACGTGCTCGATACCGCCTTTGAGGCTTGCGGTATCGCACCCACCACGCGCGCCGAGACGCTTGATGTTGCCGACTTTGTCCGTCTGGCCCAGGAGCTAATCCATGTTGCCTAATGCCGAACGCGTGACGTTTACCAAGAAAAAGAAGACGGTTGCTTGTCCCGTGCCCTTGGCACCGCTTGCCGACACGCATGCGCATCTGCTTTCGTTTTGGGGCAAAGAAGTGCCCGAGACGCTCGTGCGCGCCAAAGCCGCGGGCGTCGACCTGTTGGCGACGATGTTCGACCCCATCGCCGACAAGCGCAGCGTGACGGACTATAGTGACTGGCTGGTGCGCGAAATTCTGCCGATGCGGGATATTCCGCAGATCAAGTATCTCGCTGGCGTTCACCCCTATGGCGCGCCGGATTATACCGACGACATTCACGCACAGGTCGTTGCCGCGCTCGATGACCCTTTGTGCGCTGGTATCGGCGAGATCGGTCTGGACTACCACATGGATTACGATGACGACATCGCGCCGGCGCCCCATAGCGTGCAGATTGATTGCATGGCACGTCAGCTCGAAGTTGCCGTGCGCCGCAATGTGCCGGTGGAGCTGCACCTGCGGCACGAGGACTCGGATGGGGAGCGCACCTCGCATATGGATGCGTACAACGTGCTGCGCGAGGTGGGTGTGCCTCAGGCAGGTTGCGTACTGCACTGCTTTGGCGAGGATCGAGCCACGATGGAGCGCTTTGTGGGTTTGGGCTGCTATATCGCCTATGGCGGCGCGGCAACCTTTAAGCGCAACGACGACGTGCGCGAGGCATTTGCGGCGACCCCGCTCGATCGCATTTTGTTCGAGACGGATTGCCCGTATATGGCGCCGGAGCCCATTCGTGGTCTTGAGTGCGAGCCGGCAATGATTTCTATCACGGCAAACACGCTGGTCAATGATCGTGTCGATCGCACCGGCGAGGATGCTGAGGCGATTGCGCAGGCCGCTTGGGAAAATGCCTGCAAACTTTTTCAAAAATAGTTCTTGCGTTCGCGATGGCGCTCCGTTATTCTAATTCCTGCACGCGGGCGTGGCGGAATTGGCAGACGCGTACGGTTCAGGTCCGTATGGGGGCAACCCCATGAAGGTTCAAGTCCTTTCGCCCGCACCATTAAATGAAAGAGCTCCCAGCAATGGGAGCTTTTTTGTTACGGGCCCACCGCAGGGACTTGAACCTGCGAAGGAGCGAGCGTAAAGAAAACGCGGAGCGTTTTTAGCGAGCTGGCGAGGGCGCCGGCAGGCGGCC
>DBFMRS010000184.1:0-3962 GCA_048387515.1 Collinsella sp.
CGAGCTCTTCGCGCCACTCCGGGCACTGATCCTCGTAGAACACGAGCATCCAGTTCGTGCGCCGTTGTTTGCGTTTCTCCTGCTCATACTTGCGTTTTGCTTCGCGCTGCCTATCTGGATCGGCATAGGGCATAAAAAAACCTCCTGGTGTCGGAGGCAACTCGTTTTCGTGGATGGTATGAACCTACCATGGCCGCACTTCCCCCGTTCGTGATACAATACGAGGTGGTGCTGGGCGCGAGCTGCTGTCTCGTTTCCGGCGTCGTTTGAGTTGCTACCTCAAACGGCCTACGGCCATTCTAACATGACCCGCCCGCCTCGCCGCCGGCGGGTTTTTTCTTGCCCTGGTTCCTACGGAACCTTTCCAGGGAAAACACCATTTCAAAAGGAACCTTTTGACCTGGGAAAACTCGGTTTTTCGCTTCTAAAACCCCAGGTCAACAGGGTTCCGGGTTCGGGGTTCGGCATCCCCCGGGGTGGGGGTCGCAGAAAGCCCCACCCCAAATCAACCCGAAAACCCAAGGTCAAAACCTCGCAGTGAAGGACGGGAAGGCTCACCGGGAATGACCATCAAAGCGACGGAGGCCCATCGCAGGGCCTCCGATTCCATCTCAACCGACTTCGCCTCATGCGAGGGCGAAACCAGGCCTCAGAACGGCTCTCGTTGCCCCCGACGCGGCTTTGAGCACCTTCCTGAAGCGCCTAGAAGAACGCCACTTCGGGAATCTCCGCGATCATGGCCTCGTTCGCCGCGCTGCGCTCCGTGTTCGACAGGCCGAGCGTCGCAAGGAAGCCGCCGTTTTCCCGTTCTGCCGCCCCAGGGCTTCGCCTCCATGATTTCACCGCTTCCTCACGCCGCCTGCTCGATGCCATTCCGACGATTCCCATCTCCCAGTCGATTTGATTTTCCGACTTCGCGGCCATCCCCTCCGGCTCGTTTTCCAGCAGCCAGCCGTACAGGGCGAGCGCCACCGGGTCGGCACGCCACTTGCTGATGGAGATCCCCCAATCCACGAACTCACCTCCAAGCCCGTTTTCCTCGGCTTCGGCAATCAGCTTTTCGTACAACATCCGATAATCCATCAATGCCACCTTTCCCCGCGATCTTCATTCCCCCATTATGCGGCCTCGACGGCAGAATGGAGGTTAGCAAGAGACGCACGTTGTAACACAAAATAAATTTTGCGTTACAACGTGCAGCGGGGCTTCCGCCCCGAACCCTGGAGCGCGCCGGTTGCGCGCAAGCCGGAGGCGATGCCTCCGTGCCGTGTCCGGCGGGCGATGTAACGCCCCTCGCTTGCGCTCGCTCGCTCCGCTCGAAACGAAAGAGGGTACAGGGTGCTTGCACCCTGTCACTGCCGAATTTCCGGATGCCTTCCGATTCCCGCATGGCTTTCAAGCGCCTACGCCATCCTGGTCTTGGTTGACTTCGCCGCCTCCTTCACTGCGGGTATTCTTCCCGCACCTCGAGCACGAGCTTGGCAGCGGCACCGCCCCTTGCTCGAGGGACAGCCGGAACCGCGTCCGTGGTAGAATCTCCGACGGTGCTCCGTCATGTCCTGGGCAGCTTCCGAAAGGAGTGCTCATGGACGCACAGACAGTCGTTGCGGTATGCGAGTTGTTGTTGGTGGTTGTCGCGCTGATCGACCTGGTCGGGAGGCGCGACGAATGACGGACGGTGTTGGGACAACAAGAAAGCCGGTCTCCCCTGGAAGGTAAAACCGGCTTAGTCAGTTAACCGATGCTGCCCGGGTGGGCGGGGCACCGATTGTCTCGCATTATAGCACGCTCCCGAATGCTGCTCCAGCAACGTCGCGGGAGCGTTCATCAATCCGGCATCTTCGCGAAAATCCCCTTCACCGTCAGTTCGTTCTCGGCGGATATGGCTCCACGTACTTCAATATGTCGCCCGGCTGGCATTCCAGGGATTCGCATATCTTTTCGAGCGTGGAGAAGCGCATGGATCGCACCTTGCCGGTCTTGATCCGCGACAGATTGACGTTCGTGACCCCCACTTTTTCTGACAGCTCGTTGAGCGACACGCGGCGGTCTGCCATGATTTCGTCAAGCTGGACGGCGATGGCCATGTCCGTAATATCCTTCCGATGCCTACGTCCAGACCACGATACCACGTCGCGCGCTAAATGCTCACTCAAAATGATGCACTCGCCATCCGGCCATGTCGGAACATGGGCGCATGTCCACGATAAGGGTGCAATACGGGTTGAGGATCAAGGATCTGCGCGACGAGCGCGGATTGTCCCAACGCGGCTTCGCCGCGCGGATCGGGATGAGTCCGACTTACCTCGCCGATGTGGAACGCGGCGCTCGTAACGTGAGCATCGACAACATGAAGAGGATCGCCGACGGGTTCGGCGTGACGTTCCACGAAATGACGGAGGGCATGGAGTAGGAACGCCGCTCGCTGCGAGAATTCTAGATGGGGCGCTTAGTTAGTTCCGGCTCCAAGCAATCCCCCGAAAGAGCCGACGATCTGCGGTTTTTAAGACACTCCGTGACCAGGTTAGCCGCAAAACTCAAGATGTTTCGCAGAGGGCATTATACCTCGTCCGATTCGCGCACCATGCGCCCGTCGAAGCTGCTCTTTACCCAGCGCGTAACGTGATCGCTTCCCTCGGTTATCTCGTGCCAGACGTTGCAGAACGGGTCGGTCGTCTGCGCTTGCCATGAGCGCCTACCGCCAACCTCCAAGACAACCGGAGGCTCCTCGAAATACTCCACCTTGATTCGCTCAGCCACGATCCGCTCCCTTCGTCGGAAAACACCCTTCGGACGTTATACGACGGGTCAACCCACGCAGGTGTCCCACGTTCGGGTCATCCATGGATTTTCCCGGAAAAACCTACCCGTCCTGCCGATCCCACGGCCACCGCCAGCGCCGGCGCTCCTTCTGCTCGGAGCTTTCCAGCGCGCGCTCCTGGACGTTGGCCGCGTGCAGCGCCTGGGCGGCTTTGGCCGTCTCCTGCGCCGCTTCCAGCGCCCGCCCCAGGCTCGCTATCTGATCGTCCTTCACCGCGAGCTGTTCCGTGAGCGCGGTAACCGTCTGCGCCCATCCTTCACCGGCGCGCTCGGTGTCTGGCAAGCGTATGGCATCGTGTATGGCACCCTCGATGACCTCCGTTGCTGATTTTCCGCTGTCGGAGCATAGTTTTTCCAGCTCGTCTATCGTTTCCTGTTCGAGGCGGTACGTCTTTTTGACTTTCACGACTGTATGGCTCCCGTCTGGCAATCCGTATGGCAGCCATCGTCACCGCGCTTCGCGCGCAGCGCCTCGCGATCCTCCTGCGTGACCACCTGCGCCGCGCGGAAGCTCCTCATGTAGTGCTCGATGGCGTAGCAGCAGGAATCGTCCAGGAGCCGCGACCATTCGTCGTTGTGCTCGTCGCACCAGTCCCAGAACAGATAGAAGTCCACGACGTTGTTCTCGCGTATGAACGCCCGCATCTCCCGCAGCGCCAGGTGTTTGTCCGAGGTCGTGGCGCACAGGTCCCGCCAGTCCGCGCCGCCGAACTCGCAAACGCCCTCCGGGTCGTACTGGGCTTTGTCGGGGCTGTCCATGTGCGTGAGGTAGCGAGCCATCGCGGGCAGGCTCTTGACGTACTTCACGTTCTTCGATTTCAGGAACCCGAAGTCCTCGATCACCTGGTCGTACGAGACGGGGTTGTCGTACATCGCCAGCAGGTGCCGGTGCGGCTCCTTCAGCGTGCCCGCCTTGTGCTTGGGGTTCTTCTTCTCGTCGCGCGCCGTCCACTCGTCGGCGTCGTGTGACGGTGACACCAACGTCGGAATCCCCAGCTCGTCGAGCTCTTCGCGCCACTCCGGGCACTGATCCTCGTAGAACACGAGCATCCAGTTCGTGCGCCGTTGTTTGCGTTTCTCCTGCTCATACTTGCGTTTTGCTTCGCGCTGCCTATCTGGATCGGCATAGGGCATAAAAAAAC
>DBFMRS010000185.1:0-5000 GCA_048387515.1 Collinsella sp.
CGGTGTCATTTTAGCGAAAGCGGGCAGGAATGCCCTTTACAGGATTAGTAGTAGCAGAAAAAGAGAAACAAACTTTTGTGGTTGCAGTTTTCCAAAAAAGTGGCGGACGGAAGTGAGAGAAAGTTTGCAGTCACGGAGAGCGAGGGCGGTCGTTGGGACCGCGGCAATGTGTATGCAGCGGGCTATATGCCTGTAACGGGCGACATTACCGGTGGTGACGATGCCTATGGGCTGGGTGAGTTCCGCCTGTGGGACGCCGGTTTTGACTTCTATGCTCCGCAGGAGTTTACGGCCGAGGATGGTCGCCACATTCTGATCGGCTGGATGGGCATGCCCGATGAGCCGACCTATGACAATGCGCCCACCGTGGCGTGCGGCTGGCAGCACTGCATGACAGTGCCGCGCGAGCTTACGGCCGGTGACGGCGGCGTGGTGCTGCAGCAGCCGGCGCGCGAGATTGAGCTCCATTATGCCTCGGTGCGTGTGGGGGCGGGCTCGTTGGAAGTTGCCGGCGATACCTGCTTTGACGTTGTTGTTGACGGTGTCGACGGCGCGTTTACCGCGACCGTTGATGGCGAGCTGAAGCTGGCGTTTGTGCCCGCCGAGGGCGAGCTACCCGCGCGCTTTGAGATGCGATTTACCGATGAGGGTCGCGCTTCTGCCGGCTGCGGTCGTACCGTGCGTTGGGAGCCCGTCGACGAGGTTCGTAACGTACGCATTGTTGGCGATGTCTCGTCGGTCGAGGTGTTTGTGAACGATGGCGCGCTCGTGTTTTCGACGCGCATCTATCCCGAGGCCTATGGCGTGACCGTTGACGCGCCGAGTGCGAGCGTGAACTATCACACGCTCAACATCTAGGCGCGCGATCGCCTATCGGCGCTATACTGCAGCCGTTGCCCACGATGCGGGAAACATCCGCATCGTGGGTTTATGTTATGAAGGGACGGTGTCGTATGGGCGTACAGCAGCTAGAAGAGGCCTGGGCTTTGAGGGCCGGCGCCCGTGAGGCGTTGTTGCTTGCGGCCTCGCATGTGCCGGCGGCGTTGTCGCTGTTGGGGATTGTGCGCCCCGGTGACCGCCTGGTTGCGTTTGCCGATGACTTTGCCGATGCGTTTGCGCGCAGCTTTGATGGCTGCGATGTCGCGCTGGTGGGCTCGCCAGCCGTCGAGGCGTTTGTCGCCGCGTCCGAGAACTTTGATGCTTCGCTTGATGCTGGGGGGCCGCACCTATGGTGGTTTGTGAACTCCATCGGCGGGTTTGGTCTGCGTGTGCCTGACCTTCGCGCTCTGAGCCGCTCGGCGCGTGGGGCTCATGCGCTGCTGGTTGTGGACAACACTGTGGCGTCGGCTTTTGGCTGCGATCCACTGCGTTTGGGTGCCGTCCTGTCGCTTGAGGCGCTCGATCGCGTGTGCGCCGGCAAGGCTCCGCGCAAGCTCGTTGCCGCTTCGGTGGCGCGCTCGCAGCTCAAGCGCCATCGTGTGGATGCTGCTGCCGAGTGCGCGCACGTATTGTTTGCAGGCTGCGGTGCGTCGGCGCTCGACCTTTCTGCCGAGGAGACCGACGTGCTGGAGCGTGGGCTTTCCTCGCTTAACGCCCGCATGCAGGCGCATTTCGACCGCGCCCGTGCGCTGGCCGAGTACCTGGCCGCCAACGAGATGGTGCGCAACGTGCGCTATCCCGGGCTGACCTCGCATCCCGACCATGCCATCGCGACCGGCATCCTGGAGCACGGTTTTGGCCCGGCAGTAGAGTTTGACTTGATGGACTGCACCGCGGGCGAATTCTTCAGCATACTGCCGGACGAATTCCGCACATCGCCCGCCGGCGGCGCAACGACGCGCCTTTCGGCCCCACGCGGCAAGCAGGGGAGCACCATCCGCCTCTTCGCTGGCACCGACAATCCCCTGGTCGTGGCGTCCGTCCTAGACAACGCCCTCCGCAAATCAGCTACTTTTTGATGCTGGCGATGAGGTCGTTTGCTTTGGTGGCGATGACGTTGTTGATGTCGGCCTGCAGCTCCTCGTAGACCGCTATGGCTCGCTCGCCGGCGGGGGTGAGGGTGGATCCGCGGGCGCCGTCGCGCTCGATGAGCTTGCAGCCCAGCTGACCTTCGGCCTCGTTCACGATGCGCCAGGCCTTGGAATACGCCATTCCCATGCTCTTGGCGGAACGGTTGAGCGAGTGCTCGCGGGCGATACCTTGCAGCAGCAAGACACAGCCGTGGCCGAAGACGCCCGGCAAATCCTTGTCGCACGCTTGAATGACCAACTTTGCCGTCGTCTTGTACTTCATACGCTCCACGTCTCCCCGCTAAAGTGTTTGCTGGGCAAACGCAAAGCCTGCGTCAAACCCTCGTGTGCTCTTCTTAAATCATGCATTGTAGCAGTCAAAGTGCGTTAAGATACTTCCCCAGTATTGGGCGCCCAAGGTTGGGCTGGGTCCTACGAGGCCTGCAGCCGACCGGTCGCATGGAAAAAGGAGAAACATGGCTACGTTCTTTCCCGGTGAGTCCCACACGTTTTCGGAGTATCTGCTGGTCCCTGGTTACTCGTCCTCGCAGTGCATTCCCAACAACGTCTCTCTCAAGACGCCGCTGACCCGCTTTAAGCGCGGTGAGAAGCCGGCAATCACCCTGAACATCCCCATGGTTTCCGCCATCATGCAGTCCGTCTCGGGCGTCGACATGGGTGTCGCGCTCGCTACCGAGGGTGGCCTGTCCTTCATTTACGGTTCCCAGAGCGCCGAGTCCGAGGCCGCTATGGTCAAGGCCGTCAAGGATCACAAGGCCGGCTTCGTTCAGTCCGATTCCACGCTGACCCCCGACATGACCATGGAGCAGGTCATCGAGCTCAAGGAGAAGACCGGTCATTCCACCATGCCGGTCACTGACGACGGCACTCCCAAGGGTAAGCTCCTGGGCATCGTTACCAGCCGTGACTATCGCCCCAGTCGCGATGACCACCAGACGAAGGTCTCCGAGTTCATGACCCCGCGTGAGCAGCTCATCGTGGGCGACAAGAACATCAGCCTCAAGGTTGCCAACGACGTCATCTGGGACAACAAGCTTAACGCCCTGCCGATCGTCGACGACAACGATCACCTCATGGGCATCGTCTTCCGCAAGGACTACGACAGCCACAAGACCAACCCCAACGAGCTGCTCGATAACGACAAGCGCTACATGGTCGGTGCCGGTATCAACACCCGCGACTATGCCGAGCGCGTGCCGCTGCTCATCGAGGCCGGTGCCGATGTCCTGTGCATCGACTCTTCCGAGGGCTTCAGCGAGTGGCAGAAGCGCACCATCGAGTGGATCCGCGCCAACTATGGCGAGGACGTCAAGGTCGGTGCCGGTAACGTCGTCGACGCCGAGGGCTTCCGCTTCTTGGCCGACTGCGGTGCCGACTTCATCAAGGTCGGTATCGGCGGCGGTTCCATCTGCATCACCCGTGAGACCAAGGGCATCGGCCGTGGCCAGGCCACCGCGCTGATCGACGTCTGTCGCGCCCGTGACGAGTACTACGAGGAGACCGGTGTCTACGTGCCCGTGTGCTCCGACGGTGGCATCGTCTACGACTACCACATGACGCTCGCCCTTGCCATGGGTGCCGACTTTATGATGCTGGGCCGCTACTTCGCCCGCTTCGACGAGAGCCCGACCGAGCGCGTCAACGTCAACGGCCAGTACATGAAGGAGTACTGGGGCGAGGGTTCTGCGCGTGCCCGCAACTGGCAGCGCTACGACCTGGGTGGTGCCGCGAAGCTCAGCTTCGTCGAGGGCGTCGACTCCTACGTTCCCTATGCCGGCTCCCTCAAGGACGGCGTGGGCGGCACGCTCTACAAGGTCAAGTCCACGATGTGCAACTGCGGTGCCCTCTCGATCCCCGAGCTCCAGGAAAAGGCACGCCTGACCCTGGTGAGCTCGACCTCGATCGTCGAAGGCGGCGCCCACGACGTAGTCGTCAAGGACTCCCAGCAGAGCGTTTCCTATCGATAAGGTAAGAGCTGCATATCAAAGGTTGAGCATCAACCACGTTATTTAGATAAAGCGAGATGCCTGCAAGTCGCAGGCATCTCGCTTGTCGTATTTGCTATTATCAGTCGAGTCAACCTTAGGGTCGGGCGGCTTAGCTTTGTTCGCTACAAGTTCCGCACGCAAAGAAGAGCACTAAATGTGCTCTTCGTCTTGCGCAGGACTGTCCGCAGTAGCGAATAAAGCTAAGCCGACCGACCCCAGCTAAGATTAAAGGAGCTGATATGTGCGATTGCACAGATCATAAGGACGAGATCCCTGCCTACGACGCGCAGGCCATTGAGTCCAAGTGGATGAAGGCCTGGGAGGACTCCAACCTCTTTGCCGTCGACACCGACGACAGCAAGCCTAAAAAGTATGTGCTCGAGATGTTCCCGTATCCGTCGGGCGACCTGCACATGGGCCACGCGCGCAACTATACCATCGGCGATGCCATGGCCCGTCAGGCCCGCATGCGCGGCTACGACGTGCTGCACCCCATCGGCTTTGACGCCTTTGGCCTGCCTGCCGAGAACGCCGCCATCAAACACAATACGCAGGCTGCCGCCTGGACGTATAAGAACATGGACCAGGCGCTCGCCACGATGAAGCGCATGGGCTTCTCCTACGATCTGGATCGCATGGTCAAGACCTGCAGCCCCGACTACTACCGCTGGGGTCAGTGGATCTTTGAGAAGATGTGGGAAAAGGGCCTGGTCTACCGCAAGAAGAACCCGGTCAACTGGTGCCCCACCTGCAAGACCGTTCTGGCCAACGAGCAGGTCACCGAGGGCAAGTGCTGGCGCTGCGGCACCGAGCCCGAGAAGCGCGACCTTGAGCAGTGGTACTACAAGATTACTGAGTACTCTCAGGAGCTGCTCGACGACCTGGAGAAGCTCCCCGGCTGGCCCGAGCGCGTCAAGCAGATGCAGGCCAACTGGATTGGCCGCTCCGAGGGCGCCGAGGTCGACTTTACCCTGTGCGACCA
>DBFMRS010000186.1:0-7889 GCA_048387515.1 Collinsella sp.
GAGGGCAATATGATCGGCTTCCACGATGCCACCTGGCAAAACGACAAGAGCTTCGATAACGCCGAGTCGTACAAGTGGTGCGGCAGCCACGGTTGCATCAACCTGCGCCTGGCAGACGCCAAGGCACTTCACGACTGCATCAAAGTCGGCCTGTGCGTGGTTGTCCACTCGTAGTGCAACGCGCGCATTCCTACAACGTGGAACCGCTGCGACCAATCTAACAGTTCCGAAAGAAACCGTCCTATGCGCCCGCCCCAACCGGTGGGCGCATATAATTATCGAGGTTCTTTCTATAAAGGAGACGCTATGCCGAATGTCCCCACCATTACCCCGGGCCCGGATGATACCGAGCACACGCCCGAAGGTGCCACCGAAACGATTCCTCTGATTACAAACGTGCATGCCGATAAGCAGAACGGACGCGCGAACGATGCGGCCGAGATTTCCGATGAAGAGGCATACGCCAAGCTCAAGGCAAAACGTGCCGAACGTCGGCGCAAAAAGCTGATTCGACGCGGGTTTGCCGCCGGCGTCGTGGGTGCCATCGCGCTCATTGCCATTGTCGCAACCCTGGTTATCAATGCGCAGCCACAGGGCGCTAGCGGGCCTGTGACCGACATGGTGACCGAGGGCACGTTTACCACAACGGTCGAGGCGAAAGGCCAGCTCAAACCCATTTCGTCCTCAGTGGTCTCCCCTTCTGTCGACGGCACGGTCGATTCGATCAACGTTCAGCCGGGCCAATCCGTTAACGTGGGCGACGTGCTTATGACCATTAAAAACGACGAGCTCGATCGCAACGTTGCCGAGGCGCAGCGTGCAGTTGCAGCCGCCCAGGAAGACCTCACCAACGCGCAGAAAGCCGCCGCTGCCGCGCAGGCCACCCCAACGACGGACGATGATGGAGCTTCCGCAGCAGCTGGCATCACCGCCGCATCAGCGGACACAAACGCCGTATCGGCCGCACAGCGCAGCCTCGCATCGGCCCAGGCAAACCTCGATCAGGCGAACGCCAAGGCAGCCAGCCGTACGGTCACGGCCCCGAGCTCGGGTAGCATCGTGGAGCTCAACGCCAAGGTGGGCGCCACGGTAACAGGCGGCATGATCATGGGCGAAAGCGATACGAGCGGCGGCAAGCAGTGCATGCAGATCGCCGACCTATCCAAGATGAAGGTGACCGTGCAGGTAGGCGAAAAGGACATCGCCAAGATCGCCGTTGGGCAGAGCGCCAACGTCACGTATCCTGCGTTTCCCGATATCGTGAGCCAGGGCACCGTCACGGCTATCGCATCGGTGGCAAACTCCGACGCCGCCAACGGTGGCGGCGGCAGCGTAACCTTTAACGTCGACATTCTCATTGAGGCGCCCGACGCGCGCCTGAAGCCGGGCATGACGGCCGAGGTATCGGTGGTGACCGAGCAGCTCGACGACGTGGTGATAGTGCCGACGATGGCGCTCATGACCGAAGACGGCGAACATTATTACGTCAACGTGGCGACCGATGACGAGGGCAAGCAGACCCGTCGCGTGAAGGTGACTGTCGTGACGCAAAACGACAACGAAGCCGTAGTCGGCAAGACACAGGTCAAGCGCGACGACCAGGGCAACGAGATCAACCCCAACGTGCCGGTTACCAAGCTGCGCGATGGCGACACCCTCGTCATGGACACCGGAGCGGACGCAACGGCTGACGGCGGCTACGGCGCGGATTCGGGCAGTATGTCTGCCGACGAGGGCATGTAATGCGTCCCGTTATCGACATCCGCAACGTGCACCGCATCTTTGAGAGCGAGGCGGGGTGCGCCCACATCCTGCACAACGTGAGCCTGGCGGTAAATCCCGGCGAATTCGTCGCTATCACCGGCCCCTCGGGCTCGGGCAAGTCGACGCTCATGAACATCCTAGGCTGCCTGGATAAGCCGACGGCGGGCGGCTACTACCTGCAAGGGCTCAACGTGGCCGAGCTTGACGATGACGAGCTCACCGAAGTTCGCGCCCTGAGCATTGGCTTTGTCTTTCAGAGCTTCAACCTGCTGCCGCGCCTGTCGGTTATCGAAAACGTGATGCTGCCGCTGGCCTACACCAATGTGCCCCGTAGCCAGCGCGAAATGCGCGCCGTGCATGCGCTGCAGGCTGTCACGCTGCCCGTCGACCACTGGGACCACCGCACATCCGAGCTCTCGGGCGGCCAGATGCAGCGCGTCGCAATCGCGCGCGCCCTCGTCAATGACCCACCCATCATCCTGGCCGATGAGCCGACGGGAAACCTGGACTCCGCCACTGGAGCGCTTGTAATGGAGACCTTCCATAGACTTCAGGAGCGCGGCAAAACCATCGTGCTCATCACACACGACCCCGGCATCGCCGCCGAGGCCGACCGTGCCGTGACCATCCGCGACGGTCGCATTCACGATGGCGCGTATATTCCACATGCACCGCGGACCCTGCGCAGCGCCGTGGATAGCCTGCCCATGATTTCCGCCTCCGCCAACCCGCCGAAAGGAGAGATGGCATGAGCGCCCGCGATCTCATCCAGGAAGCCCTTCACTCGCTCGAGGCCAACAAGGGGCGCAGCCTGCTCACCATCCTGGGCATTGTCATCGGCATCGCCTCGGTTATCGCCATGACTTCGCTCATCGGCGGCATCCAAAACAGCCTGGTCAACAGCCTGGGCCTCAATGCGGCACGCATGGTGCAAATCTATTCGTCGCAAGAACTCACAGAGTCGGACATCGAGAAGCTTCAAAAACTGGTGCCGCAGATAGAGCAGATCGGCATTGTCGACAGCGCGTATACCGAGTACAAGACCGGCGATAAAAGCTATACCGTCATGGCACAGGGTGTCGATAGCGACATGCTCGACGCCGTGGGGGCCGGAAAGCTCGTTGCGGGGCGCACCTATTCCCAGGCCGAGTCCCAATCAGGCTCGCGCGTGGCGCTCATCAGCCGCAACGGCGCCGATCAGCTTTACGGCAACGAACAGGATGCGCTGGGGAAAACCATCAAGGTGTCCAACGGCGAGGTGCAGATTGTAGGCGTGATTGATGGCGGCAGCGACTCCATGGGCTCGCTCACGCTGTATATGCCACGCGAAACTATCTCCGGACTGTTTGGCGACGAGAATCCTTCATTCCCCAGCGTGACGGCACTTGCCGCCGAGGGCACGGACATGGATGAGCTCTGCAAAACCATCGAGTCCAAGGTGCGCGCGATGAAGGGCATCGAGGAGGAGGACGAGTACGACAGTGTATCGGCAACCTCCATGAAAAGCGCTATCGATGCACTCAACTCCTTTATGGGCGCATTCTCGCTCATCATGGGTGCTGTCGCCAGCATCTCGCTGCTTGTCGGCGGTATCGGCATTATGAATATGATGCTCACCAACGTATCTGAACGCATCCGCGAGATCGGCATCCGCCGTGCTCTGGGCGCCAGTCGTCGCGATATCACCGCGCAGTTTTTGGCCGAGTCCTCGGCGCTGTGCGTCACCGGCGGACTATTGGGTGTCCTGATTGGCTATCTGCTGGCATGGGGACTCACGTTCTTTGCCGCAAGCTCGGGTATCATGAGCGAGTTTGGAGCTACCGGGACGATCACGCCAAGCTTCTCCATTACGACAGTGTTGATCGCGTTCGCCGTATCGGTCGGCATCGGCGTAATCTTTGGCTTCTATCCCGCTCGACGCGCGGCAAAGCTCGACCCGGTGGAGTGCCTACGCTACCAGTAAGCCACCACCAACAAGTTGCGGTGAATTAGGGACTGAATATGCTATCAAGCAGCAAAAACAGACACTATTTCACCGCAACTTATTGAAGGGCTGCTTGCGCCAGTTCCGTGCGTCGTCCTCGAGCGATTGGCGGATGACAGGCTTGTACGGGTCGAGCTTGCTCGGGGCGCTCCTCCTCGCAGGCGGGAGGGCACGCATGCGCGGCGAGCGCCTAGCGCGCGAACTCCCGTAAGAGCGCGTCTTCCACTTCCCTAAGCGAAAGGGCCCCGCCTCCCTCGGCGGGACGGGCGACCACGATACAGCGCGCTCCCACGTCGCGCGCGGAGGCGATCTTCTCGGCCGTGCCGCCTACGGTTCCCGAGTCCTTGGTCACAAGCCACTGGGCGCCCACCTGCCGAAGCATCGCCTCGTTGAGCTCGCGGGTGAAGGGCCCCTGCATGCCGATGACGTGCGACGGCGAAAACCCCGCGTCGATGCACTTCGTTATAGCACCGGGCAGAGGGAGCACACGCACGAAAAAGCGCTCCGCGAAATCGGCGACGCGCGTGTAGGGAGCAAGCTCCTTGCTCCCCGTCGTGAGAAGCGCGCGACCCGGGTTCTCGGAGAGAAAGCGCGCCGCGCAGGCGATCGACGCGACCGACACGACGCCTTTGGGCAACGCTTCGACCGGGCGCGCAAGGCGCAGGCATCGTGCACCCACGGCGAGCGAAGCGGCCCGGATGTTGCCGCTTGCGAGCGTAGCGAAGGGGTGCGTGGCGTCGACGACGACGCGCGCGCCGGAAAGCTCGCGCTCCATGTCGGCATCGTCGAGCCTGCCCGCATGCACCTCGATGCCCGGAAGCTCGCCCAAAAGCTCTCCTCCGTACTCGGTTGCCGCGTAGGCACGGGCGGGGATGCCCGCCCCGCTCGCCCATTCGCACAGAAGGCGGCCCTCGGTGGTGCCGGCGAAGATGCGCAGCGCCGGCGCGGATGCGGGGGCCGTCACTTCGCGCCACCCGTGCGCGTGATCTGGTAGAGCAGCGCGTTCATAATGGCGGCCGCCACAGTCGAGCCGCCCTTGGGACCCCTCGCGACGATGGCCGGCACGCGTCGCGCGAGTAGCTCCTCTTTCGCCTCGACCACGTTCACAAACCCGACCGGCACCCCAACGACGAGCGCGGGCGCGATCTTCCCCGCGTCCATGAGCTCGGCGAGGCGCAGAAGTGCTGTGGGAGCGTTGCCGACGGCCACGATAAGCGGACCCTCGATGCGGCAAGCTTTGTCCATGCTCGCAACGGCGCGAGTCGTGCCCGCGGCGCGCGCCGTTGCGGCGACATCAGGGTCGGCCATGTAGCACACGGCCTTGCAGCCGAGCTTCGCGAGCGCGGGCTTGCTTATGCCTGCGAGCGCCATGTTCGTGTCGGTGAGCACCGTGGCCCCTGCGCGCAGTGCGTCGAGCGCACAGTGCGCGGCATCATGGGTGAACACGAGGGAATCGGCGTACGAGAAGTCGGCAGTGGTGTGGATGACGCGCTTCACGACGGGCTCTTCGAGCGGCGGGAACGTGCGGCCGCCGAGCTCTTCGGTGATGATCTCGAAGCTGCGCCGCTCGATGTCGCCGGGCGCCATCTCCTTGGAATCCATCTAGTACTCCACTCCTTCCCTTGCACATATCCCCTGAGAGTAGGGGTGTTTCTCGCACCGCATCTCGGTTATGTAGTCAGCCTTCTCCACGATCTTGCGGGAAGGCGCGCGCCCGGTGAGCGCTACTTCGACGCCGCGCGCGGACATATCGAGCGCGCGGTCCACGAGCGCCTCGTCGACAAGCCCCTTCGAAAGCGCGTCGAGCGCCTCGTCGAGCACGAGCAGCCCCTCCTGCGCGCCCTCGAGCTCGGCGAGCGCGGAAGCGAGGTTCCCATCGTGCAGCTCGCGCGTCGCGGCAAGTTCTTCCGACGTCATGGACCAGGTAAACTTGTCCGACGCCTTCCCCGCGAACACGGGCACGCCGAAATGCTCGGCGAGCAGGCGCACCTCCCCGCTTTCGCCGTCTTTCAGGAACTGCACGACGACGACGCGGCGGCCTGCGGCGAGCATGCGAAGGGCGAGGCCCATCGCCGCCGTGGTCTTGCCTTTGCCGTCGCCATGATACACGTGAATCATACGCCCTCCTCGATAATGCGGTAGACATACTCCATGTCGAGCGCTCCGCGCACGACGTCGGCCAGGCGGTCGAACTCGCGCGCACGGTGATCGGCCGCGGACGCCGCGCCCGCAGCACCCACGACGCTCTCGGGCAGGCCGCGCATGCGCGCGAGCGAGCGCGCGAGGGCGAGCGCCACCCCCGGTTCGTCGAACAGGCCGTGGAGATAGGTTCCGAACACGTTTCCGCAGGCCGCGCCTTCTGGTTTGCCGCCAATCGTGCCCCCAGGGGCGCAGGAGACGGTCGTTTCGCCGTCGTGAATCTCGTACCCACGCGCCGTCATGCCGTTCCACACCGAGAACGCGCCTTGGGCGCCCGTGATGCGCAGCTCCGACTGGGCGAGGCGCTTTTCCTCCTTGAACACCGTACTTGCAGGGATGAGCCCGAGCCCGCGCGCGGTGCCAGCGCCTTCCCTGCCGTGCGGGTCCGAAAGCTCGTCTCCCAAAAGCTGGTAGCCTCCGCATATGCCGAGCACCGGCGTGCCCGCGCCCGAAAGCGCGCGTACACAGGCTCCGATGCCGCTAGCCGCAAGCCAGCGCGCGTCGTCGACCGTGGACTTCGAGCCGGGAAGCACCACCAGGTCGGGTCGGCCCAGATCGGTCGTCGAGGAAACGTAGCGCACGCCCATGCCGGGCACGCGCGAAAGCGGGTCGAAGTCGGTGAAGTTCGACAGATGCGGAAGGCGCACGACGGCGACGTCGATGACGCCGCGCGCCTCGCGGGCAGTTAGGCGCGGCGCGAGCGAGTCCTCGTCGTCCAGGTCGAGCGTAAGATACGGCACGACCCCCACGACGGAAACCCCGCACATTTTCTCGAGCGGAGCCAAACCCGGACGCAGGATTTCCACATCGCCGCGGAACTTGTTCACCATAAGCCCCCGCAAAAGCGCGCGGTCCTCGGGCGCAAGGAGCGCGACCGTGCCGTAGAGCTGGGCAAACACCCCGCCTGGGTCGATGTCGCCCGCGAGCAGCACGGGGGAGGACACGGCGCGCGCGAGCCCCATGTTGACGATGTCGTTTTCGGCAAGGTTGATTTCGACGGGACTGCCGGCGCCCTCGATGACGATGATGTCGTTTTCCTCCGCGAGCGAATCGAACGCCTCCAAAATCTGCGGCATGAGCGCCTTCTTTCGCGCGAAGTAGTCCCTCGCAGCGAAGGCTCCCTGCGCCTTGCCGGCCACGATGAGCTGGCTTCGGTGATCGCTTTCGGGCTTGAGCAGGATGGGGTTCATGCGCACGTCGGGCGCGATGCCGCACGCCTCGGCCTGCATGATCTGAGCGCGCCCCATCTCGAGCCCGTCGGCCGTGACACCGCTGTTGAGCGCCATGTTCTGGCTCTTGAAGGGAGCCACGCGCAGGCCGTCCTGCGAAAGCACACGGCACAGCCCCGCCGCAAGCAGGCTCTTCCCCGCGTTCGACATGGTGCCCTGGATCATGATGGGCTTCGCCCTACCCACGGGTATCGACCTCCTTCGCCGAGCCTCGGCCATCCGCGCCCGCCATAGCGCCGCTGCAAGAAGCGCCGCCCCGTTCGTCGGGTTCGCCTTCGCCCGATGCGCCTTCAGCCCGAAGCGCGCGGCTGAACGCCATCGCAAGCCGGGCATTCTCCTTGTGCGTGCGCACGGCGACGCGGCACCAGAAACGGGACAGTATCGAAAACGAGTCGCACGTGCGGACCAAAACCCCCTGTTTATACAGGCGCTCGGGGATGTCTTTCGCCGGCGTGCGGACTAAAAGGAAGTTCGCATCCGACGGCACGACGGAAAGCCCGAGCGAGGCGAGCTCGTGGGAAAGCCACGCTCGCTCGCCCGCCAATACATCGCGCGTGCGCGAGACGTATTCGACGTCTTCCAGGGCGGCGATGCCCGCGGCCTCGGCGACCGAGGAGACGGGCCACGCCTGCCCCGCCCGACGAATCCCCTCGATGAGTTGGGCATTTCCGCTGATCAGATACCCCAACCGCAACCCTGCCATTCCGTAGAGC